>JBITAF010000109.1:0-65022 GCA_044440025.1 Phycisphaerales bacterium JB060 | reverse complement strand
CTCGGCGGCCAGATCGACCACGGGCCGGAGGGTGTGGGCGTGTAGGCGGTTCGTATTGGACTGGGCATCGGCTAACGCGACGGGCAGGGGGTCACATTTGAGCGTGCCCCTGACCTCGGCGGTCTGAAGGTGAAGCCTTCCCTGGGCGTCGGTGGGTTTCTGGATCAGGCCGTTGAGCGCCAGCGTGCCACCGCCGGCGGTGGAGGCCTCAGCAGTGATGGAATAGCTGCTCTGGGCGATGCGGCGAAGTCTCCCTGTGACGGCCTGGAGTTCGATGCTGGGCCTCTCGGGGATCGCGATTGTGGCGCCCTGGGCATCGAGCGAGGCATCCACGAAGACCAGCGTGGGATCCAGCAGCGAGACGCCCTGCTCCAGCGGATTGCCAAGGTCGATACGGTCGAGCCGGATCTGCAAGGGCTGGACCGAGGTGATCCTGGCGCCGATAGCCGACTCGAGCCACTGGGCATCTGGCGCCCACGTGATCGTGGTCGTCTCGGCGAGTTGGATCGTGTTGTCTGAGAAGTTCGCAACGATTGGGCGCGACGATGTCAGGCGGGGGGTGTCCAGTTCGAGCGAAACCCTCGTGGGCTCCCACGGGATCGTGGCTTCCGGCGTTGCCGGCGCATTGGCACGAATAACGATCCGCCCTGTGTCGCCCAGCGAGCCGATCGCGGCGTCCATGCCGCCCCCCCCGATGCCAGCGAGCGCCAAGGCCTCACGGACGCTCAGTTCGGCGATGGCGGCCTGGGCTGTCAGGTCGCCGCGCGCGTCTGAAGTCGCCCGGACGTCGACCACGGCAACCCGCCCCTGCCCGGGCGAATCCAGCGTCAGATCCAGCGAGGCTTCAAGATCGGACCTGCCGGCGATCGCCCGGCCCACGGAGTTGAGCCCAGCCTTCAAGATCGCGATGGAAACGTCTGTTCGCGGCCGGTTGCCGGACTCGTCGGCCTGGCCCGTGGGCAGGTTATTGATACGGATGGCGCCCTCGGTTGCAAGTTGGATCGAGGTCTGGTCGAGGCCGGCCAGCGGGCTTGCGCCCTGCTCGAAGGAGAACCGCCCCGCACCAACGTTGATCACGATTGGAGAGGTAGAAGCGAGGGTCGAGCCCTCCATGCCCACCTTCGAAGCCAGGCCCTCCCAGAGTTGAGCGCTGGGCGTTGCGCGGAACGTCAGGCCATCAAGCGATATCTCGTCGGCCGATGCGCGAAAGCCCGAGGTACGCAGCGTGGCGTGTTGCGCGTCGATGCTGAGTTGCCCGGCTGCGAGCGCGCCGTCGGGCGGCTCGGCAAGATCGAGCACCAGCGTGAGGTCCGGCCCCACGGCATCGGCCAGCCACGCGTGCAAGGGACGGCCCATGGCCTGGATATCTAGTGCCTGTGCCAACTGGGTCGGGCCTTCGAATCGGACCTCGCCCAACACTGGTGGCATTCCCATCGCTTCGCCGTCCATGAGCGTTGCCAATCCGGCCGAACGCAGGTCTGCCGAAAGCGTTGCCGCCTGGCCGGCGAGGGTGGGCGTCGACGAGAGTTGGACGGTGGACTGGCCCTCATCGGTATCGATGTTCAGTTCGAGGGTCTCCAGACCAAGCATGGGCGCATCGGGGCGGGACACCTCCAGACCGCCCGCTCGCACGGTGGCCCGGGTTTGCGTGCCGGCCAGATCGGGCGTCATGCCATCCATCGGCAGGCGCAACTCGGCCACCGACACCTCAACCCCCCGGCCGTTGCGCATCGACCAGCCCTCGGGAAGCCAGGGACTAGCCAGTGCGGCTGGGCGGGCGATACTGAACGAGGCCGGGGAAACCATCGCCACGGCGTCTGCGGTCCAGCGGGCGTTGGCGTCGGCCTTCACATGTGGCGCATCGACGCCAAGCGAGATCGAAGCCGAACCATCGTCGTTGCCGGTCCACGCGAGCGTGGCATCCAGGGCCGGGCCCGTGACATCCTCGATGCTGAATCCGGCCTGCTCGAAGGTCGAGAGCCAGGGCTTTGCCGCCAGCAGGGGAACCTGCTCGAGCTTTAACTGCACGGCGGGAATGGCGTCTGCGAGTCCGGCAACCTGGATCCCGTTCTCGCCGGTGAACACCTCCATCATGGCCGCGGTGACTGCGCGGCCATTGAGTGAGAGAACGCCTTCGGGCTGATCGTTCACGGCGGCCTTGGCCGTGGCGTTGAGTTCGATCGGGGCGTCGGCATCAACGTCCAAGTACATCGAGATATCGCTCAGCTTGACATGGGCGGTCGAGCCGTCCGCTCCCGGTATGTTCAGGCTGGTTGGGCCGATCGCTCCTCGCACCGTCGCCTGCATCTGTTCCAGTTGCAGGTTGTCGCCCACAAGCGGCAGCACCAGCCGCTCGACATTCAGCGAGATGCTGCCTGCCTGCGTCAGTTCAACACCCTCGGCCGGCATGGCGACGCGGCGGATTGCGTCTTCGGTCAGGAACGCGGCGGTGTCGATCTGGACCGAGGCGGGCGAGTCGAGTCTGAACGCACCGTCCCCGGTGCGCACGGCGAGCGATGCCTGGATGGTCTGGGAGTTCACCGAAACTTTCGCGTCGCGCGGCATGCCGCCTGCGATGCCGGCGTTGAGATCGAGGTCCAGCCCGCCGCGCGCGGCCACGTGGGCCGCGCGTTCCACGGCCTGGTCGCCGCTCTGGGCCCCAACTGCCCGAGCGAACTCGGGCGTGATCTCCGTCACCCTGGCGATCGCAGTGCCGGTCATGTCCTGGAGCCCGATATCGGCGTCGAGTTCGAAGCCTCCGTGGATCGATGCCGATTCGATCTGTGAGCGGGTGGCGGGATGCTGGACGGGCATGGCGAGCGAACCGGACAGGTTGGCCATTGCACGCTGCCCCTGGGATTGGATCTCCCCTTCGAGGCCGGCCACCGCCACGGTGGGCGAGCCTGCACGGGTGAAGGCGAGGTCCAAGCCCTCGAGCAATACACGGGAGAACGGAAGGCGCCCCACTTCGCCGGAGGGTTCGGCCTTGCTCTGCGTCTGGGCTCCGCGTTCCAGGCCGAGCGCACGCTCGATATTCGTGGTGCCGTCTTCGAACATGCGGACACTGGCCCAGCCGTCGACGATGATGTCTTCTTCGAGATTGGCGTCAAACAGGCCGAGCAGGCCCCCACCCGTTCGCGCCGAGACCGTGGCAACGTGCTCGTCCTGTGTGTCATATATCGCCGCCCGTCCCACGCTCAGCTCACCCATCCACGAGAGCGAGACCGACTCGAGTTCCACCCGGCCGGGCAGGCCCAGGTTGCGGGCCACCGCTGGCGCCACGGCGGAGATGATCGCTGGCCCACCTACTGCCACGACAAGCACCAGCACGGCCAGGGCCACGCCCAAGCCAATGATGACCTTTCGCATTCTCGAGAATCGGCGGCGTACAGCAGCTTCGGGCATCAGGGGCATTCCTCCACACGAAGGGTATGGGAAGGACTGACCGGCCGATCACCCGATGAGTTGCGACTCATTCGTGCGAGGGTTTCGGGCGGGGCTTGTTCGCGAACTTGCATCGGCGCAGCCCGAGCCACGCGAAGCTCTCGAACGCCAGAAAACCCAGCGCCGCAAGGGCCATCCCTAGGCCTGCGAGGATAACCGGCCACCGCTGCGGCCCGCCGAACTTCGGATGCCCTATAAGTGCACCTACCTCGCTCTCCAGGCTCCAAGCCAGAGGGAGGGCCAGCGCGGCACCCAGCCCGGTGAGCAGCCAGCCCGCGGCGCCATGCCGGACGATGGTGTTTGCGAGTTCCGGATGCATCCTGGCACCACTCTGGCTCCCGAAGATCACCAGGCCGCGCGCTTCGATCCAGGTCAACACCGCGAGCAACCCAGCTGCGGCCGGCGTTAGCAGCATACCCAGCAGCACCCCAAGCAGCACCGAGCCAATGGCGCTGGCATGGTGCATCGGCCGGACTACCTGCATCGAGATGAGCACACCTACGCCCAGGAGTTGGCCGATGGGCACAGCGGCAAGCACGAGGACGCTGCGGACGCGGGGCTGGACGACCGCCATGGTGTCCAGCGTGCGCATCGGGTGTCGCAGGGTAAACCATGCGGCGACCAGAACCGGACCAAGGCCTGGCGCATTCTGCATAGGGGTGCCTACGCGTACCGAGGGCAGGCTGTCCTCGATGGGGCGTCCGCATTCGGGGCATACCGAGTCTGTAGGCAGCCCTTCGATGACGTAGCCGCACCGCTCGCACAGCAGGGTGAACTCATCCCGGGCGTGCGGAGATGTCGGTGTGGGCGCGAGCATCGGCGATGGTACATGCGAGACGAGGACGCCATTTCCTACGCAATCACAACAGGTTTTTGTTTGGTCTTGTCGCTTTTCCTCTGGACTTCCATCGAAATCCTCATAACCGGTAAAGTCGGCCCCTAACTCGCCCGATCGATTTCTTAAAAGGCCGTCCTAACCCCGGCCCCAGGAGATCGAACTATGTCTATGCACGACTCTGCAACGCAAAACCCTCTTCCCCTCCGCGAACGCCGGCAGCACCCGAGAGTCAGCGTGCCGCCGATGTACAGCCCCGTTGCGGTCCGCACGCTGGACAGCGACGAGTTCGCCTACGAGGGCCACGCATACGACGTGAGCGAGGGCGGGCTCCAGTTCGAGCTCGATCGCCCCTTCGAGCCGGGCACCCGACTGGCGATGCGGATCGAGCTGTCAGGCGATATGGC
This sequence comes from Phycisphaerales bacterium JB060, assembly GCA_044440025.1. Lineage (GTDB taxonomy): Bacteria > Planctomycetota > Phycisphaerae > Phycisphaerales > UBA1924 > JAHCJI01. Next base: position 60,336 of record JBITAF010000109.1, on the reverse strand, counting down.
GTTCGGACGCTCGCCCCATGCCGGTCCGGGCCGTGATACCGGGCCCGGGCGGGCGATCTTCGTGTTCGCAACTGTGGTATGGGTGGCCGACGACGAGTTCGGCCTGGCCCGGATGGCGGCGGTATTCAGTATGTTCTGCCGGGCGGGTGATAAGGACCGGCTGAAGCGTGCACTCGCTCAGACGATGGCGCGGGCGGCATGATCCTGATCTGAACACGACAGACCGGGGAGACGGGGCGGAAAGACCCGGGTGCGAGCCCGGGTCTTTCTCGTGGATGCGTCTGACGGCGCGTACGATGGTGTCATATGTTCGCAGATCGAGCCACGATTACGATTTACGCCGGCAAGGGCGGGGACGGCTGCGTCTCCTTCAAGCGTGGCAAGGGCCTGCCCAAGGGTGGTCCGGATGGGGGCAACGGTGGTCACGGCGGCAGCGTGATCCTCGTGGCCGACGAGAATGTCGGCACGCTGATGGACTACCGCGGTAAGCACGACTGGCGTGCCCGTGGCGGCCGGCCGGGCGAGGGCGCCCAGCGGCACGGCGCCGGGGCCGAGGATCTGGAGGTCCGCCTGCCCCCAGGTACGCTGGTGTACGACGACCACACGGGCGAACTGCTGTACGACCTGGAACCGGGAGACCGCATCGTGGCGGCCCAGGGTGGCCGGGGCGGGTTTGGCAACGAGCACTTCAAGAGCGCCACCCACCAGACGCCCCGCCATGCCACCAAGGGCGAAATTGGCGAGACCGTGCGCATCCGGCTGGAGCTGAAGCTCATTGCCGAGGTCGGGCTGGTTGGCCTGCCCAACGCGGGCAAGAGCACGCTGCTCTCGGCGACCACCGCCGCGGCGCCCAAGGTGGCCAACTACCCCTTCACGACCCTGAGCCCACAGCTTGGCATCGCCGAGCTGGACGCGACCCGCCGTCTGGTGATCGCCGACATCCCCGGGCTGATCGAGGGGGCGGCGGGCGGTGCGGGGCTTGGGCACGAGTTCCTGCGGCACGTCGAGCGCACGAAGGTCCTCATCCACGTGCTGGATCTGGTGCCCGACAACGGCGACGTGGTCGAGAACTACACCAAGATCCGCGCCGAGCTGGGGCAGTACGCCCCGGCGCTGCTCGAGAAGCCCGAGCTGATCGCGCTGAACAAGGCCGACCTGTTCGTGGACGATCAGGAGCTTGCCGACGCGATCCGGAGCGTGCGGTCGTCGCTGGCGTCCGACGGCGACCGGATCTTCGTCATCAGCGGCGCGGCCCGGCAGGGGCTGGGCGAGCTGCTCGGGGCGGCGTGGAAGCTCGTGCACCCTGCGGGCAATACTCAGCCCGGCTGGGCCTCGGCGCCGGCCTGAGCGACCTCAAACAACCCAAGCCACTCGGTGTTGCCCGTTCCGGACTTGGCATTCCTGCCCTTGCGACGGGAGCCGGCGATCGGTGAGCGGGTGATCGACCGGCACGTGAACCCGAGGGCCCCCACCGCCTCGACTGTTTCATGTGCGATGCGTTCGGCCTCGTGCTCGTCGGTGAGGTGCTCGCCGCTCTCGTAGTGGGGCTTGATGAGGCTGATGATGCGGCCGGTGCCGTTGAGCCACTTGGCGGCTGCGGGCAGGGCGAGGCGTTGGGGCGTCCAGCCCAGGTCCATGACGACGAGGTCGACGCGTTCGTCGGGCTCGGTGTGGAGCGCGTTGGTGCGTTCGAGCGCACGGACGCGGTCGTCGCGGCGGACGGCGTAATCGAGGATGCCTCTTGCGGTATCAACCGCGACCACCCGAGATACCCCGCAGGCCAGCAGGCACTGGCTGAAGCCGCCCACGCTGGCGCCCAGGTCGACGCAGTCGAGGCCTTCGGCATCGACGCCGAACTCGTGCAACGCGTGCTGGAGCTTGTAGAACCCCCGGGAGACGACGCGGGGTACGCCCAGTGGCGAAGTATCGCTCGCGTCGGCGGGCGGCGGGATCACGTCAGGCCACGCCCACCGGCACGCCCACGATGGCGATGCCTCGGCGGTCGGCCTCGGCGATGACCTCGTCCTTGTCGATCATGATGACATCGCTGGCGGCCAAGGCCAGGCAGCCCGCGCCCGCCTCGTGCATTCGCTCGATGGTGGTCACGCCGATTGTGGGCACGTCGCTGCGGCGGTCGTGCCCGCAGCGGGCGCCCTTGCACAGCGTCCATCCCTTGGCCTTGCACAGCGCGCCCGCACGCTCGATCATGCGGTCGGTGCCCTCGACCGCCTCGACGGCGATGATGTCGCGCTCGCGCACGGCGACGGCCTGGCCGATATCCAGCCGCAGGAGGTCTACGAGCTGCGGCCAGACAAAGTCGATGTCGGCCTGCTGCCCAGTGGTGGGCTGGCGATTGGTCATCACACCGGCGTCTGCCAGTTCCTTGGGGATCGAGGTGGTCGAGTCCAGCAGTTGCACGCCGCAGCGTTCGAGTTCGTCGGCGATGGCGCCCAGCACGGCGTACGAGCGGCGGTCGTGGCGGAGCTTCTGGTGCCAGGCCACCAGCGTGCGCACGTCGGGCACGTTGCGGACCATGCGGAGCGGATCGTGCATGAGCTTGGCCTTGTCGACCTTGCCCACCATGATGGCATGCCGGACGTTGCGACGGGCCAGGGCCCGTCCCCAGCCGCCCACGCGGAACAGCCCCACCTCGTGGAAGCTGTCGCATAGCTGAGGCAGGTCGGCCTCGTACATGTTGGCCAGACCGATGCCGTGGATACGGTGCCCGAGCTCGCGGAGCCCCTCTGCCACGATGATGGGCAGCCTGCCCGCGCCGGCGATCAGGCCGATGGCCGTGGGCGGTGCGGGAGGGTCGGGCAGGATGACCAGCGGGCGGGGCACTTGGTGCTACTCCGGTTCGGGACGTTGTGAGGACCGGTCATTATTGCGCTGAAGGCTGACGCTGAGCGCATCAACCGAACAATGTACATACATCGAATCTGTTCACTCAATGTATCCGGCCGGCAGGGCCGATGGATGGCCCGTGAAGGCGAATCAACCACCAGCGACAACTCAGGACGGCGGGAACGGCACTCGGCAGCCCCGTCCGTGGATCGGCGTGCGGTTTACGTGCGCGGGAGCGTACGTACGGGTGTACCGGGCTCCCGGGGCGAGCTGCTACTTGGCCCGATGCCCGAAGTGCGGGATGGCGTGCAGGTTCCCCGTGGGCCCTGGCGGCACGAGCAATCGCCTGTTTGACGCGTCGTGCCGGTGATCCGTCGCCCGCAGGCCGACACTCTCCCGCCTATCGCGTAAAGTGGTTGGTGGCAAACCTCCCCGGCATCACCATCGGTCGACCCAACGACATCTGCGCCGCCACCGGCGAGCCGCTAACACCCGGCGATCGCATCGTATCGATCCTCGTGATCGAGCCGGGCGAGGGCTCCCATCGGCTGGACGCCCGCGAGGCAGCATGGAACGACGGCTGGCGTCCGCCCCCTCGCGGGGCGTCCGGTGGCGAGGTCGTTGCGATCTGGCGCGGGGTGATGCCCACGCCCAAGGACAAGGCCGACGCACGCCCGGTTGACGACGAGGACCTGGTGGCCCTGTTCGATCAGATCGCCGAGCCACAGGACGTGCAGGCGATCGAGCTTCGCTACGTGCTGGCGTGGATGCTGGTGCGTCGCCGGCGGCTACGGCTTGAGGGCCAGCGCCGGGATCAGCTACGGGTTCGCCGCGTGACGGCGACGGGCGGGTACATCGATGATGCGCCCATCGAGGTGGAAGACCCGGGGCTGGACGAGGACCAACTCGAGCAGGCCATGGAGCGGGTGGCGTCGCTGCTGCTGGGCGAGCCCGAGACCGCCGAGGATCCCCAGCCGGCCGGAGACGCGTCATGAGGCGTGTATCGGGATTCGTGCTGCTGGCGCTGGCGTGCGTTGCGGGCTGCAACTGCGTGAGCAAGCCGCCGGAGCCCCTGCCCATGGACGGCCAGCGGGTCGATCTTTCGAGCTATACCTACGAGGAGGTTGCGTCGGCCCTGAATGAGCGTGCAAGCCGGCTCGAGCGATTCTGGGCGGCAACCATTACCACGGTCTGGTACATCGGCAAGGAGGGCGAGGACCAGGTCGACCAGCTTGACGGCGACCTGCACATCGTCCAGCCCACGCACATCGCCCTGAGCCTGCGCAAGGTGGGCGTTGACGGGGCGGCCATGGGCGCCAACGAGCGATATTACTGGTACATGGACCTCATGGCCGACGAGCCGATCGCCTCGATCGGCACACACGCGAAAGCCGACCCCGATCGGCTGGCGGGTCTTGGCGTGCCGGTGCATCCGCTCGACCTGCTGCTGCTGCTCGGGTTTTCGAAGGTTCCCGATGAGCCGATGGATGCCGAGCGACCGTTGCGAGTATCGCCATCGGGCACGCACCTCGTGCTTCGCGCACCCGCGAAGTGGGGCGTGGTCGATTACACCGTCGATCCCGACACACTCGAGCCGGTGCGGGTGGAGATCCGTCGGGACACCAGGCTGCCCCCGGTGCTGACGTCCGACATGATGGGCGAGGTGATGTTCAACGATCGGCTCAATCGCGATCTCTCCGAAGTGCCCATTCCCGAGCGTGTGTTGATCGACGTGCCCGAGTTGGAAGCGCGCGTGAAGATCCGCTTTCTGGGCGCGCAGTCGAGCAAGCGGCGGCCCGACGAGCGGGCGTTCGACCTGGGCGAGACATTCTCGCGCTATGGCGTTCGGCTGAGGCGGGACCTGGACGTGCAGCACGCGCGGCCGGTGGAGCCACGATGAGTGGCGCGGGCGTCCGCTTGTGCATCGCTCTGCTCGCCTGGCTGATTCTGGCTGGCACGAGCGTGGGACAACTCGCCGCGGGCGCGCAGGGTGGCGATCGTCCGGCCGACGAGCACGCCTGGGTGGTGACGCCCTCGACGATCTCGAGCGACTGGGGCCTGTGGCACATCCCGCCGCGCACCGGCATGGGGGCGGCCCCCGACGGCTCGGTGCGGATGGTGGACTCATTGGAGCGACGGCCGGCGGTCATCGCTGCGGCGGGAGGCCGGGTATGGATGGCCTTCGCCGGCATGGGCAACAGTCCGGGGTATGGCGTGTTTACCGCGGCGGTGCAACGCGGGGCCATCGAGGGGACATGGTTCTCGGGGTCGGGCGGTCGGCTGGCAGCGTCGACATTCCTGCCCACCGAGGGCCGGCTCATCTCGATGGGCGCCCGGCGAAGCGAGCCGATCGCGCTCGTGGCAACAAACGCCGGCGACTACGAGGTCGCGTGGCTTGATCGCGGCCGATGGCGCTTCGGTCTTGGACCTCGCCCTGAGGACGATGAACGCCCCCAAGCCGTGGGCGTGTCCGAAGACGGACGGCTCATGCTTGCATCGGTGAACAACGGCGCGGTCACGATCTGGTCGGCCACGCTTCCCGACAACCAAGCCAAGACCACGCCCTTCGAGCTTCGCGACCCGGCCGAGCTCTTGCGACGCGATAACCAAGCGGCGGATGCCGACGCGGATGCCCTGATCACGCTGGATTGGCAGCGGCGGCGGTACGACCTGCCCGATTCGGCTCTGGGATCTCGGGTGGCGGCCGGTCCGATCGTGATCGGGACGCGCACGATGGTGGCGATCTCGGACAGCCAGGAGGTCCGGGTACTGGAACTGGACGGATCTGCCTCGCGGCAGGTATACACCGCGCCGGGCCACGCGGTCGCACTGCTGGCCGCGTCGCGTAGGGGCATGATCTTCAGGCTGGGTGAAGAAGCCGAGGGCGTGGGCGGTCGTGCGGCCACTCGGCTGGCGATCGAGGAGTTCTCGCTTGATACCGGCCGGACGCTGTACTCGGGGAGCGCCGTGTTCGATGGTCCGGTATCGCCCAGCGATCTTCGGATTCTGCTGCTGCTGATGGTTCTGGTGAGCGCTTCGCTGCTGCTCTTCGTGGTCCGCTCGTCGAACGAGGGCAAGCCTTTCGTGGTTCCGTCCGGCTGCGTGCTGGCCCCGGCGATGCCGCGCCTGCTGGCATCGGTGGGCGATGGGTTGCTTGCGCTCGTGATCGGCGCCGAACTCGCCCGGCTGTTGCCCGATGGCTGGCTGGCGATCCGTGTTGGCGCCGAGCTGATCGATTTCGCACCACTGGCCATGGCGCTGGTATTCGGGATGGTTGCCGGCACGATGCTGGAGACGCTGTTCGGCCGCACGCCTGGCAAGCTTGTTTTCGGGCTGGCGGTGACGCGATCGTCGGTTGGCCCATCCGATCGCACCGGGGCGCGCCGACCGGGCCTTGGCCCCTCGCTGATCCGCAACGCCGTGAAGTGGCTGCTGCCCCTGGTAGCGCTGGCGGGGGCGATGAGCCCGCTGCTGCGTCACCGCGGCGACACCCTGTCGGGCCTGGCCGTCGTGGGCGAGTTCATCAGCGCCGAGGGGCCGGGAGATTCCGATCAAGATTCCCCGTCGGAAGGCCGATAGCGATTCGGGCATGCGCGTTGCGTGCCGAGCCGCGGAGGCGCCGTGTCGGCCGACGATAAACCCGCAGCAGAGAGTCCGAGCCCCCAACCGGCCCACGATCCGGCGGTGACCCCGTGGCGCGAGATCTGGCAGATTCCCACCCTTGGCATCTCGGTGGCGGCATTGGTTATCGGGCTTGCCGTCACGATGCTCCATCGCCCCGCCCCCGAATATGAGACGCTGCTGTCCGCCGCTGAGCGCCGGATCGAGACGCGGCGATACTCCGAAGCCCTTGATGTGCTGAACGACAATCTCGGCCCCATGCTGGGCAAGGCGTCGTTCACACCCGCCCTGCAACGGCGATTCCACGTGCTGCGGGCCCGGGCTCTGGCATTGGGGCAGTCCGAACTCGCCGTCCGCCAGGAGGCAAACGACCGCAACATCGTGAAGGAGTACCGACAGGCCGAGCGTCAGGGCGCGGCGTTGGAGCCCAGAGACGCGTTCTTCCTTGGCCAGGCGTATCTGGGCCTGGATCAGATCGATGCTGCCCTCACGCGGGCCGAAGCGATGCCCCCGAGCGATCGTCCCTTGAGGCACGAGATCTACCGCCTGGCAATCGAAGCATCCGACCTCTCAACCCCAGGTGGGCGTGATCGATTGATCCAGTTGGTTGCCAGTTTCGTGTCGGACCCCACCCTGGGAATCAACGACCGCGCGTGGGCTGAGTTGCAGCGAGCGCGGGTGCTGGCAGCGACGGGAGACCACGCGGGCGTGGTCGACCGGCTGCTGCGGTCGTACCCGCAGTGGGCCAAGGCGTCCCCCGAGCGTCGGGCGGCCCTGAGCATCGAGCTGGGTGCGGCCCAGATGGAACTGGATAACCTGACGGACGCGCGCGAGTCGCTGGAACTGGGTGAGCGGCTCGCCACGCCGCAGTCGCCCGAGAAGGGCAAGGCGATGGTCATGCTCGGACGCCTTGATGAGCTCTCGGGCAGGCCCATGGAAGCACGCGACCGGTACCAACAGGTGCTCCGAGACCTGGGCTGGTCGCCGGCGGCACAGGCGGCCCGGCTTGGGCTGGCGGAGGTCTACGCGTCCGAGGGGGAGGCGGACCTTGCCCTGGATCTGTTCCGCGAGGCCATCTCGGTGCTACAGGAGAGCGGCCCCAGTGGTGGCGTCGACGCGGCGGTGCTCCAGGACGCGCTGCTGGCCCAGCACCGGGTGCGCAGCACGGCGGGCGAATCGAGCGAGGCCCTGCGTTACGCGCAACTGGCCGAGCAAGTGAGCAAGGACGATCGATCGCCCCGGCTCATTCTGGCGCTGGCCGAATCGCATCGCATGGCGGCCGAGGAGCTCATCTCGCAAGCGGGTGAGAGCGATGGAACATCACTGGAAGACCCGGCGTTCGATGCCGCGACACGCGAGGAGTTCCGGCGGCACCTCCGCACGGCGGGCGGGTATTACGCGTTGCACGCCGACATGGTGACGCTCGATGAGGAAGCCTTCGAGCGGAGCACATGGCTGAGCGCGGTGAGTTTTGACCGGGCCGGCGACCTCGAACTGGCCGAGCGGAAGCTCACCACGTTTGTCACAGCGATCAGCGAGAGTCCCATGCGGGCCGAGGCTCGATTTCGGCTCGGCCGCATCTACCAGGCACGCAACCGCCACTTGGCCGCCGAAGAGGCGTTCCGCTCGCTGATCGAGGACGCCAACGACCCGGAGACGGGCAAGGGAGTCGGCCCGTTTGCGCTGCGGTCGTATGTGCCGCTGGCCGAGACCCTGCTGGCCGATGAGGATCCCGAGAACGACCGCGAGGCACTCGTGCTGCTCGAGCGTGTGCTGTCCGGTGGCCTGGTGGGGCCAACCAGCGTGGAGTATCGAAGGGCCCTGGTCGAGTTGGGGACGCTGCACTACCGCCGGGGCGACTACGTCCAGGCGATCGATCGTCTGCGCGAGGCGCTCGCGCGCTTCGATGGCGACCGGCGGGAACAACTGATCCGTTTCCGCCTGGCCGACGCGTTCCGGCTTGAGGCGGATCGCATCGGCGACGCACTGGCCCAGGCGATGCCCGGCAGCGAGCGGCGTGAGTTGCGGCGGCTGCGCGAGGAGCGCCTTCGGACGAGCATCGAGCAGTTTGAGCTCACGCGGGATGGGCTGGAGCAGTTGGACGGATTGTCTGCAGGTGAGCGTGAGGCGCTCCGCAGCGCGTACTTCTTTCTGGGGGCGTGCGCATACGACCTGGGGGATTATGAGCTAGCGGTGAAGCACTACGCCGCGGCGCATGCGAAGTACTCGGGCGATCCGGCGGCGCTGGTGCCTCTAATCCAGATTGTCAGCGCCCGTCTGGAGCAGGGCGAACTGGCGCTAGCGCGGGCCGCCAACGAGCGTGCGCAGCGGCTGTACGAGAGCTTCCCCGACGACGTGTGGAACGATTCGGCCCTGCCACTCACGCGCGAGGATTGGCAGCGATGGTTCCAGGCGAGCGAGCGGCTGGCGACGGCTGGCGGCTGACCTCAGGCCCGCGTGACTTCGACCTTGCCACCGGCAACATCCTTGATCGCATAGCCCATCGCGGCGAGTTCGTCGCGGATGGTGTCGGAGGTAGCGAAGTCCTTGTTTTCTCGGGCGGTCTTGCGTTGCTCGAGTTTTTCGATGACGGCTGGATCGGGGGCGAGGCCGGGGGCGAAGAGGCCGATGGTTGTGTCGGCTGAGGCTGGTCGCTCGAGGCTCAGTACGCCGAGAACTGCGTCGAAGTCCTTGAGCACGTCTGCATCGGCCTTCGTGGGTGCATCGAGCGCCCCCACCATCGAGTTGATCGCGGCGACGGCGGCGGCGATGTTGAGATCGTCGTGCATCGCGGCAGCAAACTCGGTCCGTGTGAGGTCGGCAGCGGGATGCGCGTCGCCGCCTTGCTGCGCTTCATGGACGCGACGCCACCGCTCGATCATCCGCAGGCTGTCCTTGAGCAGTTGCTCAGTGAAGTCGGCATTGGTGCGGTAGTGCGTGCGGATGAGGGCCAGGCGCAGGGCGGCGGGCTCGACACCCTTGGCGAAGAGGTCTCGCGCGCTGTAGAAGTTGCCCTTGCTCTTGCTCATTTTCGCGCCGTCGACTAGCAGGAAGCGGGTATGCAGCCAGTGGCGGGCGAAGGGTGCGCCGCTGGGGTTGGCGTTGAAGGCGCAGCAGCTCTGGGCGATCTCGCACTCGTGGTGCGGGAAGATGTTGTCCTCACCGCCGGTGTGCAGGTCGATGAGTGGCTGGCCGTCGGGAACGTTGCCTTCGGGGAAGGCCGCCTTGGCGAGCACCTCGTAGGCCATGGCCGAGCACTCGACGTGCCAGCCCGGGTAGCCTGCGCCCCAGGGGCTGTCCCACTTCATGAGGTGGCTGGCGTCTTCCTTCCAGAGCAGGAAGTCGGCGGGGTGGCGCTTGGTCTGCTGGTTGGCATTGTCAACGCGGCCGCCCGCGCCGCTTCGCAACGCTTCGAGCGTATTGCCGCTCAGGGCGCCGTAGCTGTCGAAGGCGTTGACGCTGAAGTAGACGGCACGGTTGCCCGCTTCGCCGGTGACGTACGCGCAGTCGCGGGCGATCAAACGCTCGATGAGCGTGACCATCGACGGCACGTACGCCGTTGCCCGGGGCATCATGGCGTTTTCGCTGGCGACCTTTAGGCCCAGCTTCTTCGCGTCCTCGATGAAGCGGCCGCCGTAGAACTTCGCAATGGCGTAGGGGTCGGCGGGGTCGATGTCGGCGCCGGCGGGCAGCTTGCCGGCCTTCTTGGCCTCCAGCAGACGCGTGCGGGCGGCGTCCATCTTGTCCTGGCCGCCGCCGTCGGCCTGGTCGTCGTCGGTCATGTGGCCGACGTCAGTGATGTTCATGGCGTGGCGGACGGTGCGCGGGCCGGCGTGCTCGTTTCCGTCGGCGTTCTGGATCGTGCACAGCGGGCTCTCGAGCCAGCGGCGGAGCAGGTCGGCGATGAGGAAGGCCCGGAAGTTGCCGATGTGGGCATCGTCGTAGACCGTGGGGCCGCAGGTGTAGAAGGTGACGCTGCTGGGATCGGTGGCGCGGAAGGGCTCGACGCGCTTCGTGAGGGTGTTGTACAGGTGGAAGGTGCTAGCCATCTGCGATCATAGAGCGAACGCACCGGGCATACGCTGGCTGGTGAGCGATCGGAAGCAGCACAGGCGGGTCTCGTTCGAGTTCCTGGGCACGGGCGTGTCCAGCGGCGTGCCGGTGATCGGCTGCTCGTGCCTCACCTGCACGTCGAGCGACCCCAAGGACAAGCGCCTTCGCTGCTCGGCGGCGCTGCGCTTCGGCGACGACCGGGGAGAGGAGCGGACGATCCTGTTCGACGCCGGGCCCGACCTGCGCCAGCAGGCCCTGCGCGCGAGGCTCGAGCGCGTCGACGCGCTGCTGTTCACGCACAACCACGTCGACCACACGTGGGGGCTGGACGAGCTGCGCCGCTTCAACACGCTCATGGAGGGGCCGGTCGACATCTACGCCAACGACCACACGCTGGACTTCCTCCGCAGGGTGTACGGCCACATCTTCGACGCGAAGAACAACGTCCAGCCCAGCTACGTCGCCAGCGTCATCCCCCACCGCCTGCTGCCGCTGGTGCCCGAGGAGTTGTTTGGCTTAAAGATCACGCCCATCCCGCTGCTGCACGGCCGGCTTCCGGTGCTGGGGTTTCGGATCGAGGCCGTGCACCCAACGGTCGCGGCGCGATCGGGCATGGCCGATCTTCTTCCGATGGCCTACTGCACCGACGTCTCGGGCATCCCGCCGGAGAGTTGGCCGTTGCTGGAGGGCCTCAAGACGCTCGTGCTCGGCGCGCTGCGGCCGCGCAAGCATCCGACCCACTTCTCGATCGACGAGGCCGTCGCGGCGGCCCAGAAGATCGGGGCCGAGCAGACCTGGTTCATCCACATGAACCACGAGGTGCGGCACGAGCCGGTGGACCGGGCGCTGCCCGGGGGCATCCGGCTGGCGTGGGACGGGCTGGTGTTGCCGCAGACGCGGGGGGAGGAGCGGAGCGAGGGGGAGTGGGCGCTGGGGTGGCGGGAGTAGGGCTACGGCTCGGTTGTGACGGTCGGCTTGCCGCACTCGGGGCAGGTGTCGAGGCCCTCGATGCTGTAGCCGCAGGCAAGGCAGCGGCCAGCACGCCAGCGGCTCATCCTCCGCACGCCCACCGGCACATGCCACAGCACGGCGAGCGTGGCGGCGAAGAGAAGCGTGTTGAGGGCGAAGCCGGGCCAGAGGGGGAACAGGGGCAGGGCGAAGCGAGCGAGCGGCCCGAACGCATTTATGTATGGGGACGAGTACGGCTCGGGATTCGGTGAGTCTCGCCAGATTTCCACGCCGCCACTCAGCGAGAGCAATGGCGTTGTCATGTCATTGAAGGTAGCGACATCGCTTGCCGAATGCCAGCCTGTCTCCAAGCTGAGCCATGGCCAACCCACGCTCGTGAAGACGATCGATTGGAGTCCCCCTTCTTGCGTGCTCGGCGACCATAAGAGGACGTGGCTCTCACCCACACTCCATCCCCATCGAGAGCGAACGAAGCTGAACAGGTCATTACTCGGGCACGGTGACTTAGGCAAGTCAAACGAAGTCCGATGTGGGCGTGCGTGTCGCCTCCAAAGGGCATCACCGATGCCACGAACGCCGAGCTTCGGATCGCTTGACGCCTCTTCATCCAGCCATGCGAATGCCAGTTGGATTCCATAATCAACGGCAGGATTCACCTGCTGGGCGTGGGTCGCCCGAGACTGCCAGAACTGCACACCATGGATCGCCCACGCGCTCACCACCGTGAGCAACGCACCGAGCAGCAGGAAGGTCAGGATCTGGCGAACGATTCGGAGCAAGTGCTTGGCTCCGGTTGCGATCGTGTGCGTTGGCCCGCGTGCTCACGCACGCGGCTCGGCCAAACGCTATTCGGCCGCCAGATGGATACTGATCCGCCCCACCTTCACACCCAGCCGCGCCTCGATCTCGGCAATCAGTTCCGGATGGCGAACGCCGGCCATGACGCGGTCGCTCAGGTCTTCGGGCAAGTCGAAGAGCGAGCCGTCGGGCGCGACCACGTGGGCGTGCTCGTCGGTGATGGCGTCGAACCTTGTCGGTCCGCCGGGCGTGGCCAGCTTGCGGCACAGGCCGCGCTGGGTCAATGTCTCCAGCGTGTTGTAGACCGTGGCCAGAGAAATGCTCCCGTCGCCGGCCTCGGCACAACCCTTGACGGCGTCATAGATCGCCTCGGCGGTCGGGTGCTCGCGGCTCTTGGCCAGGGCGGCGTAGACCACCTGCCGCTGGCGGGTGCAGCGCAGGCCGTGGGCGGCGAAGAGGGCCCGGTGGTCGGCATTCTCGTGCGGGCCCTGGTTGTGGGTGGCGTCCGGCATGCTGGAAAGATTCTAGGAACGGCGGCCGAACGCGGGCGAGGGGGGCCCAGGCCCCGCAAGGGGTTATCACACTGGCGGCGGAGCGACATCGGGGCGGTCGGGAGTGGCTGACGACCGGTCGTCAATCGCTTCCGGGCGGTCGTCAGTCACTCATGACCGCTCCTGAATGACTCAGGACCGCTCCGAGGTGACCGGGGACCGCTCCCGGGCGGCTCAGGACCGCTCCCGAGCCGTTCGGGCGGCGGTCCGAGAAGGCCAGGCGCGGGCCGGACCGGGTCAGGCCGGGCTCCGGCGGTATCCCTCGCCGGGGCCATCGGCGGCGCCGACCACCTTGGACAGGTCCCAGCCGTCCTGGGCCAGGCGGACCACGTCGTAGTTGCACAAGTCGCAGGCGGAGATGGCCATGAGTTCGACCGGCTGGCCCCGGCCGGCGACGATGACGGCGGCCCGGGCCTGCTCGATGGGTCGGCCGCCCGCGAGGTAGGCGATCTCGGCGTGGTCGACGGGGAACTCGACCCCCGCCTCGGCCGCGATGGCCACGGCCTCGAGCACCTCGGCGATGCGGATGCGGCGAAGCCACATGCCCACCAGGTGCTCGTGCGTGACGCGAACGCCCGCGCGGCGGCAGCGACGGAACTGGGTGAGCCAGGCGAGCATCGGGGAGTATTGGCCCGGTCAGTCGTTGACGTGGAAGCCGTGGGGCGGATTAAAGACCAGCGCCAAGTCCTGGTTTGGCCACGCTCGGTCGCGGTAGTACGCCTGCTGGCCGCCCTGGCGGCGGACCTCCTCCACGAATCTCAGGTCTTCGGTCGTCACGTACAAGTCGCCCAGCAGCGCGGCGGGCACGACGGCCGCGGCCACGAGTATCGCGGCGACGAGAACACCGCGGATCGTCGGGTATCGGTGCTCGGGCAGGTCCGTCGGGATGCGCCCGCACTCGGTGCACAGCCGCGGGCGCTGCGGATCGATCGGGTAGCCGCATTGCCAGCATCCGCCCCGCCTCAGGCGACGCCTCCGGATCGCGTACGGCGCCCACCGCGAGATCTCCAGCAGCCCCGCCAGCACCGCGAGCCCATACCACGCGGGCAGCACACCGACCAACGCGATCAACAACACTCGTTCACGCCAGTCGACGTCGAACACGATCTGCCAAGAGCGGAAGGACTGGTAGAACCAGCCACCGCAGGCAGCGGGGATCGCCAGCATGCCCAGGAGGACGAGGATGTTGCTGACCCGTACATCACCACGCACGGCTCAGGATAGCGATCAAGGCACGCCCGGCCGAGGAGGTGCGGGGTTGGTGGATCAGTCGTTCACGTGGAAGCCGTAGGGCGGGTTGTACACCGTGCTGAAGCCCCGGTAGGGCCAGGCGCGGTCGCGGCCCATCCACTGCTGGCCGCCGTTCGAGCGGACGTGCTCGATGAATCGGGCGTCTTCGTTGGTGATATGGAGTTCGGCGACCAGGGCGCCCATCGCCGAGGCGGCGGCGCCCAGCGCGAGCAGGATGAAGACCGTCGCGGGGCGTGGGCATCGCGTGGTCGGGACGAACGACGCATCCGCCCCGCACTCGGCGCAGGTGTCGGTGGGCGCGTTGGTCTGGTCGTAGGTGCACCGCCAGCAGAGGCCCCGCCCGGCGCGTCGCCTCCGCACGCTAAGCATGACGCCCCAGACCAAGTCCCGCGCGGCCACGAGCGGTGCCGCCACGAACAACCCCACAACGATGCCGGTCACCGCCATCGCCAGTTGCATGTCCTTCAGCGAGGGCATGAAGGACCACGCCCGGCCGTAGCCGTACACAAAAAAACCGGCGGCGGCGGGCACGGTCAGAGCCGCGAGCGTGAGGCAGGCTGTGCGAACGGTCGCGCCGCGCATGCTCGAAGATTAGGAACCGGGCCCCTCCCGCACCTTCTCCTTGCCCTCGCGAATCGTTTCCTCGGCCTCTTCCAGGTCGTTGCCCTCGGGGTCGGGCTCATCCTGCGTGGCCTCGGCGGTGGGCTCGAGGGAGAACTCGACGAGCACCGGGTGGTGGTCCGAGCCGATCTCGGGCAGGACCTCCATGCTCACCAGGCGGAAGTGCTCGCTGGCGAAGACGTGGTCGAGCGGGAAGCGGTGGATGCGGCTCTTGGCGTTGAAGGAGTTGAACAGGCCGCGGCCGATGCGCGGGTCGAGCAGGCCGCTGACGCGCTGGAAGAGGCGGGTGGTGTGGGACCAGGCGACGTCGTTGAAGTCGCCCGCGACGATGGTGGGCGTGTCGTCGCCCGCGTCGCGGGCTTCCTTGATTTCTTTCGCGATCGTCAGCAGCTCGGCGTCGCGCTGGTCGCTGTCCTCACGCTGCGGATCGACCGGACGCTTCAGGCCCGGGGGCTTGGGGTGCAGGCCGATGAGCCGGACGATGCGCCCCGACGGCAGGCGCACGCCGGTGCGCAGCGAGGGCACCTCGTCCTCGACCAGGAAGCGGACTTCGGGGTCGACCAGGTCGAGCTTCGAGTACAGCAGCAGGCCGTAGTGGTTGTCTTGGGGTTGCTCGATGGTGAAAGGGAAGTCGTTCTTGAGCGTGTCGAGCTGCCCGTGCCACCAGTGCGTGGGCTCGGCGAGCAGGACGATGTCGGGGCGGGTCTCGTTGATGAGCCGCAGCAGGGCGAGGCTCTGCCGGTTGTCGTAGCGCACGTTGAAGATGAGCAGGCGGATGGACTCCAGGCTCGACGGGTCTCGCGAGCGCTCCATCTGCACGGGAGCGAGGGGCGTGTAAGGAAAGATGCGGTAGCACTGCCACGCGAGGGCGACCACGAGCAGGGCCGGGACGATGCCGCGCTTCGCGAGGCCGGAGCGCGTGGACGCGGCATCGGCCTTGCGGTTCTTTCGCCAGGCAAACCAGCCCAGCGCGGCCTGGCCGAGCAGGACCGCCACCATGAGCGCGGCGATCTGGACGCGGGGGAAGTCGAACGCCCGCACCCACCACTGCGTCGAGCGGATGACCGGCAACAGCGTGCACAGGCACAGCCCGATGGCGGCGACGGCGAGCACGACTCGGGCGGCCTTGAGCATGGCGGGGGGAGTGTATTCGTGATACGTGGTGGCTTAGCTGCCGGCCCCCACCGCCCGCGTCCGCAGCCGCCGATCCCACTCGACGACCCCGTCGCGCAAACGGATCACGCGTTCGCAGCGGTCGGCGACCGAGTCGTCGTGGGTGACCATCAGGATGCTCATGCCGCCGGCGTGGAGTTTTTCGAAGAGGGTCAGGATTTCTTCGCCGGTGCTCGAGTCGAGGTTGCCGGTGGGCTCGTCGGCCATCAGCACGCGGGGCTCGGCGACGAGGGAGCGGGCGATGGCGACACGTTGCTGCTGGCCGCCGGAGAGTTCGCGGGGGCGGTGGCCCAGGCGGTCGCCCAGGCCGACCAGGCCCAGCTTCTCGATGGCCCGCTTGCGGCGTTCGCCGGCCTCGACGCCCTGGTAGAACAAGGGGACCGCAACGTTGTCCTCGACGGTGAGCTGGGGGATGAGGTTGAAGGCCTGGAAGACGAAGCCGATGGTGCGGCCGCGAAACTGGCTGAGGGACTCGTCGTCCATCTCGTTGATGTCCTTGCCGGCGAGCAGGTATTGCCCATCGGTCGGCTGGTCGAGGCAGCCCAGGATGTTCATGAGCGTGCTCTTGCCCGAGCCCGAGGCGCCCATGATGGCGACGTACTCGCCCTGGTGGATGTCGATGTCCACCCCGCGGAGAGCCTCGACCATGACCGAGCCATCGGGCTTGTAGTAGACCTTGCGGACGGCCTTGAGCTGGGCGACCATGGGCCGGTCGGCGTAGGGGTTTGGGACGCCGGACAGGGCCTGGGCGTCGCCGACGGTCTGTGGGGCTTGCTGGGAGGGCTGGGTCATCGGGGGGAGTGTACCTGCTGGGTGGGGATCGGCTCGGGCTCGCTTCCGATGGGGAGTGCGCCAATCATTAGGGCCCGGCAGGGAAGCGCCCCGCCGTGGAGAGAAACCCGGACGCCAGTGGCTCAATTGGTAGAGCAGCGGATTCCAAATCCGCAGGTTGGGGGTTCGAGTCCCTCCTGGCGTGCTTGGCCCCCCTCGGAACGCGGGGCGGTTTGGAGCGACGATGGCCTTTGCGATCTACAAGCCCGGGCAGGGCTACTGGACCCGGACGATGACGGCGGTGTTCGCGGGCGTGCTGGTGCTGGCCGCGGCGGCGTGGCTGTATGGGCAGGCCCTGCTGATTCCGTTGCCCGACCGGGCGTGGATTACCAGCTACGGGACGCCGGTGAGCTTCTCGCAGGGCGATCGCGTGGACCTGCTGGG
Source organism: Phycisphaerales bacterium JB060 (assembly GCA_044440025.1). GTDB lineage: Bacteria > Planctomycetota > Phycisphaerae > Phycisphaerales > UBA1924 > JAHCJI01. The sequence continues at coordinate 43,240 of JBITAF010000109.1, read as the reverse complement.
CGAGGCCACCATCGGGCCCCGGGCCGTGCTTGGCTCGGCCACGGTGGAGACGGTCGAGCCCACCAGCGACGGCGGCGTGCTGACGGTGGTGGACTGGGAGCTCCAGGGCGAGGCCCAGCGATCCCAGATCGAGGCACTCCGCACCCAGGACGGACAGATGGCCACGATCTCGGGCGGCGGGGTGCGCGGCGTGCCGATCGTGGAGCGGATCTACGTGCAGGGCGGTCTGGTGGTGCTTGTGGTGCTGCTGGGGGCGGGGATCATCGTCTACTTCGTGGCCCTCAAGAAGGGCTCAGTGGACTTCCTGATCGCCACCGACGGCGAGATGAAGAAGGTCAACTGGTCGACCCGCAAGGACATCATCAACTCGACCTGGGTGGTCATCGGGGCCTCGGCCCTGCTGGGGCTGTATCTGTTCGGATTCGACACCATCTTCGCGCTCTTCTTCGAGGCCATCGGCGTACTGGACATCTAGCCCGGCCGGGCGTGCGCTGGGGGCTGGACTGGCCGCCCAAGAAGGATAGGATCCTGCGTATCGGCCGTGGACCGCGTGGAGCGTGTCTGCGGCCGCTGTCATTCTCTGGACAGCCACCTCTGGAGCACACACGCGATGACCGACGGCGAGCAGACGACCAAGGACGGCCAGGCTTCCACCGCTTCCCATGCGCAGGAGGCCGACGCCGAACGGGCGGGCGAGCCGGGGGAGACTCAGGGTCAGGCCGAGACCGGGGCCATGCCCGAGGCGGCGCCCGCCGAGAGGTGCGAAGAGGCCACCAAGCCCGAGCAGGCCGAGGAGCCGATCGTGCGGCCTGGGATGAGCTGGTTCGCGCTGCGTGTGGCGTCCAACAAGGAGAGCTCGGTCCGCGACACGCTGCTGCGGAAGGTTCAGATCGAGCACAAGACCGAGTTCGTGGGCCGCATCCTGGTGCCCACCGAGAAGAGCCGGACGTTCAAGAACGGCAAGGTCAAGATCAGCGAGACGAAGCTGTACCCCGGCTACGTGTTCGTGGAGATGAAGCTCGAGGACGACGGCCGGATTCCTCAGGACGTGTTCTTCCTGATCAAGGAGACCACCGGGGTGGGCGACTTCGTGGGCACGCCGCGGCCCACGCCGCTTGAGTTGCACGAGATCGAGAAGATCCAGATCAGCAGCCGCGCCCCCGAGGAGGAGCCCGAGGTTCGCATGAACTTCGTCAAGGGTGAGCACGTGACGATCAAGGAGGGCCCGTTCGAGGGCTACGAGGGCACCGTGGACGAACTGCTGCCCGACAAGGGGCTGGTGCGCGTGCTGGTGACGATCTTCGGCCGCCAGGCGCCCATCGAGATCGAGGAGTGGAAGCTGGGCAAGGCCGACGAGTCGTAAGGCTCGCGGGGCTTTCGATCAGGGCACGTTGAGCACACGCTGCCACTTTTTGGCGTCCTGGGCGTGATCTGTCGTTCCCTCGGCTGCGTCCCACGCGTCATAGAGGTGCAGCAGTTCTCGGGCAACCGCACGCGTCTCGGTGTGCGTGCTGCCCAGTGTCGCCTCGAGGATGCCGTAGGCATCGAGCAGCTTGGGCTCGGCGCGGTCGAATCGGCCGAGGGCGGCCAGTGCGCTGGCGTGCTGGGCCTCGACCATGGCCGTCCGCCAGTTGTCGGCACCCCACACGCCCCGGGCCGTCCAGACGGCGCGGCCGAGCACGGCCTCGGCCTCTGAGTCCCGGTCGGACTGCCGGAGCAGCACGGCCAGGTTGTTGGCGGCAATGGTCAGATCTTCGCGGCCCTGGTCGGTGGTCGAGGCGTTGAGGGTGAGCACGCGGCGGTAGTCTGCCTCGGCGCTCGGCGAGTCTCCTATGGCCGCGTGCACCATCGCCCGGCGGCGCACGGCCGAGAGCGTGCGGGGGTCATACTCACCGTAGCGTTGCTCAAGGTCGGCCACAGCCCCGTCGAGCAGGGCCAGGGCCCGCCGGTGCTCGCCCCGATAGAAGCTGGTGAACCCGCGGGCGAGGTCGATGCGGGTGCGCAGGGCATCGTCGGTCCCCAGGCTGCGCTCGGCGGCGGCGGCGAGAAGGTCGAGTTGGTCGGCCGCCTGCGCAAGCCTGCCGGCGCGCTGGAGTATGCCCGCCAGTTCGAGGTGGGCGTTGAGGGTTTGGGTCTCGTCCGAGCCGAGCGAGCCTGTGTAGGCGGCCATGGCCCGCTGCTGGAGGTCGATGGCCCGAGCTGGCTTGGCGTCGGCAACGGCGCGCTGGGCGAGCCGTTCGTAGATCTGGGCCTGGAGCAACCCCTCCGAGCCCAGTGCCTGGGCAACCTGCTCGAGTACGTCGGTAGGAATCCGATTGCCCCGGGTGATGACCTTCACCGAGCGCTCGGCCTCGTCGAACAGGCGTTTGAAGTTGGCGGCCTCCGCGTCGGCGCGTTGGGCCTCGGCAGCGGCCAGGCGGGCGTTCTCTTCGGCTTGGATAAGGGCGGCCTCGGCGCGATCGCGTGCTTCCTGGGTCTGGTCTAGCGAGGCGTCCAACTCGGCGTTGGCGATTGCGAGCTGCTCGCGGGCACGCTGGGCGTCCTCCTTGGCCCGTCTTTCCTGATCAGCCAGGCGTGACTGCGTTTCCAGAGCTGCCTGGAGCTGCGCGGATCGTTCCTCGAGATCCTGCGACTTGGCCTGCAACTGATCGGTGGTCAGGCGGAGCTGGTGGTTGGCTTGGGAAAGCTGCCGATTGACGCGGCGGCTCTCGCGGTCGGCGACCTCGAGCCGGGCGTTGGCGGTTTCAAGCTCGCTGGCCTTAGCCTGATACTCGTCGCGCTCGACACGGGTTCGTGCCTCGTTCGCCTGGATGTTGATGATGACCAGCAGGGCCACGATGGAGCCGAGGAGCGAGAGCAGCACGAGGCTGGCGATCGCCACCGGCCCACGGTGCCGAAGAGCAAGGCGGCGCCACTTGTACACGGTGCTGGGCGGGCGGGCCTCGATGAGGTCGCCGCTGGTATATCGCTCGATGTCACGGGCGAGCGCATCGGGCGAGGCATACCTGCGTCTTGGATCCTTCTCCAGGCATCGCAGTACGATCCAGTCGAGCTCGTTGCGTAGGGTTCGTGCATCGGCCACGCGATCGCGTGATTGCTTTGTCTGGGCGCCGGCCACGCGTGAGATGCGTGTGCTGGGCTTCTGGGGCTCGGTCTCGCAGATGATGCGCTGGGCCTCGGTGGGTGGCACGTCGGCCAGCGATTCGGCGCTGAACGGCAGCGTGCCGGTGAGCAACTCGTAGAGGACGACACCCAGGGCGTAGACGTCGGTCTTGGTGTCGACGTCTCCTCCGGCGGCCTGCTCTGGGCTCATGTAGGCCAGTGTACCGATGAGCTGGCCCTCGGCGGTGTGCATGGTGCCCGGGTGCAGGCGGTGGTCAAGGGCCTTGGCGATGCCGAAGTCGATGACCTTGGGCGTGGCACCGTCGTCCTCGCACGAGACGAGGATGTTCGAGGGCTTCAGATCGCGGTGCATGACGCCCTTGGTGTGGGCGTGCTGGACTGCACGGCAGACCTCAATGAACAACCGCAGGCGTTCGCGGATGCCCAAGCTCTCCCGCTGGCAATAGCGATGCAGGGGCGGGCCGTCGACGTACTCCATGGCGAAGTACGGTCGCGAGCCCAACTCTGCGGGTGCGTATCCCGACTCGTAGAGCCTGGCGATATTGGGATGGTTCAGCGAGGCGAGCACCTGACGCTCCTGATCGAAACGCCGGAGCACGGCGCGGCTGTCCATGCCGGCCTTAACGACCTTCATCGCGACCGAGCGTCGGGGGCTGGTCTGCTCGGCCAGGTAGACATCGCCGAAGCCGCCGCGGCCCAGAAGGCTGATGATCCTGAACGAGCCGATGCGTTGGTCTTTAGCCAGCTCCGTGGGTTCGGCCAAGTCTCGCGCCCGGTCTGCAACGCCGGCGTGGATGGCCTGCTCGAACAGATCGTCGCCCTTGCTCGAGGGGGCGTCGGCGTCGATGAGGTCTCGCACCGTAGCCCCGACATCGGGCTCCTGCGAGAGCAGATCGTGCAGCGCGGCGGCGCGCTCTGCCGGGGGCATGGCCTGGAGGCGATGGAAGTGCTCGCGGGCGCGCTGGTACTGGTCGGGGTCCATAGCGAAGGAGCCTCGTGGCGACGATCGGCCCGAAGCGCCCGAGCGAAACGGGAGCGATCGGTCCTACGTACTAACATAGACCACTGCGAACCGCCCAACGACTCTCGAAGGGAACCGGCATGGACCAAACGACCGCGACGAGCATCACCAGGCTGCTGCAGGATGCCGGGCAGGGCGACGGTCAGGCCCGGGAGAAGCTGGCGCCGTTGGTGCTCGTGGAGCTCCGCCAGATCGCCGAGCGGGCCATGGCCCGCGAACGTAAGGACCACACGCTGCAACCCACGGTGCTCGCCGACGAGGCGTTCATGAAGCTGGTGGGTCAGGCCAACGTCGATTGGGAGGGCCGGACGCAGTTCTACGCGTACGCGGCGATCGCGATCCGGCGGCTGCTGGTGGACCATGCTCGGGCCTATAACGCCGAGAAGCGCGGTGGTGGACGCGACCGAGTGGCGATGGAGACGCTGGACAATATCGGTGGATCGTCCAACGGTGCGATGCTTCCGGTCGACGTACTCGATCTGGACGAGGCATTGACGGAACTGGCCCGGCTGGACGAGCGGCAGTCGCGGATCGTGGAGCTTAAGTTCTTCGCAGGGCTGACCATCGAGCAGATTGCCCACGTGCAGGGCGTGTCGCCACGCACGGTGAACAAGGACTGGAAAATGGCGCGTGCTTGGCTGAAGACCCGGCTGCGGCCCGAGGCGTGACGCCCGGCGCTAGTCGATGTCTGAAAGCCTTCGCGTCGGGAAGGCCGCGCGCAGGGCGTTGAAGATCGCCAGCACGTCGATGGCCTCCTGGGCCAGCGCGCCGGCGACGGGGGGCAGGTAGCCCATCGACGCCAGGATCATGCCGATGATGCTCAAGGCCATGCCTCCTAGTGCGCTCTGGAGTGCAATACGCCGCATGCGCCGGCCGATGTGCATGAGCTCGTCGACGCGGCGCAGCGAGCTGTCGAGGATCACGGCGCCGGCGGCCTGGGTCGTCACGTCGCTGGCCACGCCCATGGCCACCCCCACCGTCGCGGCCAGCAGGGCCGGGGCGTCGTTGATGCCGTCGCCGACGAAGATGGTCGGCGCACGCTCGGTCTCCTCGCGCGTGATGGCGACCTTCTGCTCGGGCGTCTGCCCGGCCCGCACGAGGTCGATGCCAACCTCCTTGGCCAGGTATTCCACCTCGTTGGCGCGGTCGCCCGACACGAGCATGACGCGGTCGATGTGGTGGTGCTTGTCCAGGTGAGCAACGAACGCGTTGCCATCGGGCCGAGGGGCGTCGCGGAACTGGTAGGTCGCCGCGATCGCGCCATCGATGAGCACCACGCACTCGAGCCCGCCGGCCAGGGGCGGCAGCAGGCCCTCTGCCTCGGGGTGGTTCTTGAGCACAGCCTTGCGGCTGGTGACGGTGACCTTGTGGCCCTCGACCACGCCACGCAGGCCCTGGCCGGGCGGCTCGCTGAGCTCGGAGACCGGCAGGAGCGGCGTGCCCGCGGCCTCGGCGGCCTTCACGACGGCGGCGGCCAGCGGGTGCTTGGAGTATCGCTCCAGGCTGGCCGCCAGGGCGAGCGTGCGGTCAGCGTCCGCGCCCTCGCTCATGTGCTGGTTGACCAGCGAGGGCCGGCCGAAGGTGAGCGTGCCGGTCTTGTCGAGGATCATCGTGCGGCAGGTGTCGATGCGCTCCAGGGCCACGGGATCTCGGATGATGATCGACCGGCGTGCGGCGAGGGACACCGCACCGATGATGGCCACCGGGATGGCGATCAGCAGCGGGCAGGGCGTGGCGACGACCAGGACGGCCAGGAACCGCGTGGGGTCGCCGCTGAGACCCCAGGCAGCCAGGGCGATGAGGATCGCGAGCGGCGTGTACCACGCGCCCAGCCGATCGGCCATGCGGCGCATGTGCGGCCGCTGCTGCTGGCTGGCTCGCATGACCTCCATAATCTGGGCGTAGCGCGAGTCTCGAGCGGTCCGCTGGGCGCGGACGGTCAGGGCATTCTCGCCGTTGATGGCGCCGCTGAGCACGGCCGACCCGGGGGCCTTGGACATCTCGTAGGGCTCGCCGGTGAGGTAGCTCTCGTCCATGACCGAGCGGCCCTCGACCACGACGCCGTCGACGGGCGAGGCCTCATGGGGCAGCACGACGACCAGGTCGCCGACGGCGATCTTGTCGAGGGGTACGTCCTCGAGCGCGTCGCCCGTGCGCCGGTGGGCGACCGAGGGCATGCGCTTGGCCAGGGCTTCGAGGGCCGAGGATGCCCGGCCCATGGCGTAGGTCTCGATGGCCTGGCCGCCCGAGAGCATGAGGACGACCAGCGTGCCGGCCAGGTACTCGCCCAGCAACACGGCCGTGACGATGGAGATCGCGGCGAGCAGGTCGGAGCCGAAGTCGCCCTTGACCAGCTTGATGGCCAGCTCGAGCACGAGCGGCGCGCCGCCCACGAGCAGGGCGGCGTACAGCGGCCAGGGCCGCAGCGGCGAGCCCGCGGCCCAGAGGATGAGCGAGAGGGCGATGGCGCCCAGCGCGATGCAGGCGATGACGAGGTAGCGTCGGCTACGGACGGGGTGCGCGTCGGTCGGGCCGGTGGCGGCCGCGACGGACGCGTCGCTCACAGCTCCACCACCCGCATGTCGCCACCCTTGCGGGCGGCCTTGGGCGGCAGGCTGACGTCGGAGGCGAACTCGGGCATACCGGCCTCGGCCATCTGGGTGCGTACGTTGGCGGCGGTGAAGAGCAGGCCGCGGGGCAGCTCGACCTCGGTGGCCTGGGGCACCTGGCCCGGACCGTCGTCGACCACCGCCACGTCGGGGCGGCGGAAGTGCGACTCGGGGCGCTGGGCGATGTAGGCGTCGACGCCGCTGGCGGCCAGCAGGTCGTGGGCGATCTGGCCCTCGGTGCGGGCCATGGGCGGGATGGCCGGCTCGAACGCCTGCAAGACGTTCCGATGATTTTCGAACGTGCCGGCCTTCTCGGCCCAGGTGGCTCCGGGGAGGACGACGTCGCTGGCGTCGATGAGGCGGGTGGGCAGGGTGTCGATGAGCACGGTAAAGCGGTCGGTGGCGGCGTCGGCCAACTCGGCGGGGGCCCAGTCGCTGGGGTAGTTGCCGGTCAAAATCAGCGCTCCGGCGTTCTTGATGGCGCCCAGGAAGTCGTGGAACTCGACGGGCGTCTTGCCGGTGACGGCCTTGAGGACACGCCGCACGCCGCGGGCGTTGGGGGCCTTCTCGGCAACCAACACGAACGCGCTCTCGTCGTCGAGGCTCTTGGTTGGCGGGAATGCCTTGTCCTCGCCCTTGGTGGGAACCGGTCCGACGGCGAAGATGGCGTTGTCGTCGAGCGACTTGGCCAGGGTGGCCAGGGCGTAGGCCTCCTCGCAGGGGAGCATGGGGCTGACGAGGATCGCGAGCTTCCCACCCTTGTCGATCGCCGCCTGGATGCCCTCGAGCGCGGCTCGATACGCCCGGGGCCACTCGGCTTCAACGAGCGCGCCGTAGCGGCGGGCCTGGGGCTCGGCCAGGCGATCGGGGCTGTGGATGAACTTCCAGCCGTAGCGCACCTCGTCGGTGATCCAGAACTTGTTGACCTTCTGGTTCTCGCGCGGCTTGACGCGGTAGACCTTGCCCTCGTTGTGCTCGATGGAGATGTTGTCGCCGCTGGCGGTGAGGCCGTCGATGCTGGGGGTCTTCTTGAGGAACCAGACGCGCTGGGCGAAGAGGAAGTCCTTGTCCAGCAGCGCCCCCACCGGGCATAGGTCGACGACGTTGCCGCTAAGTTCGTTATCCAGGGCCTTGCCGGGGAAGACGTCGATCTCGCTGCGGTTGCCGCGGCCGCCGATCATCAGCTCGCCCGCGCCGGCGACTTCCCTGTCGAAGCGCACGCAGCGCGTGCACATGATGCAGCGGTCGGCGTAGAGCCACACGTGCGGGCCCAGGTCCTTCTTGGCCTGCTTGACCTTCTGCTCCTGGAATCGCGACACGCCTCGCCCGTACTCGTAGCTGTAGTCCTGCAAAAAGCACTCGCCGGACTGGTCGCAGACCGGGCAGTCCAGCGGATGGTTGATGAGCAAGTACTCCATGACGGCCTTCTGGTTGGCGACCGCCTTGGGGCTGTCGGTGTAGACCACCATGCCCTCGCCCGCTGGGGTGGAGCATGTAGGCTGGAGTTTGCCACCGGCCACTGGCTCGAGCCTGTTCTCGTTTCGTGGGTTCGGGGCCCAGATCTCGCCCAGGCAGATGCGGCACTGGGCGGGGATGCTCAGCCCGTCGTGGTAGCAGTAGAAGGGGATCTCAATGCCGTTGGCGTTGGCGACCTGGAGGATGGTCTGCCCGGGCTCGAACTCGGCGGTGGCACCGTTGATGGTGATGCTGGGCATGGTCGACGGGTCTTCCGTGAAGGAGGCTGGCGGACGGGTGCTCGCGGGCCCGAGGCCGGCCCATGGCAGGGGCCGGTTCGGGCCATCATATCGGGTCGCATGGTAGCCGCCGGGCGGGTGGCGCATGGCCATGGCGTAGGCCGAGCGACGCCCCGGGAGAACCGCATCGCTGCTGCGATGGCCAATCAGAAACGCCCCGGCGGTTGGTCCGGGGCGTTCGGTGTTTGGCAGACCTGGTCGGCTGGGGAGCCGATCAGTTGCTCAAGGCGGTCTCGATGTCGTTGTAGCTGTAGTTGTCGAGGGTGAAGTAGGCACCCAGACCCCAGCCGGCGCGGGGATCGCTGACGTAGGTCATGTTCTTGGTGAAGGACATCTGCCCACTGGCACCCAGGCCGAGGATGGCTCCAGCGACCTCGCCGCCGAAGGACCAACTGCCGTTCTGGAAGCTGTTGAGCGAGGCCTCGTCGGGGAAGAAGATGACAAAGTCGTTGTAGCTGCCGATACCGCCGATGCCAAAGTTGACACGGGCGTGGCGGCTGTAGCCGATGACCTCGCCGCTGTTGTCGTAGATCAGCCCGTCGCTGCCTGCACCGCCGAGGAGGTACCACAGCCCGTTGAACTCGCCCGGGAACACCGCCCAGGCGTGGCTGCTCTCGACCAGGCCATCGAACTCGGGCTCGGTCTTGGAAAGGTGGGTGATCGTGGCCTGAGCCTCGGCCTTGGTGATGGCCAAGGCATCCTGGGTCAGGCCCGTCGCGGCGCACCCGGTGAGCAGGGCGGCGGCGCCCACGAACGAAGCCATCGCAAGAGTCTGAACTGCACGCATCGAAAATCTCCTGTCCTTAGCACTATGCTGGATCACGATAGGCCGGACCCGGCAACCCCGGGTGCGCCAGGCCCCGGTCGGTTGACCCAGGAACCCCGCACGATGACCAAGCCCAACTCGAGCCCGGTCCCCTCCCCCACGGGTACGCGCGATCTTTATCCGGACCAACTGCTCCGCCAGAACTACATCACCCGCCTCTGGCGGGACACCGCCCTCCGCCACGGCTTCGAGGAGATCAACGGCCCGACCTTCGAGATACTCGAGCTGTACACCCGCAAGAGCGGCGAGGGGATCGTGGGCGAACTCTTCCGCTTCCGCCGCGAAGGCGGCGAGGACGACTACGCCCTGCGCCCCGAGTTCACCCCCACCCTGGCCCGCATGTACGCCGCCAAGGCGGCGAGCTTGCCGAGCCCGACCAAGTGGTTCAGCATCGGGCCGTACTTCCGGGCGGAGAAGCCGCAGCGTGGGAGGCTGCGGGAGTTTTTGCAATGGAACGTGGATGTGTTGGGCTTACCGCCCGAGTGCAAGACCGATGAGGACATCGTTTCGGGCGACGGCTACGCCGACATGGAAACCATGGCCTGTCTCGTTGGCGCATTGGCGCTCGCCGGGATCACTCCCGAGACAGCGATGCTTCACTTTGGTAGCCGCGAACTGCTTGATCGACGAATGACTCAGTTGGGCATCGAGGCCGAGCACAAGGCCAGAGTCATTGCCCTCATCGACAGCCTCTCCAAGATGACCGAGGACGAGTTCCTGCGCGAGCTGGCGACCATGGGTATCAGCCGCGAGCAGATCGAGCGCATCACCAGTACAGAAGTTAATCCGATCGTGATCGACTCGTACACCGATGCGGCAACTCGCCCCGTGGTCGCGCTCGCTGGCATCATGCTGCCGCTGGACTGGTTTTGCTATGACCTTTCCATCGTCCGCGGCCTCGCCTACTACACCGGCACCGTCTTCGAGGTCATCGCCGAGGGTGAGCGGGCCATCGCGGGTGGTGGGCGGTACGACAACCTCATCGAGCTCTTCGGCGGGCCGCCCACGCCGGCGGTCGGGTTCGGCATGGGCGACGTCGTGCTGGGGTTGTTGCTCGATGACAAGGGGCTGATGCCGCAGGGGGCGGAGCTTCTAGACGCCCTGAGCCGGCCCGGGGCGAGCCTGCGGCCCGAGGCGTTCGTGGTGGCCGGGTCGGAAGACGAGGACGCGCTTGTCGAGCCATTGCTGGCGAACTTGCGGCGCGGCGTGGAACGTGACGGGTTTGATGGCAAGCCGTGGGCGGCGGATCGCTACGCCATACGGCCAATGCACGCCCGCCGGACGTACAAGACGACGCGGAACCTCAAGAAGCTGCTCAATGATGCCGAGAAGCAGCACGCCAGGTACGCCATCGTGCTGCACGGGCCGGACAAGGTGCAGGTGAAGGATCTCGACAAGCGAGAAGAGCTCGTGCACGACCGGGGCGATTTCAGTGTTGACCCGGCCAGCGATGCGTACGTGGGGAAGGCGATCGCGGCGAGGTTGGAGTAGTGAACCGCTCTGAACCGAGCCGCGTGCGTGAGCACGCGGCCTTAGAGTGCGCACGCATGTCAGAGCCTCTTGCTTACTTTCTCACATGGACGACCCGTGGCACGTGGGTCCATGGGGATGAGCGGGGCTCTGTAGATCGTTCTCGCAACCAAGTCGGCCACCCGATCGAGGATCCCCACGCCTTTCGCCAGCGTTTGCGAGAGCGGTCGATGTCGGACAAGCCATTCGTGCTGGCCTCGGTGATGGTCAGGCATGAGGTCGACCAAGCCATACGCAGGGTGTGTGTCGAACGAGACTGGCGACTCCATGCGATCAATGTCAGGACGAACCATGTGCATGTCGTGGTGTTGGCTCCTGGCTACTCGCCAGAAGAGGTCATTCGGCAGTTGAAGAGTTGGAGCACGCGGGCGTTGCGGTCGAATAGTCACGCGGGTGGTGATCGACCAGTTTGGACACGCCACGGGAGCACACGGTATCTGTGGGACGCGGATTCAGTTGCGCGGGCGGTTCGATATGTGCTCGAGTGGCAAGACTAAGGCCGCGAGCTTACGCTCGCGGCTCGGTTCAGAGGGGCTCGGACCATCAAGCATGACCCGCATCCTCCACATCTCCACCCGCCTCATCCTTGGCGGCAGCCAGGAGAACACGATCCTGTCTTGCGAGGGGCAGGTCGAACTTGGGCACGAGGTGCACCTGGCGTACGGGCCGATCTATGGGCCCGAGGGGTCGATGCTGGATCGGGTGCGGGCGTTCGGGAAGATCACCGCTCACGAGGTGCCGCACCTGATCCGACCGGTTCGGCCGATCGCCGACGTGCGGGCATATCGCGAACTCAAGGCGTTGATCGACGACATCAAGCCCGACGTCGTGCACACGCACTCGTCCAAGGCGGGCATCCTCGGGCGACTGGCCGGCTGGAACGCGCGGTGCAAGCCCGCCGTGGTGCACACGATCCATGGGCCGCCGTTCCTGCCGGGGAAGGTGGTGTCCAACACGATCTATACCGTGGCCGAGCGGTTCGCGGCGAATCGCTGCGACGCGATCGTGAGCGTGGCCGACGCGATGACGCGGCAGTTCCTGGAGCGCGGCATCGGTAAGCCCGCACTCTACACGACCGTGCGCAGCGGGGTGGACATCGAGCCCTACCTCACCAGCCACCCGACTCGGGACGAGGTGCGCGAGCGATACGGTATCGAGCCGCACGAGTTCGTGGTTGGCACCATCGCCCGGCTTGCGCAGGACAAGGGGCACGGCGACGTTCTCGACGCACTGGGCGAGGATCTCAAGGCCAACGAGCACTGGCGGCTGCTGTGGGTGGGTGATGGGTATCTGCGAGGGAAGCTCGAGCGACGCATCGGCGACATGGGGCTTGATGGGCGTGTGGTGTTCACGGGTCTGGTGCCACCGGCCGAGGTGCCGGGCATGCTGCGGTCGATGGACGTGCTGGCCCACCCGAGTTATCGGGAAGGGCTGCCCCGCACGGTGACCCAGGCGTTGCTGGCGGGCGTGTGTCCGGTGGCGTACGACTGCGACGGCACGCCCGAGATCTGCCGTCATAAACAGACCGGCTGGCTTATTCCCACCGGCGATTCGGCCCGGCTTGGCGAGGCCATCAGGCGCCTGGCCGCGAGGCCCGATGAACGGTTAGCCCTGGCGGCGGCGGGCAGGGAGGTCGCCGGCAGGGAGTTCAGCACGGCCGCCATGGTCGCCGGGCTGGAACACGTGTACCGCGAGGCGCTCGCGGCCTGCGCGCGCCGCGGCTCTGACCGCCGAGTCGATACCTGATAGCCTTGCCCATGACCCGACCCACCCGCACGCTCACGCTTTGGACACCCCTCACGCTGGGGTTGGCCGCCGCCGTTGTCGGTGGTTGCTCGAGCGGTGGTTCATACACCCCGCCCCCAATCGTGGCGGCCCCGCCCGCGCCACCACCACCGCCCGCGCCACCACCGGCCGAAGAGCCCGCCGAATCTCCTACCGGTGGCTCTGGCCCGATCGGGGGCGGATCCGCTTCCACGCCCTATACCGGCTCGATGGATGCGATCGAGTTGCTAGTGCGTTCGGCGATGGCGTACGGCGAGGCGAGGAACTATCTCGATGAGGGTTCGATCATCATCGTCCAGCCCGGCCGGCGGTCCGAGTACGGCTTCGGCACCATCTATGAACGCGATGGCGAGTTCACCTTTATCGTGAATGGAACGGCCGGTTCTCGGCTGCCGAACTTCGAGGTACGCAAGGCCGGCCAGCGATTCGAGACGATTCGCTCGGGTAGCTACGGACAGGCACCCACGCTGGAAGAGGCCATCGTGCCGTTCCAGAACATCATGACGATCTTTACCACCAGCGTGCCGCGGCTGCTTGGCGGCGACAGCTGGGGCCCCACCAACGAGTACGACACTGCCCGGATCGTGGGCGTGACCAGCGTGAACGGGCGGCCCACGATCATGCTGGAACTCGAACTGATCGAGCAGGGGCCTGCGACGCTCTGGCTGGACCAGGCGACCCTTCTGATTCGGAGGATCGCGCACAAGTCTCCCATCAGCGAAACCGAGGTCACGGTGACATTCAGCCGGCTCGAAGTGCAGTAAGGCGATATCCTCGCCCCAGCATGGATATCCGCATTATCAGCCTGGGCACGCTGGCCGCCAACCCGCTCTGGAACGAGACCTCGCCGGTCCGGACGGGGCACGCGACGACGGTGCTCCTCTCCGTTGGGGACAAACGCATCCTGATCGATCCGGGTCTGCCCGAGGTCGCTCTGGCGGCCCGGCTGCATGAGCGCGCCGGCATCCGCCCGGGTGCCATCACCGACGTCTTTCTGACATGCTTCAAGCCCGACATGACCCGCGGGCTGCGGCTTTTCGACCACGCCCGCTGGTGGATCCACGGGACCGAGCGTGAGTCGGTAGGCATGTTGCTTGGCGAGACCCTGCGGCGGATGGTGCAGGGGGGGGACATGGGCGGGCCTGGCGATCTGGATGAGGATGCGCCGGACCCCTTGATGGCGCTCAAGGAGCGGGTGGCCCAGCTTCGCAACTGCAAGCCCGCCCCCGACCGCCTGGCCGACAAGGTGGATCTGTTCCCCCTGCCCGGTGCCACGCCGGGGATGTGCGGGCTCCTGGTGGCCGCACCGAGCCACACGCTGCTGATCTGTTCGGATGCCATACCGGATGGAGAGCACCTCTCACGTGGCCGGGTGCTGGACGACGCGGCGGATGTGGAGCAGGCCAAATCCTCGTTTGCCGAGGCCGTCGAGATCGCTGACGTGCTTATTTGCGGGCGCGATGGCATGGTCATTAACCCGACCAAACGCGCCTTCTAGCGGCCTATGGTCGATAGTGAATACTCCAGAGCGCGAGTTGTTGGCGAATCTGGTGGAGCGGTTCCTCGATGAGCAACTCGAGAACTCTCCTGCCCTTCGCGCATTATCACGTCATCTGGCCACCCTGACCCTGGAGCGGCTGGACGAGTTGGAAACCCGCACGCAATCGGGGTCGCCACCATCCCAGGCGGATGTTGGAGCACTCGAGACAGAGGTCGAAGTAGAGGGAGAGGACAAATCCTCGCCCGAAGTGACCGCATCGCGATCTGGCCCGACCGCGGTTGTTCCTCTTCGGATCGGCGACGCCCGCGTCCAGGTGCCGGTGACCGGCGAGACGCACGCGATCAGCGCCGCGATGGAAGCCGCCCGGAACGCGCCCAGAACTTCGGTTGACGATGTCGATTACCTCGAGCGGACAGCCGATGCGCGTGCCATCGATCTGCAACAGATCGCCGCCCGCTGCCGCCTCAAGGCGGAAGCCTGCCTGCACCAGATCGTCCGCCAGAGCCAGGAGCGCGACACCGCCGAAGAGTTCGAGTCTCGTCAGCGGATGAACGAGTTGATCGCCACCGCGAAGTCGATGCCGGATTGCTTTTTGTGGATGTTCTTCCGTAAGGGCACGCCCTCGAGCGATGAAGAACTGGATCTCATCTCAAAGTGCTACACGGCGATGGCCGAAGCGGCCGACCTCTGCCACGCCATCGAGCCGATCAATGAATGGCACGACGAGGAGGAAGTACGCGAGGCGCTGCAGCTTCTGGCGACGATCAGCAGCGGGCTGCGTATCGCCCTGTCGGTGACGTGGCTGACCCAGCCGGATATCGACCAAGACGAGGTGCACCAGTGGCTCAAACTGGTGACGGCCGAGCATCGCTACCATGTAAAGCGTCACATGCAACTGGGCGACCCTGCCGACCCGGTCAACGATGTCTCGGCCGCGCGCGAGCGGGCGATAGAGTTCCTCGGCGTACTTGAGGACCAACGCAAGAACCGCGACAAGACGGACCGCCTTCTCAAGCGAGCGTTGTACCACGCCCAGCGGGTGCGCGACGCGGCCACCTCGCCTTATGAGGAAGAGCCGCCGTCACATGATTGCAGAAAGATCAATGACGCGGTGGAACAACTCCGCGCGCTCGACCCACCCGATCTGGACCACATAGTTCGCCAGATCGCCGCGGTGGCCCCGCCGAAGTTCTTTCCCGAGGCCGTGCAGCCTGATCCCGTGCTGTGTTCTGCCGCCGAATCCCTGGCCCAACTCCAGAACGGGAGCAAAGACCGCTCGCGTCGATCGCGCGAAACAGCCAAGAGCGAACGTGTCTGGAGCGAGGACGTGCTGCGGGTGCGCGAACTCCTGGGCGGCGGGCAGGTCGTCGTCATAGGCGGCGAGCCGAGGCGCGATGCCATCGAACGCATCACCGACGCGTTCGCACTCGACGCGGTTGTCTGGCCCGACCTGACCGAGCACGGTTCGGCCGAGCCCATGCGTGCGCCGATCTCGAACCCCGACACACGCCTTGTGATCGTGCTCATCAAGCTCACAGGGCACGAGCACGCAGAACGGGCCCGGGACTTCGCCCGGCAGGCCAACGTTCCGTTCGTGCTCATGCCCGCGGGCTACAACCCCGAGCAGATCGCTGCGGAGGTGATGCGTCAGGCCAGCGCCCAGTTGCGCTCAGCCTGACGCGGCCAACTCGTTACGGGCAGCCAGCGCCGAATGCGTTCTGGAAGGCTAGGAAGTCGAACAGGGTCAGCTCGCCGTCGCCATCGAAATCGGCGAGAGGGTCTCCCATGTCGAACAGGTTCTGGAACTCAAGGAAATCGAACACTGTCAGCTCACCGTCACCGTCCAGGTCGGCCAGACACTGGCACGAATCGGGGATGCCGTCGCCATTGACGTCGCTCTCGACGCCCGCAGCGATCTCGCACGCATCCGAGACCAGATCTCCGTCACAATCGGCGATGGGATCCACCGGCATGATCTTTCGGATGGTGCCGCCCTGGCTAAGCACGTAGAGCTCACCGTACGCGTCTCGGCCGAAACTGATAATGCTGCTGATGCCGCCGAACTGGCTCGTGCGCTCGGTGAACTCGGTCGCGACACCATCGACCACGCGGATGGACCACACACGGTTGGAGCAGTAATCGGCGTAGAAGTAGGTGCCCGCCAGCCCATCGATCTGGCAGCCGCGGTGCACCTGACCGCCGGTGATCGAGCACCCCCCGGATGCCGAATGGTCATAGACCACAACGGGATCGACGAAGGGTGAAGGATCGCAACTGGTCGGACAAGGGGCCGTGGTCGAGAAGCAGAGGTCGCCCTCGCGGCACTTCCACCCATAGTTCTCGCCGCCCATGCTGTCACCGGGCTGGTAGTTGACCTCCTCACGCGCTCCCTGGCCGACGTCGGCGATGTACAGATCGCCGTTCATCGGGT
Source organism: Phycisphaerales bacterium JB060 (assembly GCA_044440025.1). Classification (GTDB taxonomy): domain Bacteria; phylum Planctomycetota; class Phycisphaerae; order Phycisphaerales; family UBA1924; genus JAHCJI01. The sequence goes on along the minus strand of JBITAF010000109.1, from coordinate 26,660 downwards.
CGAAGTCGTTGCGATACGGGTTGCGCAGGCCGTAGGCCCAGATCTCCTCGGCATTGCCCGTGCCGGCGAAAGGATTGTCGGCGGGGATGGCGTACTCCAAGCCCGGATCGGGCGTGCCAAGCACGTCGATGCGCAGGATCTTGCCCAGCAGCGTGGTCAGCCTCTGGCCGTTGCCCTGCGGGTCTCCACCGCTGCCGCCATCGCCCAGCGCGATGTAGAGGTAGTTGTCGTTGGGGCCGAAGTCGATCCATCCGCCGTTGTGGTTGGTGAAGGGCTGGTCCTGGGTCAAGAGAATGACCCCGCTGTCAGGGTCTGCCACGTCCGGGTTGGTGTCCGAGACGCTGTATCGTGCGATGACGGTGTCGCCGTTGTTGTCCGAGTAGTGCACGAAGAACCAGCCGTCGCTGTCGTACTCGGGGCTGAACGCGATGCCAAGGAGCCCACGCTCGCCAAAGCTTGAAATGAGCGGATCGATGTCCAGGAACGGGGTCGATAGCAACACGCCATCGCGGACCACGCGAACGGCTCCATCCTTCTCGGTCACGAACACCCGGCCGAAGTCGCCGGGCGCGTGCACGAGGGCGGTGGGCTGATCGAGCCCGTCCAGAAACACTTCCGTGGTAATGTCGACCTGGGCCGACGCGAGGCTTGTCGCCAGGCCTGTGGTGGCCAGCAGGGCGGACGCCATCAACCTGATCGTGTTGGAGTTCTTCATCGCGGTCTCCTCTTCGGGCAACGCGCAGCGGCGCCCTCTCTGGGGTCTGCATCTCTTCGGTAATAGGCTAAAGCCCCCCGTAGCGCCAGCGTTGCAACGAAACGGACAAAGCGGGGAAGTTTCAGGATTGTCGCTCGAACGAAGCCCGATCAGCAGCCAGCGTCGAACTCGTTCTGGAAAGCCAGGAAGTCGAAGATCGTCAGCGAGCCATCGCCATCGAAGTCCGCCGCGGGGTCGCCCGCGTCGAACAGGTTCTGGAAGGCCAGGAAGTCGAAGATCGTCAGCGAGCCATCGCCATCCAAGTCGGCCCGGCATCCCGAGGCGTCGGGCAGGGCGATGGTGACTTCGCCCACGTCGGATCCAGTCGCGCTGGATACCCGATAGGTAAAGCTATCGCCCACGGCCGCGTCGACACTCAGCCGGACCAGCGCAAAGGCCTTGCCATCATTCCAGAGCAACTCAGCATCACCAGCGAACCCGCCGGTGATCTCGTACCCAACATCCGCCGGATCGCCACCGACCTGCGCCGGCAGCGAGACGAGCACGCTCTGCCCGGGCTCAATCGTGCGGGTGTAGTCGTACGCGACCGGTGTGGTTGACGGGCCGAACGCGCCACCATCGACCGTGATGGTCTGCCGGGGAGAACGCGCGACCGAGCCGTCCGTGTAGCTGGCCTCGGCCCACACGGTGGTGGGCCCTTCACCGAGATTGATACCGTAGAGCGCCACACTGCCGCTGCCGCCATCGACCGCGCCGAGCACGGCGCCCGCGCGGACCAGCCGTACCTCTTCGGCCCCGGGGGCATCCAACTCGAAGTCGAACCGGGTCGACAAATCACCGGCAAACGAGGAGGGCGTGATACCGGGCAGGCGGCCGCGGTTGTTGACAGTGACCATCATGGTCTCGCTGCCGCGCGATTCGAGACCGGTGTCGTCATAGGCGATCACGCGGATCTCATTGGCCCCATCGGGCAGGTCCATGGTGTCGAGTTGGAACTGTCCGGCCGACCCGGTCTCTGCCACGGTCACGCCGTTGGCAAGCAGCACAAACCGACCGATGCTCGCGCCGGGCTTGGTGGTAGTTGCCGATGCAGAGAAAGCCTCGATGCCCGTCGCGGAGGTTCCCAATCCGATGATCGTGACATCGGGAATATGGGTGAACGGGCGGGCCAGCGGATCTCCAATGAACTGCACCTGGAAGGGCATGAAACCGATGCTGCGCAGGTAGGCCTCGCCCAGCGTGGCGCCCTGGTCATAGAAATAATGCAACCGGGGATGGGGGAACTTGCCCGTGTAGTTGCATGGCTCCTCGACCGTGCCCGAACTGCCCACGGCGCCTTTGGCAATCCAACGGCTCATCTTGGTCTGGCTGTCGGTACCAAAATGGCCGGCGAAGCTGGTCAGGTGGTCGGCGAAGGCCGCGGGACCGAACACGAAGTCACCCGTGTCGATGGGCGGATTGGCCACGCCGGTCATGATGCCAGCAGCCGTAACACCGCCACCGGGCACCTGCCCGTCCTGCTGCACCGCGCTGGCGCCCTTGGAAGTCAGGTCCGTGATCACACGGGCATACTGGGGCTGCCGGACGTTGCGTGCCACATCGCCCGTATTCATGAAGTAGTACGTGTCGGTTGATCCACCTGGCGAGACACCGTCGGACGCGACCGATCGACCGATCATGTCCACGATCTCTTCGATTGTGTTGCCACGCTCGCCGGTCCATCCCAGGACAGCCCCGATATACGACCTCCGAGCTAGCGAGGACGTACTCGGGTTGCCCGCCGCATACGCCACCTCGCTGTCAAAGCCCAGGGGCTCTCCGATCGGGCGGAAGAACGGCTGGGACCGAGTGACAGACAACCCGCCAGCCAGGACTTCGTCGGCATAGAACGCCATGGTGTACGCGCTGGAGATACCGAAGTTGTTTACCGGCGAGCAGGCATCCGAGATGGTGGTCGACGCGCCCATGCGATATCGCGAGGGCGGCGCGATAATCACGTAATCAGCCCGATCCTCAACGCCACGCGCCGCGACCTCGCCAAACAGGGCGGCGAGGTTGTCGCCTCGGAACGCCATGAAGTCCGCGGCGTCGGGCGTCATGTATAGCACGGCCGTCTCGGGCAGGTTGCGGGCCGCGATGTACTCGTTGGCCGCGCGCATGGCGTCGGGCGAACTCGGGTCGACCACCAGCAGGGCGTGCTCGGCCACGCCGGGCCCAGCCAAGCCCGCCCGCGCGGTCAGAAATGAAACAAGCAAGGCCGAGCCGGCCATACGTGCGAATCCGTTCTCAAGCATTCCTGACCTCCCCGCGGATGTATGCCGCTCCACCCACAGTTTCACCGCAGTTTGGGCCTGATGCAACCCCGGTTGACTGCGAACTTTTCGACCGAAAGCGACAGTTCTGATGCTATTTGGGTAGAGTTTGGTATTGCGTTTTCCAGTCTCTTGGGCGAAGCTATACGCTGGAGGCTGCGAGGAGGGTGCAACAACGGGGGTTCCAAGCATGCACATCCACGTCTGCCGCCACGCCCAAGCCGAGGCGAACTCGGTCACTGGACAGGACATCGATCGCCCGCTGACCCGGCAGGGCTGCCTGCAGGCCCGATATCTCGCCGGTCTAATGAGCGGGCTGATGCCATCGGAGCGCCCCAGACGGATCCTGGCCAGCCCGGCCACACGAACCCATCAGACCGCCCAGACCATCGCCGACGAACTCGGGCTGCCGGTCACATGCCTCGACATTTTGCTGCCCGCGTGTCCGGCTGACGCTGCGATTTCGGCCATTGAGCGCCACACGCACGAGACGCCGCTGCTGCTTGTGGGCCACAATCCCACCGTCACCGCCGTGGTCTCCATCCTCATGCACGGCCCCAGCGCGGGCCTCACGCTGCCAGGCCCGGCCCTGCGAACGGGGCAGATGGCCACCCTCTCGGCCGACGATTCGATCGCCCCCGGCCGGTGTCGTCTGCTGGAACTGCACCGCTACGAGCCCGCAATGGCGTCGTGATTGCTCATCCCCGCCTGCCACACCACCCGCAAACGCCGCGATCGCCGATCGGCCCCCCGCACGCCGGGCATGCCGAAGGCTTGGCATCCATCTCGGCCAGTTCTTCTACGCTCGGCGTCGCGTCGTAGCACTCGTGCAACGCCTCGGGGCCGTGCTCCTTCACAATCAGTGCAGCCACGTCGACCGTAGCCCCGCAGGCGGGACAGTCTTCGAGAGAGGCGACGAGGGGGAGATATTCATTACAGGCTGGACACTTGGGCGCCATGGACGCATCGAGCACGCTGAGATCGGGCGCGGCGTGGTCGTCCAACTCGCCCTCCATCTCCATCGGTTCGCGGTCCCACTCTTCGAGCAGGTAGGTCGCAAGCTCGCCGTCGGACTTGCTGCCCAGCACCACCTCGTACGATCCACTGCTGCGGCCGAAGCCCCACGAGTTCATGCCGTCACTGTTGCCCCCTACCACCTCGGCGGGCACGCCGTTCTGCACGAGGTACTCGCGCGCGGCCACGGCCTGCATAGCCGAGCGAAATCGGAACGGGGGGCCCTTGCGCAACTCGCGGATCCTCTCAGGCTGTGGGGGCCGGCTGCTCGGTATCGGCTCTCATGAACAACGCCGAGCCTTTGGTCACCATGTCGCCGCCCTTCAGGCCAAACGCTCCACGCCATTGAGCGTGCGCATCGAGTTGGCCTTCCCCGGGAACGCCGGCCCCCAGCATGCCCAACACCTCGGTGGATTTTGTCGGCATGAAGGGCATGAACAGGGCCGCCGCGATGCGCAGAGCTTCGGCACAGTTATAGAGAATGAGTGCCAGGTCGGCGTGGGCCGGGTCGTCCGGGCCGCTGATCTTCTTCGCCAGGCGGAACGGCTCGGTGTTGTTGATATACCCGTCCACCGCGGTCACGATCGCCAGACCCTGGTGTGCGGCTCCGTGCAGATCGATCGCGGCGAAGAGATCGCGGGCCGTGTCCACGTGCCCGTGGGTCAGTGTCGGCCAGTCGACACCCGCGTGTACGGTCGCGTCGCGAGCCTCGGGCACCTTGCCATCGAAATACTTCTGGATCATGTTCACCACGCGGCTGGCGCAGTTGCCCAGACCGTTGGCCAGTTCGGCGTTGTACACGTCCACGAAGTTCGCGTGCGCAAAGTCGGCATCGGTCGAACCCAGCGGGCCCTGCGTTGCCAGGTACCACCGCACCGCGTCGACCGAATATCGCTCGCCGTACGCCCGGAGCTGGTCGATCTCGATGAAGTTGCCCATGCTCTTGGACATCTTGCGCCCCTCGGCCACGAAGTACGCGTGGGCGTACACGCACCCGGGCAGGGGCTCGTCCAGTGCCATCAGCATCGCCGGCCAGACCACGGCATGGAACCACAGGATGTCCTTGGCCAGCAGGTGGATCGACGCGGGCCAGTAGTGCCGCCTCTCGGGCGTATCAACGACGCTCAGGTAGTTGCACAACGCCTCGATCCAGACGTACACGCGATGGTCGGGATCGTTGGGCATGCGGATGCCCCAGTCCTCCCCGCCGTCGTCCTTCACGGCCCGGCTGACCGGTACGTCCTGGAGGCCTTGGCGAAGGCGTCCCAGCACCTCGTTGCGGCGGGCCTCGGGCTGCACGAACCGCGGGTGCTCGTCGAGGTACGTGTTCAGCCGATCCTCGAACACCGAAAGCCTGAAGAAATAGTTCTGCTCGGTGCGTTTCTCCAGCGGCTTACCACTCACCGGGCTCTTGTAATCGTGGGCCTTGGCGACCGATTCGGTGACATACTCCTCCTGGCCCGGGTCGTACCAGCCCACGTAATCGCCCAGGTAGATGTCGCCGCTGTCGACCAGCTTCTGGATGTAGGCGCTTGCTCGGTCCTTGTGACGGTCCTCGCTGGTGCGAACGAAGTCGTCCTGGGAGATCTCCAGGAACGCGAACGCCTCGCGGAACGCCAGCGCGTTGCGATCGGCCCATTCCCGCACGCCAACGCCGGCCTCGCGGGCCCGGTCGATGACCTTCTGGGCGTGCTCGTCGGTTCCCGTGAGCATGAGCACGTCGTCGCCCGCCAGCCGGTGAAAGCGTGCCAAAACATCGGCCAGCAGCGTGGTGTAGCAGTGGCCGATGTGGGGGCGATCGTTGACGTAATAGATAGGGGTGGTGGCGTAGAACGTGGGCATGGGATCAGTGTATGTCCTGCGCTCGACCCGCTGACGCCCGAGGCTCAGCCAGTTTCGCGCTCGGGCTGTTTGGCCTGGCCGATTTTCTCGATCTCGGGCAGCTTGATCGGGGGGAGCTTCCCAGCCAGCGCGTCGGCGAAACGGAAGAGTTGCATCCCTTCCATCTGGTCCATCAGGGTGACCATGGCCTCAAAGCGGGCCTCGTCCGAATCGGCCCGTTGCACAGCCTCCAACTCGGCGGAAAACTCGGACGGGTCAAGCCCAGCCTCCGAAAGGGCCTCACCCGCGTGGGGGGCCCCACGGACGGCGACCGAACGGAACATGCGTCGTGCGTCATCGGTCATGCTGGTCATGGTGGTGCGGGCCATGAGCATCTGCATCTGCTGCTGCTGCTCCTCGGGCGGCGCGCTCATGATTTGCTTGCTCAGCGCCTCGCTGCGCGCCCGGACATACTGCTGCACGATCAGGCGGTTGGTCTCACCCTGATCGTTGCTCAGCACGCCCTCGGTCACCAGATACGACGACAGATTGGTCACCGAGCCCATGGCCTTCATGACCTCCGAGGCGTGGGCCAGCCCGGCACGCTCCTCGAGGTCGATCTCGTCGTACAAGCCCTGGGCGATCTCGAGCGCCAGGTCGGGGTTCTCGACCACCAGCCTCTGCACGCCGGCCAGCCACTCGCGAGCGGCGGCCTCGACCTTCTCCCGATCATCGGTCGAGAGCGTCGGGTTCACCGCCAGGGCCGCGATGTCCAGCCACGTGCCCGGCGGTACGGGCATCCCGTCCTCGCCCGTGGTGTAGATCTTCTCGTACTCGGGCTGCGCGGGCTGCTGGGCCTGGCCCACAGGCTGTCGCGCTTGCCCGGGAGCCGCCTGGCCATACGCCGAGGCGGCCAGACCGGCCACGAGCAATCCCACCGACAGAGTTCTCATGCTTCGATTCATCGATCTCCCCTTCCCGCGATGCGGGCTGGCTGTGCAAACCCCACGGCGAGCCTGCGGGGCCAGCCATTCTTGGCCCGCCCGGCCGCGGTCTCGACCACGTCGAGACTCACTGCTCCTCGGAACCATCGGTGGGCACGGGCGTCTTGCCCTGGAAGAACCCAGGCTCTGGAGCCTCGTACCCCGTCCGCTCTTCGATCAGCTCGCGGTGGGCCGAGGCGGGCAGCTTCACGGCCACGTCCCAGAAGTCCGCCACAGTCATCGGGCCGTCCATCGCGACGACGCTCTCGAGTTCCTTGGCCACCTCGGGCTCCACGTTGAGTTCCGCCAGCACGCCCCGGAAGTCGGGCTCGGTGACGCGGAGCTGGCGTGCATACGAAGCTTTGGCGTCCTTGATGAGCTGCTGGAGCCGCCAAGGCCGCTTGATGTTGCCGGGCAGGGCCACTTTGGCGTCGTTCATGTCCTCATTGTCGCGCACCATCTTGAGCAACTCAATACGAGCGTCGAAGATGTGGCCCGCATCGTACACATTGGCCAGCCTTGCCATTTCCACCAGCGTGTCCCAGTCGATACCCTTGCGGATGCGCTGGTCGTTGTGGAACGTGGACGGCGCGGGCAGCTTTTCGTTCAGCCACGCGCCGAACCACAGGGCTGATCGCCGCCAGTCCGCATCGAGCACGGCCTCGGGGAGCGGGGCGGTTTCCACCGGCCCGTGCGTGGCGGTATCGACCAAAAACTCGTACAACCGGAGCACCTGCTCGTCGAAGACACGGTTGCGATCTTCCAGGATCTCATCGAGTCGCGCGGCGTCCTCCGCGCTCACCTTGCCCTCGGCCAGCATCAGCTCGTACGCCTCGACGAAGCTCGGCTCATCGAGTTGAATCGCCAGCCCGTCCGGCCCACGCCGGAGGATCGACAGCCCCTCGTCGGGCTGGATCCGGAGCACCTCGAGTTCCTCGTCGGTAAACCGGAACACGCCGTCCTCGTCGGGCACCACATCACCCTGCGCAGTGATGCGCTGCCGCCGGGGTGCGGGCTTCTCGGCGTTGCCCGCTGGCTGCTCCTGCTCGGCTTCCTCCGTGGCGGGGCCGGCGCGCTCCTGCTCGGCGCGTGCGAGCGGAGCCAGCGCCTCCTCGCCCTCGGGGCTGGGGAAGTGGACCTCCACCCCGGTCTGCTCCCGCACGAACCTGGAAAGCTGTGCGTCGGTCAGTTCCGAGATTGCCGCCCAGTAGCCTTCGCTCGAGATCGTTGCCGCAACCTCGGGGAAGGCCTGCGCCAGCGCCCGCTCGCCGCCGTACGCGTCTTTGAGCATCCGGGACGCATCGGCGAGCACATCGCGCTGGAGCAGCCGCTGCAAGATCGTCGAGTCACGCAGCATCACCTCGGAGACTTCCTCTGCGGGGTTGGTCGCCAGCAGGGCCTCGCGCTCCTCGGCCACGCGGGCGAGGTTGTACTCCCGCACCACGGCATTCAGATCGCCATACACGCTGCGATCGGCCTCCTCTCGCAACACGGGGTCGGTTGCGAACTGGCCACGGCGACCGAACGGCCCCAGCGAGCCCATGAGTGTGCGACCGAACGCGTCGTAGGCCACCTCCCGCCCCTCGCGCCTGGCGGCCAGGGCGCGGGCGATCTTGTCTGTATTGGGCACCGCAGCCCGACGGAGTTGGTTGTCGCGCTGGGCCATAATGCGCTCGAATAACCGTCGCTGCTCGATGGTCAGGTCCATGACCTCCAGGGCGCGCCTGCCCGGATCGCCGATGATACGGACGACCCTCCCATCGTCGTCACGATCGAGGATGCTGGGCAGGGCTCTGGCCTTAGGCGGAGCCGGCGCGAACGGATCGCGCTCCTGAGCTCCATTCTCCCCCGATGCGTTGGACTGCGCGCAGGCCAGCGGCGATCCCACCGCCAGAGCGGCACAGACTAGTAGCCCGGCCAGCTTCCGCGGATAACTCCCGGGCCTCACGTGTTCCCCAATGCTCATGCTGGTCTCCTCCTCTTGGTCCCCGACCGGGCGGGTTGCCGTCCCGGTCGTCCGAAGATCATTGCCGCCCGGGTCGGCATGACCAACCCGCTTGCGGCCGGCGGGCTTCCTCCAATACGTCGGCAGAATCGCCCGATCGGTCGAGCAAGCCACTCCTACGCTTATCCCATGGAGTCGCCACACGCCTCAGCCCGTCCAACCACCACCCAGGCTCCGAACGATCTGGCCGGTCGAGTTGCCGAAGCGTGCCTGCTCCGCGGCAGCTTCACCCTGCGTTCTGGCCGCCAGAGTTCGTACTACCTGGACAAATACAGGTTCAGCACCAGGCCCGAACTTCTCGGACCCGTCGCCGAGCTACTGGCCGACCGAGCGGCCGAGTTGTTGGAGCCCCACCGCGGGGTGCCTCACCGCCTTGCTGGCGCCGAGCTTGGGGGCATCCCGCTCGTCACGGCGTGCGCGCTGCGGCTCGGCCTGCCGGCCATCTTCGTGCGAAACTCCAAGAAGGAGTACGGCACGGCCAAACAGATCGAGGGCGAGCTCAAAGCGGGCGACGTTGTCGTGCTTTTCGAGGACGTGGCCACCAGCGGCGGGCAAGCCGTTGAGGCGGTCGAGATGCTCCGCGAGATGGGTGCCACCATTGCCGGCGTGGTGACCACCATCGATCGACAGGAGGGCGCGCGCGAGGCCGTTGAGGCCGCGGGTGTGCCGTTCCATGCCATCTTCACCAAAGCGGATCTGGGCGTGAAGGAATAGACGGCCCTCAGGAGGGCTCCAGCCGCCAGATCGCCTCTCGCAGGCGCCACCGACGCTCGCGATCGGCATGGGCCAGCCGCTGTGTGTCGGCGTGCACCAACCGCACGATCCCGGTGTTGTCCCGCAGCATGAGGTCGAGCAGGAAGTCGTGGATCCGCGGCCCGTCCTGGTGCACCCACCGCCGATCCAGATGGACCATGAGGTTCCGGGCCCGCTGCCATTTGCGGTCCAGTTCCTCGACCGGCACGCCCGCCAGCCCCTCGGTGGGCGGCAGCAGCATGTGCCAGCGGGCCATGCCGTCGAACCGGTACACCTCGTGCCGGGTCGCGGCGCGGTAGTCCGCACGATCCCGCGCACGCTGTCGACCTGCCGGCCCGACTTGGCCGGCCGCCAACCAACCGTGGCTCGCCAGCAGCCCGTCGAGCGCGGCGTTGGGATCCTCGGCCCCGAGCACCTCGTCGGCCAGCACATCGAGCCGCCCCTGCGCGAGCTCTCGGGCGCACCGGCGCATGCCGATCGGGTCGTCAGCGTCGAATGACTCGAGCGACTCGAGCAGCGAGCGCCGGCGGCCTTCAGGAACCCCGGCGATCAGGTCCCGCGACCCCGCTCGCGTCAGCTCAGCGAGCGCGGCGTCGAGCGTGTATGCCTTCGCCACCGGGTCATCCACGCCGCGTGCCATCTCCAGCATGAGCAGCACTGTCACCGCCCATCGCTCCGCCTCGCCGGCCCGCCCAGCGGCGGCAACGGCCTGACGTTCCATCTCAACGCGCTCGCGCAGATTACTCTCGATGCCATGGGCATACCGGAACGCGCCGTGTTGTGCGCGGCCTGGCTGCACACCCGCACCAAACAAGCACAGGGCGCTCGCGAGCAGCATAATGGCGCCAACCAACCTCATCGCAGCCGCTCCACCATGCGGCCGATACGCTCGCGGAGCTGGGCGTCCGCGTCGCACGCGTCGGGCGCTTCACCCAGCAGCACGACCAGCACGCCCGTTGGGTCCTCGGCTTGCCGTTGACGCAGCCTGGCCGTGATCGCCGGCCGCGAGGGCTTGTCCCACCCGTCGGCCATCGCCCGCGAAAATGCTACGGCCTCGCGCATCAGGCGGTCCAACTCTTCGGCGGTAGCTCTATCGGCTCCCGGCGCGTACCTGCTGGCGATGCCGCGAACGACAACCGGGCCGTCGGGCCCCTCCGAGCGCGAGCGCATCGCCGCCTCGCGGGCGGCAATCGTCTCGGTGATAGCTCGTAATCGACCTGCAGGATCGTTCGCATCGAGCTCTGAGAGCCCGTGCCGTAGCCGGGCCCGCGCACCGGTCGAGAGCGCCCGCGACAATGCGGCGTTGTCAGGCTGGGCCAGCGCATCGAGTACGCTTGCGATGATCCACGCGGAGGTCTCCGCCGACGCCGGCGTTCCCCAGCCCGCGACCACGTCTGCCAGTGTGAGCATCGCGACCAACTCCTGGGCAGACTGGTCGGAGGTTCCTCGTGCCAGCAGACGTGCCGCTTCGGCCCGCATCACCATGGCCCGCTGACGAGCCTGGGATAGCGTGCGAGCCTGGACTGAACTGATGCGTTCGGCCAGCGGGTCTTTCGAACGTGCGGGACGGTCCAACGCCGGCCGCTTGTCGAGCTGCGACCGCGCCGCAGCGATCCGGGGGGCAAGCTCGGCCCATCCCAAGGAAGGATGGCCCGGCGGACTGGTGCCATACGAGGCCCGGGCGATGGCGTCGACCAGCCCCTGGTCGAGATTGTCCTGGGAGCCCGGGGCGGCTGCTCGGACCGTCGCGGGTGCTGACGATTCACCACAGCCAGAGAGCATGCCGGCGATTAATACACCAGCCATCATCAACAAGATGACCATCCACCGCTCCATGACAAACCCTATCGGCCTGTGAAGCCCCGGCGCTCTCTCGACCGATGGCCTTGGCACGGAAAATCTCTCCATGACCGCCCTCCCCAGAAAGCCCGCGTCTTCCCGCCGCCATCGCGTCCGGCGAGTTCTGGCGTGGGTGTGCCGGGCAACCCTGTTTGTCGTGGTCGTGGCCTTCGCCACCGGACGTGGGCTTAGCGATCAGTACTCCTGGAGCCAATGGCTGTTCTGGATTCCACCAGAGGCGTGGCTCGTGCCGGTATGGGTGCTAACCCTGGCAACCGCGCTGGCCGAGCCGCCGGGCCCATTTCGAAGGTGGGCCCGGCTTGGCCCAATGCTGGCCGCAGTGGTGGTGACCGGATACGTGACCGTGGCCCACTGGCGGCTTCACAACGCCCTGCTGCGATCGTCGGGCCCCACCATGCTGCGCGTGTACCACTGGAACGCGACCGAGGCCACCGACCCGTCGCTCCACGCGTTCCTTCGCGAAGCCGATCCGTTCGGGATCGACCACGATGCGCCAGCCGTCGTTGTGCTGGCCAACCCCCCACTGCGGCTCGATTGGCCCGAAATCGTCCGAATGCTCGGCGACCAGGAGATGCCCGCCAGGTCGGTCACCCGTCACGTCCGCCGGGGCGGACGTTTCGTGATCCTCAGCGGCCCACCCATGACCTCGGCGGGCTGGACGGCCCTGGAACTGAACGCCAAGACCATGGACCCCGATGTGATCGACAACGGCACGGCCATGTACGCACGGATCGACCTGTCTGGCACAGCGGTCAGCCTCTGGGCGATCGACTGGCCAAGCACTCCCACACGCAGCCGGATGGACTATGTCCCCGCGACGCTCCAACGCATCGACAGTTCCTCGCGCCGGGTGTTCGAGCCCACGCAAGCGGGCCCGCTCAAGCAACGCCAGGAGCGGGGCTTCCCCAGGCCGGACATCGTGATCGGTGACTTTAACACGGCCCGTGGATCGGCGGCCATCGAGCGGCTGCTGCCGGGCATGGCCAGTGCGCACGCCCAAGCGGGCATCGGCCCCGACTACGGCTGGCCGAGATTCGTGTACGACGGCCAGAGAGACCGCCACCTGGTGCCCTTCCTTGGGCTCGACCAGGCATTCGTGCGTCGCGGTCGTTGGCGGGCGACGGCCTACCGAATGCTCGACTTGGGCGAGGGTACCCATCGCGCCCAGGAGATGTACATCACTCCGAGGGATTAACGCCTCGATCGGGCGGTTCCGAGGGCGGCTCGGGCAGCATCGGCGCCGTGGGCGTACGCGAGGCGCCCTGCCGCCAGGGGTTGACCTCCCGGGTCCAGAGAACCACCGCCGACGTGACCGCAAGGCCAAGGGCCAGCACGGAGATCATGCCGAGCTGCGGCAATGGAGGCCGGCGCCACCCGGGGGCGCGATGCGCCACGGCCACCGATGTCGCCAGCGCCAGAAACAGCATCGCGAAGGGTTCGTGGTATCGCTGCCACACCTCCGAGCTGGCGGCCTGTGCGATTCCAAAGCCCGTGAACAAGGCCGCGAGAATCCATCGCCGGCGCGGGGGCGCCATCGCCAGAATGATCACCAGCGTGACGCCACCTGCCATGGCGCCCAGAACCACGATGGGGTTGCAGTGGCCGATCGACCCAATCGGATTGACTGTTTGAGCGATACTCCAGATCAACCCCGCTCGCCCCGCCTTCGGATCGGGCGTGGTTGGCACCACCACCGCGACGCCACCGGCCAGTAGAGCCGCCAGCAGCATCCACGGTACGGCCTGGCGAAGTTTGGGGCTCACCCGTTCCCGCCAACCCGCCTCGCCCACTCCCAGCAATATCGGCAGGAAGAACACGCCCAGCCCGGCCAGCATGACCAACTGCAGGGCCAGATTCGATGGGCCGGCGCCGTTGTACTGGCCCTGGAACTCATAGGGCACAAGGCCGCCCCATATTGAGTAGAGGTAGATCAGGCTCGCGATGGCCGGAAGGGTGGCAACTGCCATCGGCAAGAGGTTCTTGACACGTGTGGGGACTGACACCAGCGGGTTGAAGCTGGTCGGACCCTCGGGTGACGACCGGAGCCAGGCGGCGGCCCAGAGCGGCATTGCCAGGAAAAGCAGATTCTGCCGGGTCCAGACCGCCAGCAGCAATCCGACCCCCATGAGCAATGCCCAGCCCGGAGAAGGCCGGCAGAAGACAGCGGCGATGCCCAGCAAGCCCACCCACATCCAGCCGGCGTTATCGGCCAGCAGCCAGGCCCCAGAGTTCATGATGTAGACCGATGCCATCATGGGGGCAATCAACAGAGCCCCGCACGCCGCCCCGCAACGACGCCCCAGCAGATAGCCCAACAGCGAGAAGATGCCCGCGCTCATGCCAAGGGCGACAAGACGCAGGCCAGAGTCGCCCACCCCCGTCAGCCGGGCCACGCCGGCCAGCACCCAATGGAAGCCGGGTGTCATGGCGACATAGTGATCCGGCGTCGTTTTTTCGGCTGATGTCAGGGTAAAGAGCGGCCAGGTCCTTGCGATGGCATCGATCGTGTGTTCGTGGAAGAGGACCTGATCGAAACTCGCCCGGCCGTGTGCGTTGAGCACATCGCGAGCGGCGATCGGTGAGAGCAGCATCGCGTAGATCAGCGGCACGATGAACGCCGGCCAGCGGCGACGGTCCGTCGGGCGGGCCTCGTCCGAGCGGGTCGGATTCGCGTTGGGCTCGGCGTCTTGGATGCGAACTCTCCGGGCTTCGGACACGCACGAAGCTTCACGAATCGGTTGGACTTACCGGCCCCGGGGACCGATTGTTACGCTACCGGCCTCACCTGGGTCGATACCGGGCCAGCGAGATTTCATGACAACAGTCCCAGATAACGCCAGCCAGCATCCGCCCACAGATGGCATCGGCACGGACCACGCCCGGCGTGAGCCCTTGTGGCGGGCATTGCTCAGGCTCGCCAGACCCAAGCAGTGGGCCAAATCCGTGTTCGTGGCGGTTGGGCCGTTCTTCGGCGGCGCGACGGCGATCTCCGAGATCTGGGCCGTGGTCCTGGCCATGGCCGCGTTCGCCCTTGCCTCAAGCGGCTGCTACGTCGTGAACGATTTACGCGACGCCCAGGCGGATCGGCTCCATCCACGCAAACGCCGGCGTCCCATCGCGTCCGGACGTGTGACACCAGAGGCCGCCCGGGTATTCGCAGGGGGGCTTTGGATCCTGGCCGGAGTCTGCGTGGCGATCATCGTGCCCGCGCTAGGCGCCACCCACGCGGCTGCTCTGGGAGTGCTTCTCGCGTTGTACGTGGCCAACGTCATTTCCTACAGCCTCTGGCTGAAGCGCGTGCCCGTGCTCGATGTGCTGAGCCTGGCCCTGGGGTTCGTGCTGCGGGTGCTGGGCGGCTGCGCCGCTGTAGGGATAACACCTAGCACCTGGCTCCTCAACGTCACGCTCTTCTTGGCCATGTTCCTGGCATTCGGCAAGCGTCTTGGCGAGCGAAGGACGCTGGGAACGGACGCGACCGCCGCACGATCGGTCCAGGGGGTTTATACCGACGAACTGCTCCGCATGCTGGTAGTCGTGACCGCGGTTGCCATGCTGCTGACTTACGCCGGGTACGTGCAGGACCAGGAATCTCGGTTCGTCTGGCTCCTGGGCGGTCGATCGCTGGGCATCGGGGATTCAGCCCGATTGGGCCTGAACCTCTTCTGGCTCACGATGCTGCCAGCGATGTTCGCCGTGCTCCGTTCGATTGTGCTCCTGGAGCGGGGCGAGTACGACGATCCGACGGAACTGGCTACCCGGGACCGCAGCTTTCAGCTTGCCGCGCTGGTATTCGCGGCTTTGACGGCTTCGCTGGTCCTGTGGGCGGGCCCGGCGGAGCGCCCAGAGCCGACGAAACTGGCAGGAATAGAGCAGATGGGTGGAGAGTCTGATCCATCGATGGCCGATGAGGAACTCGGGGGATTTTCGGGCGTTCAACGTCCTGAGCCCCAGAGATGATGAACGCGGACACGCAAGGGCTCGGGAAACCCCGAAAACGCCCGACAGTTCGTGGGCGTACTGCAAGGGTGGACGCGCCGGCGCGTCCTGAGTGAGGATCGACAGCATGGATGGTGCGCCCCGACGGCACGGTACCGGCTGGGGACATCTGGAAGGCCACGGCCCGCGGGCACTTCGCCTCGGTACCGGCCGCCGCAAAAGCCTTCACACACGGAGTACAGGGATCATGAGGAATACGACACGCGGAATCGGAATCGTTGGCGTCGCGGCGAGCATGCTGGCGCTGGCCGGTCAGGCCCTCGGGAGCGACCTGCCCCCGTTCGACAAGGTCAGCGAGGGCTACGAGCAGGTGGTCTCCACCGCCGACGGCAACAGCTTCTTCAACATCTGGAAACGCGAGAAGGACGGCCAACTCCTGGCCGAGCTGCCCCGCGGCTTCGAGCGTCAGAAGCACTTCTTCGCCATGACGATGGGGTCGGGCGACATCTTCGCCGGCCTGCAGTCGGGCGACCTGTATGTCTACTGGAAGCAGTATGACGACCGTCTGGCGCTCATCCAGCCCCAGACCGAGGTCCGCGCGGGCGGGGACAAGGGCGTGGAACAGGGCATCGAGCGGATCTTCACCGACCGCGTGCTGCTCGAGGTGCCCATCGTCGCCAAGGGGCCCAACGGCCAGCCGGTGATCGACCTGGACCAACTCCTGGTCAACAACGCCGGCACGTTCTTCGGGGGCCGTGCGGCTCGTCTCAACTCTCGTCTGGCGACCATCAAGACCGCTAAGGCCTTCCCTGACAACGTCGAAATCGCTATTGAGGCGCCCGATGCGGGCGGCCAGCTTGCGATCTATCACTACTCGATCAGCCACATCAAGGGCACGCCCGGCTACAAGCCCCGCGAGGCCGACGAGCGGGTAGGCTACTTCACCACCAGCTACCGCGACTTCTCGGAGATGGACGGCTCGCAGATGTGGAAGCGGTACATCAACCGCTGGAACCTGGAGAAGGCCGATCCGAGCCTGAGCAAGAGCCCGCCCAAGCAGGCCATCGTGTACTACATCGATCACCAGGTTCCGGTGAAGTACCGCCGCTGGGTGCGTGAGGGCATCGAGTACTGGAACAAGGCCTTCGAGGAGGTCGGCATCGTCGGCGCCATCGAGGTTGTCTACCAGGACGCGACCACCGGCGCCAACATGGAGAAGGATCCCGAGGATGTCCGCTACAACTTTATCCGCTGGTTGACCAACGGCATCGGTACCGCCATCGGCCCCAGCCGCGTGAACCCCGAGACCGGTGAGATCCTCGACGCCGACGTGGTGCTCACCGATGGCTGGATCCGGGCCTACTGGTTCCAGTATAACGACCTGCTGCCCCAGGTGGCCATCGAGGGCTTCGGCCCCGAGACCCTGGCCTGGCTGGACAAGAACCCACAGTGGGACCCACGCGTGCAGATGGCCGCGCCCGAGCAGCGCGACTACCTCATCGCCCAGCGTGAGGCCCGGGGTCCGCTGCCCTACGGCGGACACCCGGCCATGCTGTCGCGCGACGCCGTCGAGGGTTCGGTCTCCGACGCCGTGGCCGCTTACCAGGTGACCGGCGCATGCAACATGGCCCACCTGAAGGCCATGAACATGGACGTCGCCCGCCTGAGCGCCGAGGTCATGGGCTTGTTCGAGAACGAGGCCAAGGAAGGCGCCGACATGCTCGACGGCGTGCCCGAGTG
The DNA here is from genome assembly GCA_044440025.1 of Phycisphaerales bacterium JB060. GTDB lineage: Bacteria > Planctomycetota > Phycisphaerae > Phycisphaerales > UBA1924 > JAHCJI01. The sequence continues at coordinate 9,521 of JBITAF010000109.1, read as the reverse complement.
GTTCGTCGGCCCGGCCCTGGCGCACCTGACCGCGCACGAGGTGGGCCACACGCTGGGCCTGCGGCACAACTTCAAGGGCTCGGCCGTCTTCACCATGGCCGAGATCAACTCGGAGAAGGTCAAGGACAAGGAGCCCTTCTCGACAACGGTGATGGACTACAACCCCATCAACATCAACGTCGACTCCGGTGAGATCCAGGGTAACTACGAGGTCATCGGCATCGGTGACTACGACAAGTGGGCCATCGAGTACGGCTACACCGGCGGCAACCTGGGCGAGGTCCTCAAGAAGGTCGAAGACCCCAAGCTGGCCTACGCCACCGACGAGGACACCTGGGGCCCCGACCCGCTGGCCCGCCGCTACGACCTCTCGGCCGATCCGCTGGATTACGCCGAGAACCAGATGCGCCTGGTGCGTGAGCTTCGCGGCCAGATCCTGGACAAGTTCGTCAAGGAGGGCGATAGCTGGGCCCGCGCCCGCCGCGGGTACAACATCACCCTGGGCCAGCATATCAACTCGGTGAGCATGATGGCCAACTGGATCGGCGGCACGTTCCAGAGCCGGGCCAAGAAGGGTGACCCGGGCGACCTGGAGCCCCTGACCCCGGTACCCGCCGATCAGCAACGCGCCGCTCTGAACTTCGTGGTGAACAACACCTTCTACGACGATGCCTACGGGCTGACGCCCGAACTGCTCAGCAAGATGACCGTCGACAAGTGGTACGACGGCGGCGGCATGGGCTCCATGTTTGAGGAGCCGGCATTCCCGCTGCATGATCGCATCCGCGGCATCCAGGCGTCGGCGATGACCATGATCCTCAACCCCACCACGCTCGACCGCGTCTACAACAACGAGGTGCACGTCAGCGCCGATGAAGACTTCATCACCCTCGCCGAGGTCATGCGCACTGTCAAGGATGCGGCCTGGTCTGAGCTGAAGGAAGAGGCCAGCGGCCAATACACTGACCGCAAGCCCATGATCAGCTCGCTGCGTCGCGGCCTGCAGGGCCAGCACATCGATCGGCTCATCAGCCTGTCGAACCGCGGCTTCCCTGGCGCCTCGGGGGCGGCCCTCTCCAACGTGGCCAACCTGCAACTGCGGGAGCTGCGCCAGGAGATCAAGGCGTCGCTGAAGAACAGCGACGCGATGGACACCTACACCAAGGCCCACCTCATGGACGCCAGCGATCGCATCGCCCGCGCCCTGGAGGCCCAGTACACCCGCACCCGCTGATCACGGCGACCGGCTGAACTGAGGTTACACAAAACGAACGGCCCCGCTGCGAAGCGGGGCCGTTTTCGTGTGTGACATCAGGTTCTGTTAGAGGTTATTCGCAACCCTGGTCGAACTCGTTCTGGAAGGCCAAGAAGTCAAAGATGGTCAGCGAGCCGTCGCCGTCGAAGTCCGCGATCGGGTCTCCCGCATCGAAGAGGTTCTGGAACTCGAGGAAATCGAAGATGGTGAGCTGGCCGTCGCCGTCCAAGTCGGCGCGGCAGGCCACGCTATCGCCAGCGGCGAACAGCAGGGACTGGACGAGCAGCAGGTCGCCGTCGGTGGTGATGTCCCAGAAGCTGGCCGAAGAGGTGCTCGGGGGTGGGTAGAAGCCCAGGTCGACACGCTTGGGATTAGCGCCGACGGCCACAAGAATGCGGCCGTCGTCCCACTCGGCGATCGCCTGTGCGCCAGGGTTCAGGTCGGTAACGTTCGGACGGAAGCTCGAGGTTCCGCCAAAGAACTCGGTCACGCCATCGACGATGGGGTGATCGGGCTCAAGGATGTCGCCCAGGAACGCCGAGCCGCTCTGGTTGCCCGTGCGGGGGATGATGACCTCGTAGTCCGGGTTGGCGCGCCAGCGACCGGCGATGTCACGATCGGTCGTGGTGCTGCTGTTGGCGAACACCGCGACCACCACGCCACCTCCGGCGTCGACATAGTCGGCCAGCACGTTGCCCACCGCGTCGGGCTCGCCCGGCGTGCTATTGGTCCAGACAATGATCGAGTCGAAGGCCAGAAGCTCGTCGAGTGTGGGCGTGGTCGTCACCGTGTTGATGATCGAGACGCTGTCGAAGGCGCCGCTGTCGACCAAGACACGTTCGGTCTCGACGAACTGCGAAGCGGTGCTCGAGGACGACGCCGCCGCCACGATTGCCACATCCTGGGCCAGGACCGTTCCGGCCAGCCCAAGGAGCGCTGCGATTCCGATCTGTTGCTTACGCATCGATACCTCCCTTGAACGCCACGAGATTGGCGTGCACAGTGTGCGTACCGGGGCCGACTCCACGCCGAACGCCCGATTCTTTACCAGATTAACCGTTCTGCTTTTCGGATGCAAGCCTATTTGCAAGCCGGCCTGACAGGATCAACCCTGATCGTGAACTTGCGATTGTCGCCGAGCGAATCGATCCATCGCAAGGTCTCCAAGCCCGTAGAAGGTGCTCAGGGCCCCAAGCCCCAGCCGGCTGGCCAGGCTTGTCCAGACCTCTGCCCTGGGCCGCTCCAGGCATCGGACGATGGCCCGGGCCACCCGTTCGGGGGGCTGGATGAACGCCTTGGGCGTGTTCTCGACCAGGCTCTCACCACCGCTGCGGCGTCTGGCCTCGTCGAAGAACTCGGTGCGTGTGCCGATCGGGTGCACCGTGGATACATGCACCCCCAGGGGCTTGAGCTCGTGCCGCATCGCCTGCCCAACGTGCCACTGGGCGGCTTTGGTGGCGCAATAGGCTCCATAGCCGGGGATGGGCATCTTGCCGATGCTGCTCGAGCAGATCAGCACGTGCCCGGCTTGCTGATCAACAAAACGCTCGACCGCCGGGCCCAGCACACGCAGCGTTCCGAAGAAGTTGACCTCGAAGATCTCGCGCATCTGCTCGTCGGTGGTCTCATGCATGGGCCGCTCAAAACCGAAGCCCGCGTTGGCGAAGACCGCGCGCAGCGGGCCGAGGTCACGCTCGGCCCGCTCGATAAACGTTCGGCATTGGTCGTCGCTGGTGGCGTCCATCTCGATCGCGACGGCCGAACCGCCCAGTCGCTTGACCTCGCCGGCGACTTCCTGGAGCTTGTCGATGCGCCGTGCGCCCAGGGCAACGGGCATACCCACTCGTGCGCACGCGATGGCCGTGGCCTTGCCGATGCCGCTGCTGGCTCCGGTGATCGCGATGGGTTTCCCGGCAAGGTCAATGGCCATTCATCCGCTCCCGCGCTTGCAGCACGCGCGCCAACTCACGATAGCCCATAGCCCAGGCGGCCGCGACATACGCCAGTCCACCGACTACAACGCAGGCGACCAGACGCGCCGCGTGCATCGACCACGCTTCAGGCTTGGTCCATAACAGCAAGACCGCGGACACTGCACAAGCCATGATCACTACGCATGGCACGGCCTTCCACCCCCGATGCCACGCTTGAGAGGTCACATGAACACCATGCTTTCGCGCCAGCATGATGAGGAGGACCGTCGTCTGCACGGCCGCGGCGATCGCGGTCGCCCAGGCGAGCCCGGCCTCGCGGAGCAACCAGATGAGCGAGAGGTTCAGCACGAGATTCATGCCGAGCGCCAACAACGAGATGGACGCCGGGGTGCGCGTGTCACCCATCGCGTAAAAAGCCCGTGTGAGCAACTGGTTGCAGGCATAGGCCCAGACGCACGAGGCGTAGCCGATCAACGCGAATGCCGCCCGCTGCGACCCCCCCTCGCTAAAGCCGCTGCCCCCCCCGAAGAGCGTGCTTGTCAGATCGCCCGACACCAGCATCAGCCCCACGCTGGCCGGGAGCGCAATGGCCAGCGAGAGCGAGAGCGCGTCGACCAGAGCATCGTGGAAACGCTCGCGCCGGGTCGCGAGCCGGCTGAGCAGCGGGAAGGCCGCCGTGGCCACCGCGATGCCGAACACGCCAAGGGGAAACTGGTACAGACGCTGCGCGTAGAAGAGGATGGCGTTGGATTGCTCGTCGAGGGGGTAGGCAAAGCCCAGCATGGTGGCGCCAAACCAGATGGGCCACATTGCCAGCACCACGTCCAGCAGTGCGCTCACCTGGAGCGTGCCCAGGCCGATGATCGCCCCGCCCCACCGCCGCACCAGCCGCCGGGCGCTCTGGCCGACGCCCGATACGACCCGTGTCCATCGCACGTGCGGCCGCAGGCCCCACAGGCTCCACACCACTTGGATAGCCCCCGACACGACCACCGCCGCGCAGAGCAGCATTGCCGCCGATTCGATGCTGGCACCCTCGCGCAGCGTGTGCATGCCCACGGCCCCCAGTACGCACACATTCAGCAGGATGGGCTGGGCCGCGGGCGGGCCGAACCGCCCGTGGGTTTGCAGTACGCCGGCCAGTGTGGCGGCGATACAGATGAGCGGCATGAACGGCAAGGCGATCATGACCAGGAGGATCGAGAAGTGCCGCGGGCCGCCGGGCTCGGCCATCGACAGCACAAGCCAGAGCCCAAGTTCGCCCAGCAGGGCCAAGCCCGCCGTCACCAGCCCGAGAAGCGCCACCGTGAATGTCGCGAAGCGATCCGCCGCCCGGGCGTCTTGCTCGACCAGCATCGCATACTCGGGCACGAAGGCCGCGGCCAGGGCGCCCTCGCCGAAGAGCCGGCGGAACGTGTTTGGCACGGCGAACGCCGCGGCGAAAGCCGAGCCGATGGCGGTATCGCCGAACAGCCGCGCGGTGACGACGTCGCGCAGGAGACCCAGCATCCGCGAGAGCAGGGTGAGCGAAGAGATCGTTCGAAAGGCCCGGGCCACCGCCGCGCTCATCTGGGCGCGTCCTGGGGCCTGGCAAGCAACCGGGCCATGCCGAACAGCAGCAGCGTCGCCAGCACGGCGCCGGTGGCGTTTGCCATCATGTCAGCCAGATCGAACACCCGATCGAATATCGGCAATGCCTGGGAGGATTCATCGACCACGGCGTAGCCCACCCCCACCACCGCGAGCATGATGGCACCGCGCACGCGGGCCGGATCGCCCACCCAGCCCGTCAGGCCGAGCAGCGCCGTCCAGACGCCGAAGGCGCCCAGGTGAATGAACAGGTCCAGCCTGATGCCGGGCACGACGTTGACCTGAACGCCTGGCTTATGGGTAGCGATGAAGAGCACCGCCGCATACAGCACGAAACCAACGCGCAGGGCCCGGCGGTGGCGGCCGATCACGAGACGTGCTGCTGCTGGCCCGGCGGGGTCACGATCTCTGGTCGCTCGGGCTCGGCCCCGTCAGCAGGGCGAGAAGCCGCCGACTGCGGATCGGGGACGGCTTCGGGCTCGGGCGGCTTGGGCTGGGATGGCGTGTCGCCGCTGACCGATTCGGCCGGCCTGGAGATCATCGCGGGCTCGGCCGGCTCGATAAGCGCTACGAAGTGCTTGGCCAGCGCCGCGTAGTCCCGCGCGCCCGCCGCCTGGGGCGCGTACTCGAAGATCGACTGTCCGAAGCTTGGTGCCTCGGCCAGCTTGATGTTGCGCCGGATTGGCGGCCACAGCACGCGGGCGCCCTTCCACGGCACGTCGCGATCGCGTCCCTCGGCGAAGAACGCCTCCATGTCACCCACGACTTCCTGCGTGTGGCTGGCCTGCTGGTCGTACATGCACAGCACCACGCCGGCAACCTTGAGCTGCGGGCGAACCTGCCTTGCAACCATCCGCACCGTCTCGAGCAGCTTGCCCACGCCGTGCAATGCCAGGAAGTGGGCCTGCATCGGGATGACCACCTCGTCGGCGGCGGCCAGCCCGTTCAGCGTGAGCAGCCCCAGGCTGGGCGGACAGTCAATGAGCACCACGTCGATATCCCGCTTGCCGCATGCGGCCTCGATGGCCAGCCGGAGCCGATGGTGCCGGCCGTCGGCCTGGGCAAGTTCGGTCTCGACGGCGGCCAGGTCGGTCTCGCTGGGCAATAGCCACAGGTTCTCGCCCGCGGGAGTCAGTTCTACCGCCTTGGGCTCGAGCAGCGCGTCGTACACCGTACCGGGCCGATCGTCTGACGCCCCCCCGCCCTCGGCCGCGACGCCCAGGTGGAGCGTGGCGTGGGCCTGGGGGTCCAGATCGACAAGCAGGACACGCTTGCCCAGGCGGGCCAGGGCGGCGGCCAGGTTCACCGCGGTCGTGGACTTGCCCACCCCGCCCTTCTGGTTCATGAGCGCAAAGACCCGGGGGGCCGCCGTATGACCGGGCTGCGAGGGCTGGACCTGGTTTTGTCCTTGCGGTGCGGTGTCCATCGCGCGATTCTATCGCCTCGATGCCGCCCGTCCGCACCGAATTTCTGCCTTGATCAGGAAGCCGAACGCTTGGGCCGATCCGACGCGTCGATGGCCAGGGAAGCCTGGCTTTCGAGATACTGCCGACGACTGATCTTGATCGCCGTCACCCCCACATAGCAGACGACAATAAGCGCCAATGCGTAGACCACCCGGGCCCGGCTAAGGCTCATTGCCAGCCCCAGGGCCGTGAAGCAGGCGGTGATGCCATACAACGCCAGCACCGCGCCCTTCACGCCCAGGGCCCGCTTGAGCATGTGGTGCAGGTGCTGGTCGTCCGCATCGGTAATGCTCTTGCCGCTCATCCGTCGGCGCACGATGGCCAGCACGCTGTCGATGATCGGCACGGCAAACATCATCAGCCCGGCCAGTACCAGGTGCGTCTGGCCCATGTCACCCAGCGTCAGGATGATCACGATGGTGCAATAGCCCAATAACATCGAGCCGCAGTCGCCCAGGAAGATCGACGCCGGGTTGAAGTTGTGCGGCAAGAAGCCCATGCACGCCCCGAGCACCGCCAGGCATAGCACCAACCGCTGGGCGTCGCGCGGGCCCTGATCGATGACCATGAGCGAGAGCGCCAGGATGGTGAGCCCTACGACCGTGATGGTCGTGGTGCCCGTCAGCAGGCCGTCCAGCCCATCGATCAGATTGGCCGCGTTGCAGGCGCCGATGACGAACACGGCGATGACCCCCGCGCCGGCCCAGTACACCAGGTCGAGTTGCAGCGGGGCCTCGAGGCCGGGGATCGGCACATAGAAGATCAGGTCGCTGTTGCCCAGCAACCCCAGGCCCACCAGTGCCTCACCCACTGGTCGCAGCACGCCCTGGGCCACGCGCACGCCGACGTTCTCGATGGCCAGGGCGGCCGCCGCCACGAGCTGGCCGCTGATCTTCAACCCAGGCCGGATGCCGATGGCGTCGTCGAGCAAGCCAACCACGGTGATGACGGCCATGCCCAGCAGCACGCTGATGGGCACGACCGCGTGGTACTCACCGTCGACCATGTGCTCGCTGGGGTAGACGGTGGCCAGGTCGCCCCAGGCCGTGCCCAGGTAGCTCACCAGCGTGCCGCCCATGATGCCCAGGAAGACGGCCAGCCCGCCCAGGTACGCCACGGGCACGCGGTGGACCTTACGCGAGTCGCTGGGCCGATCGATGATCCCGGCAGCGAGCGCGAGCCGGCGGACCAGTGGCGTCGCGACGATCGTGATGGCGAATGCCGCGACGAACACCCAAATATACCGATGAAAGATCGCCAGCCCGGTCGTCGCCAATGCACCGGTCTCGGCCGGCGCTTCCGAGGCTGGCTGGGGGAGCACGCCCGGGTCGATCGGCGGGAGCCCGAAGGTCGTCATGGCCGCCAGAAGGCTCATCGGCCCACCCCGGCGGCGCCCATTGCCTCGGCGACCGCGCGGATCGTCGCGGGCAGCGCGTGCTCGGGCTCGAACGCGATCGCCGCACGCAACCGGCCAAGATCGGGCACGCGGCGTTGCAGATCCTCGAACCCTGGTCCGTAGGCCTGGTCGTAGGGTACATGCTCGATGGCCGAACCGGAGTCCAGTGTGTCGACCACCGTGCGAGCGAGGTCGTTGATGCTGATAGCCGAATCGCTGCCGACGTTGAAGATGCCGCCCGCCGCGGTCGGCGTGCCGACCAGGTCGATGAGCGCCCGCGAGACGTCCCGTACGTCGCAGAAGCACCGCACCTGCTCGCCGTCGCCGAACACGCGGAGCGGCTCGCCCGCGATCGCCGAGGACACGAACCTGGGCAGCACCATGCCGTACCGACCGATCTGACGCGGGCCAACGGTGTTAAACAGCCGCACGACGACGACGGCCAAGCCGCGTGATCGATGGTGGGCCAGAGCGAGGTACTCGTCGAGCGCCTTCGAGCAGGCGTAGGACCAGCGCGTCGCCGTCGTGGGGCCGTAGACAACGTCGTCGTCCTCGTGGAAGGGCACGCGCTCGCTCTTGCCGTAGACCTCCGAGCTGCTGGCCACCAGGACCGAGGGCCGGCCCTCCATGGCCGAGGCGTAGCGCAGCAGGGCGCTGGTCTGCTCGGTGGTGGTCTCGATGCTGCCGATCGGATCGGCGATGATGAGTTCCACCCCCACCGCCGCGGCCATGTGGTAGATCTCGTCGAACGCGCCCGCGTTGGGCGCGTCGCCCTTCAGCCATTCCCGAAGATCGGAGTGCACGAACGCCAGCCGCTCGTGGGACTCGGGAAGATTCGTGCGCACGCCGGTAGAGAGATCGTCGACAACGACCACTTCATCGCCCCGCCCCAGCAGACGCTGGACAATGTGCGAACCGATAAAACCCGCCCCCCCGGTGACCAGCACCCGGCGAGCGGCTCCCGTCGGGTTGGCGGCGACGTCACACAACGGCGAATCTCTCCTGCACCCCCGTCATGGCGGCCTGGTGCGATCCACTCAGCCCTTGGCCGGGGCTTTCGACTTGGCCGTGTAGCTGTGTCCGGCTCGCAGGTTGCCGCGCAAGTACCCACCGCTGGCGCTGCGGGCGGCGTTGACAAGAACACCTAGGAATCGTGCCGGCTGCTCGTCAAGCTCGCGCGACAGCCGGCCGATCTGGCCGCGCGTCTCCCCGAAGGCCTTGGCCACCAGCATGGTCGAATCGACCACCTGCGCCAGAGACTGGGCGTCTCCGGACACCGTCGCCGGGGCGACGTCCAAGATCACGAAGTCCGCCTCGGTGGTCGCTTGCTTGATCAGCTTGGCGATCGCGCCGGTGGCCAGCGCTTCGAGTTGGCGGTTGCCCGGCTCGCCGCATGTGATGACACGGAGGTTTGGGTTGCCGGTCTTCTGGGCCACCTCCGAGAGCGCCGCGCCAGCCAGCACCTCGCCCACGCCCGGGCCAATGGGCAGCCCGAACACCTCGTGCAGCCTGGGCCGGCGGATGTTGGCGTCGATGAGGATCACCCGATGCTCGGACGCCGCCAGCGACTCGGCGAGGTTGCTCGCCACAGCGGTAGCACCCGAGCCCGGCATGGCGGGCACCACCAGCAGCGACTTGTGCCCGCCCGCCCGCATGCGCTTGAGCACGGCGCCGCGAACCTGGCGATAGCTCTCGCTCATGGCCGTCAGCGGCTGCTCGGCGAACACACGTTCGGGCGTGTCGATGCGGGCCGGGTCTTCGGTGGCGTGGGGCACCATGCCCAGGATGCGAACGCTCGGCAAGGCCGCGATGTCGGCAGGGCTCTTGACCCGCTGGTCAACCATCTCCAGCAGGTACGCGCCACCGGCCACCAGGCCTAC
>JBITAF010000108.1:0-7854 GCA_044440025.1 Phycisphaerales bacterium JB060 | reverse complement strand
GATCGGTTTGCGGATGGCGTGTAGTTCGTGACCTACGAGTTCGTGAACGTCCCCATCTTCGCTATCGAAAACGTTGCCGACTAAACGCCATTCCGGCCCGGCCTCGAGAGCCTCCGGCTGTCGCAAGACCGTGCCCTGGAGAAAGATGCGCTCACCAAGGCGGGCTTCGAGGTCGCGCCCTGGGCGTCCGCTGCTTCGCTGGACGAACTCGCCAACGCGGTCCAGACCATCGGCACGCCCGCCATCCTGAAGACCCGCCGCGGCGGCTACGACGGCAAGGGCCAGGCCATCATCGCACATCCCGCCGACATCGAGCGCGCATGGCCGGCAATCCGCGAGCAGCCCGCGGTACTCGAGAAGATGCTTCGATTCGATCGCGAACTCTCGCTCGTGGCGGCGCGTGCCGCCGACGGGGAGATGGCCTTCTACCCGCTGGTGGAGAACGAGCACCGTCAGGGCATCCTTCGCGTGACCATCGCGCCCGCCACCGGCGTGCCGGACATGCTCGGCACCGAGGCCAGGGCGATGGCGCAGAAGCTCATGGCCGCGTTGGACCACGTGGGCGTGCTGACCATCGAGTTCTTCGAGGTTGGCGGGCGGCTCATCGCAAACGAGTTTGCGCCACGCGTGCATAACAGCGGGCACTGGACCATCGACGGCGCCACCACCAGCCAGTTCGAGAACCACGTGCGGGCCGTCATGAACCTGCCCTTGGGTTCAGCCCAGCCGCTAGGGCCCACGCTCATGCTCAACTGCATCGGTACCATGCCCGACCCGAAAGCCGTGCTGTCGTGCCCGGACGCGAGGCTGCACGACTATCGCAAGCGGCCCCGCCCGGGCCGGAAGATCGCCCACGTCAACGTTCGGGACTGCACCGGCGAGCGAGCCCACGGGCTCGCCGAGACCTTCGGCATCGACCTGGGCTAGCAGGGCAGGTCGATCGACCAGCCCCGCATCGACGGCTTCTCGCGCAGCTCGATCATGTCATAGGTTCCCTCCGTGTCATCGCCCTCGTGCCGGACGACCAGCGAGGCGACGGCCCCCTTCTCGCAGGGGCAGCCGATCCATAGCCAGCCGTCCCGGCGCAGCCACTCGCATATCCCCGGCGAGTGCACAGGTACGCGCAAGCCACGCACGTCGTCGGGCAGGCCAACACCCATCGCCTTCGCGAGGGCTTCCTTGCGGGTCCACAGCAACAGGAGATCACGGGCGTTCTCCGGGGGCTGGTCGCTCAGCAACGGGGCCATGTCCACCAACTCGCGCCATGGCCTGAGCCGCTCGACATCGACCCCGATCGCATCGGCCTGCGTTACGGCGCACATCGCGATGTCATCGGTCCGCGAGAGTGAGACCGCCGCCCTATCGACGGTGGGCGCCATGCCGGGGCTATGCACGATATCGACCGGTTCGCCAAACTCCAACTCCGCGGCCCGGCGCAAGAGATCGCGAGCGAGTTCAGGTGAACGCCGCTGCCCGGGAGCCCGCTGCGACCAGAGCGAGATGCGCACCGGTCAATCGATCCAGAACTCAGCGGTGATCTTGCTGTTTTCGCCGGGAATGACCCGGGCGATGGGTCGGAGGTAGTTGTCCCGCTGGTCGAGGGCACCATCGCCGCCCTGTGCCATGGTGCCGCGGATTGTGCCGCGGCCATCGGCGCCCTGGACGGGCTTGATATGCTCGTCGATGGGCGCACGGGTGCGGTCATGTTCGGCGTGGAACACGTTGTCGTTGGCCTGCAGGTTGCCCCGGCCCTCAGGCGCGGGGAATCGCCACCGCAGCGAATCGGGATCGGGGCGGGTCAGGTATTCGACGTGCTGATCGTTGAAGCCGATGTTGCCCTCCCAGGTCGTGGGCCCGCCGTGGATCCGCATCGTGGTGGACCCATCGCCGAACTGGCTTCCTTCCAGAGGGACCCAACTACCGTTCTCAAGGGTGTAGGCCGGCCCGCGGTTGCCCCAGCAGGCCTCCACTGACGAGAAGGTATTGGTCCAGAGGCGCGCGCGGCCCCCGTAATAGGCGACCTGGGCATAGGAGTTGTGGCCCGCGTCTCCAACGGCCCCGGGCACCTTGCCGCCCCACTCGTCCAATGGTGTGCCGCGGAATGCGGGATCCCAGAACGCCTGGCGCGGCCTGACGGCGGTACGCGGATTGACCGACATGAAGTCGGCCATGACCTGCACATTGCCCACCTCGGCCGGGCTGACGGTAAGTTCCACCGGGAAGAATCCGTTCCATATCAGCATCGACAACGTGTTGCCGGTCGTGTCGAGCCGCAGGTCCGGGCAGGTGAGGCCATCAGGCCGAGGCAGGGTCGAACCGTTGCGATCGACCCGGCTCGGAATGGGGTACTGCTCGCGGTTGTTCTGTGCCCAGATGGCGCACGCCTGCACGATGCCGCGGATCTGGGTGGAGTCCTTGAGTTGGCGCGCGGTGTCGCGGTTGTCCTCGAGCGTGGGCACAGCGACCACGAATCCGACCACGAAACTGACGATGATGGCCACCAGTTCGAGGATTGTGAAGCCACGGCGTTTCGGTTGGTGATGCATGAGAATCATCCTCATTCGTGTGTTGCGCCGCCGGGATGACGCAACCCGGCCGGGAGATGGTAGGGTTTCTACCAGCAAGCAAGGCGATTGGTTGCGATTTGGCTTGGCAAGGGGAACAAAGGCCTGCATCTTCACCGTATACTGAACCACCATGGCCAAAGGCAATCGAACGATTACCGGTTTTTACCCATTTATCATCGCCCTAACCCTGCCCCTTCTGGCCGCTGCCACACCTGAAGCCGTTGGGCAGGATTCGGTCGAGGCACCCATCAGCTACCAGTATGAACCCTCCTGGGCGGCCGAGTTTGGCGGGATTTACCACTTCACCCAGCCCAGCAAGGACGCCATGATGGGCTTCAGCCAACCCAGCGAGGTGCGGCAGGTGCTGGTGACCGTGGGCGACCGGGTCGAGAAGGGCGACGTGCTCGTGCGGGCCCGCGACGCGGACATCCAGGCGGCCCTGCGCTTGCAGCAGCGGCGGGCCAAGAACCGCTTCGAGATTCTGGCGGCGGAGAACCGCGTGAAGCTGGCTCAGATCGAGTTCGACAACCAGCAGGCCGCCCAGGACCAGGGCGGTGGCAGCACACTGGAATACGAGCGTGCCAAGGCGTCGCTCGAGAACGCGAAGATTGAGTTGGATACGGCTGAGGAACGGTTCCTTGAGCAGGGCATCGCGCTGGAGCGCCAGGAGGCCGAACTCGAACGATTCGCCGTCACGGCGCAGTTCGATGGCACGGTGGCCTCGATCGAGGTCACGCCCGGCCAGGCCATGCAGGACAGCGAGCCCGTGCTGCGGCTGGTATCCATCGATCCGCTCCAGGTCCGCGTTCCCACGCCCACCAGCACGGTGCTGGGCGAGAGCATCGCACGCGGCGACAAGGCGTGGGTGGCGGTGAGCGTGGCCGGGGAGCCCAGGCTCTTCGAGGCGACGGTGACCGAGGTGAGCCCGGTGGCCGACTTCGGGTCGGACAAGGTGTGGGTGAAGGTGGAGATGCCCAACCCCGACCGCCTGCTGTCGGGCCTGCCCGCCTGGGTGCGATTCAACGAGCCGACCGAGGGGTTCATGCGCATCCTTGCGGAGCATGAGGCCCTGGAAGAGGCACCACAGGACGCCCGGGCGACCGAGAACGATGGGGAGCAGCAGGACGCGCCCGCCCTGGCCGCCGACGCCGGCTGATCGGCTCTGCGGCCCAACCAGAACGAATCGAGCGTGCCGGCCACGGCGAGTGGTCGGCTACGCGATTGACCCGTTGCCCCGAGAGGAGCGACCGTGACGGATATCTCCAACTTGCGAACACCCGCGTGGCGCCGCGTGGTCGAGGAACTCTCGGCCGAATCGCCCAACGCCACGACATTCCTCGCTCGCCTGTGCGGCGTGCTGACGCGGGTGGCCAACGCTCGCCAGGGATCGGTCGTGATCGTGTCGGCCAGCGACACGCAGGACCAGGCTACCGACGAGCCGTCGATCGCTTATGCGGTGGCTGCAGGTGAGCCACAGGGCGGTCGGGCGGCCGAGCCGCGGCGTATCGATCCGGGCCAACTCGAGCATGGCTCCTGGGTTCGGTCGGCGGCGGTCGAGGCGGTTCGAGGCGGGGAAGCACGGGTGTTCGCGCTCAACGCGAACAACTCGCCCATGTACGGCGCGGGCAGTGAGGGGGGAGCGGTCATCGCCGGTCCCATCGACCTGCCGTTGGGCGGTGGGCACAGGGCGGCGATCTGTCTAACCATCGAGCAGCGCTCGCGCGAGGCGACGCAGACGACCATGGCGTTGGTGGAGGTCTTGTGCGGCTATGCGAAGCTGCACGCTGCTCGGCAGGAGGCCAAGGGCGCGTGGCAGTCGTCTGCGGCCCTGGACCTTGCCGGGCGGCTGATCGCTTCGATCAATGAGGCATCGGGCTTCAAGGGCGCATGCCTGCAGCTTGCCAACGACCTGTCGCGGGCAGCGTCGGCCGATCGTGCGGCCATCGGCTGGGTGCGGGGGCTGGGCGACTCGGGCGTCGTGCGTGTGCAGGCGCTCAGCGACACCGAGCACGTCGACCGCCGGCTTCACATGGTGCGCATGCTGCAGGCGGCCATGGAGGAGTGCTACGACCAGGCCCACGCGGTGGTGTATCCGGTGCCGCAGGTGGCCCAAGGGGGCGAGCAGGGCGAGGGCGAGCCTGCGGTCGACCCCACGCTGGCGGCCGCGGTCACGCACGCGCATCGACAGCTTGCGTCTTCCGACGCGCGACTGAAGGTTGCCTCCTTGCCCGTCCGCGCAGGGGAACGCGTGGTGGGCGTGGTCACGATCGAACTCTCCGAAGAGGACCAGCTCGAACCGGCCAAGCTTGAGTTGCTGCAAGCGACGCTCGACCTGGTGGGCCCGGTCATCGAGCTGCGCCGCAGCGATGATCGTCCACTGCCCCAGCGGGCGTGGCACAGTGTGCTCAAGAGCGGCACGTGGCTGGTCGGCCCGCGGCACACGGCGTGGAAGGTCGCGGCGCTGGTCGCGTTGGTGCTGCTGCTGGTGGTCACGTTCGTCAAGATCCCCTACCGCATCGACGCCCAGGCCGAGCTGTTGGCCGTGCACGAGCGGTCGATCGCGGCGCCCTTCGCGGGCATCATTTCCAGCGTGCCCGAGGGCATCCGGCCGGGCGTGCAGGTGACCAAGGGTGACCTGCTGCTTCAGATGGATACGACCGAGCTGCGCGAGAGCCGGATCGACGCGCAGGCGTCGGTGTCGGCGGCGCGACGCGAAGCTGATGAGGCGCGAAAGGAAGGCGATCTGAACGCGGCCGAGCAGGCCCTGGGCCGCCTCGAGCAGGAGCAGGCCAGGCTGCGGTACATCGATACGCAGATCGAGCGATCGACCATCATTGCGCCCATTGATGGCACCATCGTGTCGGGCGATCCGCGGCGCATGATCGGCTCGGCGATCAATATCGGCGAACCGGTGTTCCGCATCGTGAGCCTTGATCAGCTCGAGGTCGTCGCCCGCGTGCCCGACAACGACATCGGGTACGTCTCGCCCGAGAGCACGGGCGGCTTCGCCACGCGAGCGCGGCCGGGCGAGCGATTCGAGTTTACGGCCAACAGCCTGGTGCCCATGGGCCAGCCCGACGAGGGCAGCAACATCTTCGAGCTTCGCGGTACGCTGGAGAACCCGCCGGGATGGCTACGGCCGGGCATGGAGGGCATCGCGTATGTGGACACGGGCGACCGGCGGATCATCTGGGTGCTGAGCCGACGGCTGCTGGATACAGCCCGGCTGTGGCTGTGGTATTGAGGTGAAGCCGCATGAGTGAACGCCCGACCTTCAGCCCGATGTGGAGCCGCGTGCGCACGATGAGGCCGCGCCTGCGAAGCCATACCCAGATCACCCGCCAGCACTACCGCGGGCGTCGCTGGCACGTGGTGCACGACCCGGCCAGCAACCAGTTCTATCGCCTGACGCCCATGGCGTACGAGTTTGTATGCTTGCTGGACGGCAAGCGGACGGTCGAAGAGACCTGGCACCTGTGCCTGGAGACCCACGGCGACGCGGCGCCCACGCAGGTGGAGACCGTGGAGCTGATCAGCCAGCTCTACAACGCCAACCTGCTCAAGGCTGACGACACGCCCGAAACCGACCAGCTCCTACGTCGTGGCCGCGAGCGTGTGAAGAAGAAGGCCATCGGGCAGGCGATGGGCATCATGTACTTCCGTATCCGGCTGTTCAATCCGGATTCGATCTTTACGGCCGTCGAGCCCATCGTGCGGCCGATCCTCAACCGCTGGGGGTTCATCGCGTGGTGTGTGCTGCTGCTGAGCGCCATCGTGGCGCTCACGGGCGAGGCTGGCTCGCTGTTCGACACCGAGCGGTTCCAGGGGGCCATCGCACCGGCCAACTGGCCCTGGCTGATGGTCGTGTTCATCGTCAGCAAGATCATCCACGAGAGCGGGCACGGGCTGGTGTGCAAGCGGTTCGGCGGGCAGGTGCCCGAGCTTGGCATCATGATGCTGGTGATGTTCCCGGCACCCTTCGTCGACGCGTCGAGCACCTGGGCCTTTCCCAGCAAGTGGCAGCGGATGGCCGTGGGCGCGGCGGGCATGATCTTCGAGTTGGCGGCGGCGTCGATCGCGGCCTTCGTGTGGCTGGCGACACTGGACACCGGCGGCGTGGTGAACCAGTTTGCCTACAGCGCAATGCTGACGGCCAGCATCAGCACCATCCTCTTTAACGCCAATCCGCTCATGCGTTTCGATGGGTACTACATCCTGAGCGACCTGCTCGAGGCGCCCAACCTCATGCAGCGGGCCCAGAATCTCATCAAGTTCCAGTTTCAGAAGCACATGTACCGCATCCGCAACGCCAAGCCCCCCACCATCCAGCCAGGCGAGAAGCCCTGGCTGATCGCCTACGGCTGGGCGGCGATGGTGTACCGCGTGTTCCTGTTCTTCTCGATCACACTGTTCGTGATGGGCCAGATGTTCGGCCTGGGGCTCGTGCTGGCGATCTGGACGGCCACGGTGTGGTTCGTGATGCCGATGGGTAAGTGGACGCACTGGCTGGCCAGCAGCCCGCAGCTGGCCGACAAGCGTGGCCGCGCGGTGCTGACAAGCATCGCTGGGATCGCCCTGGCCGGGCTGCTGGTGGGCGCGGTGCCGATGCCCGACTACCGGCGGGCCAGCGCGGTCATCGAGAGTGAGCGGTTCACCGGCGTGTTTGCCGGCAGCGACGGGTTCGTGACCGAGGTGCTGGCCAGACCCGGGCAGCACGTCCAAGCCGGCCAGGCGATCGTGGTGGCCGAGAATCCCGAGTTGCTGGCCCAGCTTGAGCGAACCCGTGGGGCGTTCCGAGAGCTTGAGTCGCGATTCCGCTCTGCGATGTCCCAGGATGTCCCGGTGGCCGAGATCATGCTGGAACGCCGGGCGGTGCTGCAAGAACGGGTGCGATTCCTGCAATCGCGGGTCGACGCGTTGACCACGCGCGCGCCGCACGCCGGCTCGATCGCAGACGACCCACGGCGGCTGGCCGGCCAGTACCTGACCCAGGGCGACCCGGTGTGCACGGTGGTGGCCAGCGAGGACATCCGTGTGGTGGCGTCGATGGACCAGCGGCAGGCCGACTGGCTCCAGGCGATGGCCTTCGAGGAGGACTTCTCGGCCCAGATCCGCCGGCGCACCCAGCCGGGCGTGGCCTTCGACATCACCAGCTTCACACGTCGCGAGGCGGGCGATAGGTCGCTGCCCCACCCGGCCCAGGCCGACCACCGCGGCGGGCCGGGGCACACCCAACGCCCGCCCCACCCGGCCCCCCCCGCCCCCCGGCCGCGGGTCAACGGGGAGA
>JBITAF010000107.1:0-5532 GCA_044440025.1 Phycisphaerales bacterium JB060 | reverse complement strand
TGGGCGGCTTCCTCGCCCGAGCCGCGTCCACCTCGGCCACCACGGCGGCGGCGACGGCGCCTGCGGCGTCCACTGCGCTCGTCACGCTCGTCGGTCTCGTCCTCTTCCTCGTAGCTCGCGTCGAGCTCGATGGGGTGGGCTTCGACGGTGGGGATGATGTCCTCTTCTTCGTCGGGCTGGGGTGCGATAGTCTCGACGAGCCCGTCGGTGGCCAAGCCCTCGGCGTCGACGAGGAACTGCTCGGGGTCGGGCAGCCTGGGCAGCTTCTCGAGGTTGATGTCGTTGCCGTTCTCTTCGTAGGCGTGCAGCACGAACCGCTCGGCGGCCATGGTCTCCGAGACGCGGACCTCGGTGATGACGCCGCTGACGCGCTCGATGCGGCTGAGCTGCTTGCGGCGGCCGCTGAGCAGGTGGCTGGCGACCTGGGCGGAGACGACCATCTCGACGCGGGCGACCTTGTCGTGGCTGGCGACCAGGGCCAGATCGCGCAGCGCCTCGGCGGCCACGCTGTCGGGCCGGCGGATAACGCCGCGGCCCTTGCACAGGCTGCACTCGGCAAAGTGGGTGCGCTCGTGGCTGGAACGCATGCGCTGGCGGGTCATCTGGAGCAGCCCGAACTCGCTGATGGGCAGGATGGTGCTCTTGGCGCGGTCGCGGCCCAGCCTCTCGGCGAAGCGTTGCTCGATGGATTTGCGGTTGCTGGCGTGGCGCATGTCGATCAGGTCGCTGATGACCAGGCCGCCCATGTCCCGCAGGCGGAGCTGGCGGCAGATCTCGTCGGCGGCCTCCATGTTGGTGTTGAAGGCGTTGCTCTCCGCGTCGCGGGCGCCGCGGCTGCGGCCGCTGTTGACGTCGATGGCCACCAGGGCCTCGGTCTCGTCGAAGATCAGGCGTCCGCCGCTGGGCAGGGGCACCTCGCGAGAGTGGATGTTGTGGATCTGCTGCTCGATGCCGAAGGCCGCGAAGATGGGCGCCCGGCCGGTGTACTGGCGCAGCTGCGGGCGGCTGCGGGGCGAGGCGATCTTGATGAACCGCTCGGCCCGGGCCAGCGCACCGGGGTCGTCGATGATGATGTCGGTGACCTCGGTGCCCGCCAGGTCTCGCAGGGCGCGGAGCAGCAGGTCGCTCTCGGCGTAGAGCTCCTGGGGCCCCTTCTTGCCCTTCTGCCGCTTCTCCATGTCGCTCCAGAGACGCTTGAGGTAGGCCAGGTCTCGCTTCAGTTCGGTCTTGGTGCGCTCCATGCCGGCGGTGCGGAGGATGAAGCCGAACCCCTCGGGCAGCTCGAGCTGGTCGAGCACCTTGCGCATGGCGCGGCGGGTGTCCTCGTCCTCGACCTTGCGGGAGACGCCCACGTTGTCCATGCCGGGCATCATGACCAGGTAGCGGCCGGGGATCGAGATGTAGCTGGTCAGGGTTGGGCCCTTGGTGCCCACGCCCTCCTTGAGGACCTGGACCATGATGCGATCGCCCGGCTTGAAGCACTTCTGGATCGGCGGACGGTCGCGGCGGGGGGTCTTGATGCCCACGCGCTCGGCGGCGTCCTCGTTCTTGGGGAAGTAGCGTGGGTGCACGTCGGTGGTGTGCAGAAAGCCGTGCTCGTCGAGCCCGAAGTCGACGAAGGCGGCCTGGACGGCGGTGTTGATGTTGCGAACCACGCCCAGGTAGATGTTGTTGACGCGGCTTGTGGTGCCGGTGGGCTCGGCGTGGTATTCCTCGAGCTTGCCATCCTCGACGAAGGCGATGCGGCACTCGTCGCCGGGGATGTAGTTGACGAGCATGCGCGACGCGCCCGGGGCGCCGCCGCTGGACTCGATGGCGTCGCTCTGGAAGCGGCCGCGGCCCCGGCTGGAGGGCGAGCGGGAGGTCTTGTTGCTTGTCTTCTTCGAAGTCTTCTTGGTGTCGGTCGATTCAGCCTTGGTGGACGATCCGTTGTCGGAGGTGCTGGACTTTCGTGCCATGATGTGGACGCTCTCGTGCAGGGAGGGCCGGGCCGCCCGCCACCGCCGCGCGGCCGGCGACGCCACACCCATGGGCGGCGGTCGGGCCTGCGAGAGGGGTTCGGGGGGTCACTTCGGCGGCTCCGCAATGTGTGAACGGCAATGATCGGAGTCGATCGTGCCTGTGGTGGACGCCGGCCGGGCCTGGCCAATCCGCGGCCTCTGGCGGGCGTCGATGTCTGTCGCAAGTCTCCGCCGGGGGCCTGTGGCTCGCGGCGGGGTGCAAGGGCCGTGATTGCGCGAAGCTTCAAGCGCCCCGACGGATCCCACGAACATCTACGGCCCTCGTGGGGGTGGGGTTTGGCCTGACGCCCGAAATCGGGCCGGCCTGGGGTCTTATCGGCGGTTTGTGCCGATGGATCGAGACTAATCCTCGCCCGAATCGAACACGCCTGGCATGACCTTGCGGACACGCTCTCGGACGTACGCGGTGACGTCCGACGGCGATTCGAGCGAGAGGGCCCGCCGGGCGATCCGGGCGCATTCCTCTGCGGACACGCTCCGTACCAGCCGCTTGACCTGCGGAATCGAGTACGAGCCCACGGATAGGGTACGCACGCCCAGCCCGATCAGCAACACGGCAAAATCGAGTTCCGCGGCCGACTCGCCGCAGCACGAGACGGGGATCTGGCGGCTCTTGGACCCCCGCATGACGTCGCGGACCAGTCTGAGCACCGCCGGATGCATGGCCGTGAACAAGTCGGCCACCCGCTCGTTGGTGCGGTCGACCGCCAGCGTGTACTGGACCAGATCGTTGGTGCCAATGCTGAAGAAGGCCGCGTCGCGAGCGAAGCTCGAGGAGATGACGGCGGCGGCGGGCACCTCGATCATCATGCCCATGGGCACGTCGGGGTCGAATGCGATGCCCTCCTCGGTCAGGTCTTCCATGACGTCGCGGACGATGGACTTGGCCTGCCGCAGCTCGTGCACGGTGGTGACCAGGGGGAACATGATCTTGAGCGGCCCGTCGGCGCTGGCCCGCAACAGGGCCCGGAGCTGTCGCTTGAACATCGGCAGGTTGCTCAGGCAATAGCGGATCGAGCGGTTGCCCAGGAATGGATTGCGTTCGGGCAGCTCGAAGCTGTGCTGGGTGTACTTGTCGGCGCCCAGGTCGACGGTTCGAACGATCAGCTCGCGGCCCTCGAGCTGCTGGACACAGCGTCGGTAGGCCTCATAGTGCTCCTCTTCGGAGGGTTCGGTGTCGCTGGTGAGGTAGAGAAACTCGGTGCGGTACAGGCCCACGCACTCGCCGCCGACCTCGAGCTCGTGGGAGATCTCGTCGGGAAACTCGATGTTGCCCAGCAGGCGGACGTGCTGGCCGTCGGTGGTGATGCTGGGCTCGGAAGCCTGCTCCTTCCACACGGTCTCGCGCCGCTCCATGCGGGCCTGGCGTTCCTTGTAGCGATCCAGTTGCTCGTCGGTGGGGTCGAGGATGACCACGCCCTCGAGCCCGTCGACGATGATGGTCGCGTCCTCGCGGGCGATCCGCGCGATATCGCGCAGGCCCACGACGGCCGGGCTGTTCAGGGCGCGCGCGACGATAGCGGTGTGGCTCGTGCGGCCGCCCCGATCGGTCACGAAGGCCAGGACCATCTCGCGATCGAACCCGGCCGCCTGGGAGGGTGTCAGGTCGTCGGCCACCACGATCGCCGGGTGCTTGAGCTCGTCCAGCGTGCGGTTGTGCTCGCCCATCAGGTGGCCCAGCACACGGTTGCGGAGGTCCTCCAGGTCGTCGACCTTGGAGGTGAAGGCCGAGTCGCCCATCCGCGCGAACCGGTTGGCCCAGTCGCCGAAGGTGGCCTCGACGGCGTGCTCGGCGGCCATGTGCTCGTTCTCGATACGCTCGAAGATCGGGTTGCGCAGCGACGAATCCTGGAGCACGCCGATATGGAAGAGGAAGATCTTGGCCGCCTCCTCGCCCATCTCCCGCTCGGCTCGATCTTTGACCGACTGCAACTCGGTCACCGACGCTTGGAGGGCCGTCTTGGCCCGCGTGGCCTCTTCCTCGGACCCGGCCGCGGGGGTGAACCGCCGCACCACGCGGCGGTCCTCGTCTTCCAGCAGGAAGATGCGGCCGATGACCAGCCCTGGCGAGACCGCGATGCCGCGTAGGACCTCCATCTGGTGTCGAGCGCTCCGGGAGGGACATGGAGGGGGGTGTCCGGGCTACCGATAACCCCGCACCCTGCAAACGCCGAGCATAGCCGAATCCGGCGAGTCTGACCATCGGGAGCCATTTGTGCGTTGTCCCGGGCGGGATGGGAATGCCCGATTGCTTTGGCGGGTTAGATTGACATCGCGGCCCCGGCGGCCTCTGATACGCCAGTCAAGACGGGTGGGCCCAAAGCGATGCCCCCTATCGGACCGATACCACAGGAAAGCAGATCTTCGCGAGCAGGGCCTCGTCTGGCTCTCTGACGCGTAGATCCAGCGGACGATGGACAACATGACGACTTTTTCCGGCCTGGTGGACCAACCACGGCGCGGGGATGTCCGGCTACGGCCCCTGGCGGGCGATACCGTGCAGTTCCGCGATGACGACCCAATCCTGCCACGATCCCTCGTGGACCGCTACGGGCTCAAGCCCGGCATGCGCGTCGAGGTGCGCCTGAGCGAGAAGCAGGCCAGTGTGAGCCAGAACGGGCAGGGCGGCGGACGCAACCGCAACCGTCGAAATCGCCGCCCCTCGAGCGGAGGCGGCGCCAAGGCCCCACTGGCCGACCGGGTGCTGACGATCGAGGGCGAGCACCCGGAGGATGCGCCCCAGCCCACACCCTTCGAAGAGCTCACGACCATTGATCCCAGCCCGCGGATGTCGCTGGAGTATCGAGGCTGCCCCGCCTCGTGCCGGCTCATTGACATGTTCTGCCCGATCGGCTTCGGGCAGCGTGCGATGGTCGTCAGCCCGCCCAAGGCCGGCAAGACCACCCTGCTCAAGGACATCGCCACAGCCATCCTTACCAACCACGACAACACCGAGGTGTTCGTGCTGCTAGTCGACGAGCGGCCCGAGGAGGTTACCGACTTCCGCCGATCGCTCACCGGGCACGGCCCCGGCGATCCCGACAAGCCGTGGGACAGCTCGCGCGTCACCGTCGTCGCCTCGAGCGCCGACCACGACGCGGAGCGACACATCCAGGTGGCCACCGTGACGATGGAACGCTGCAAGCGTCTGGTCGAGTTGGGCAAGGACGTGGTGATCATCCTCGACTCGCTGACCAGACTGGGCCGGGCATTCAACCGCTCGCGGGAGTACTCCAGCAGCGGCCGAACGCTCAGCGGTGGCATTGACAGCAAGGCGCTGGAGGTGCCGCGCCAGATCTTCGGCGCCGCCCGGCAGACCGAGGAGGCCGGCTCGCTGACGATCATCGCCACGGCGCTGGTCGACACCGGCGGCCAGGGCGACCAGGTCATCTTCGAAGAGTTCAAGGGCAGCGGCAACATGGAGCTCATTCTCGACCGCAAGGTCGCCGAGCGACGGTTGTTCCCGGCGATGAACCTGGCCGCGAGCGGCACCCGCAAGGAAGACCTGCTG
>JBITAF010000106.1:0-68803 GCA_044440025.1 Phycisphaerales bacterium JB060 | reverse complement strand
GCGGGCCCGCGCGCCCCGCGGCCGGGGGGCCCGGTGGTGGCTGTTGTGCGCGCGCCACCGCCCCCGCACGCTGGCCGAGCAACGCCGTCTGCTCCTCGGTGAGGCCGATGTTCTCCGCCGCCGCCCACACGGCGGCCTTCTGCGTGGCCCACTGGGCCAGTTCCTGCTGGGGTCGTGGGTATCGTGCCATGGCGGGGTCTCCTGGGTGCTGAAAGGGTCTCCGGGATGGCTATCGGCGGGGCTGGGGGGCGGCTTTACTGGAAGTGGGCTGGCCTGCGGGGGTTTCTGGTGGGCCGGATCGGAGGCCGGTCGGGCCGCGCCGGGCGTCGGTCGGGCCGCGCCGAGGGCTGGTTTGGCCGTGCCGGGGGCTGGTATGGCCGCGCCGAAGGCTGGTTTGGCCCCACCGAGACCCGGTGTGGTCCGAGAAGCGGGCGGGCGGGGCCAGAAGGCGTTGCGTCGGGGGAGCGCATCGGGTATGCTGGGCCAGCCAGAGGCCCCCCGCAGACAAGGAACGCCCATGCCACACCGCCACGCGCCGATCGCCGCCTTCCTGATGCTCGCCTGGTCCGCCATCGCGATGGGCCAGTGCGAACCGGTGTGGACGCCGGACCTTTTCGGCGTGGTGGGCGTGGACCGGGAGGTCCGCGCGGCCATCGTGTGGGACGACGGCAACGGGCCGGCGGTCTTCATCGGCGGCGACTTCGAGTCGGCGGGCGGCGTGCGGGCCGCCCGGATCGCGCGGTGGGACATCCAACGCGAGACGTGGTCGGCGATGGGCGAGGGCTTCGATAGCAGCGTGTACGCCCTGGCGGTCTTCGACGACGGCACGGGCGAGGCCCTGTACGCCGGAGGCGACTTCTGGGGCTCGGGCGGCCAGCAGATGCGCGGCATCGCGCGGTGGACACCCGGCGTGGGTTGGTCGCCCGTGGGCGGCGACATCGACGGCCGCGTGCAGACGATGACGGTCTTCGACGACGGGCGCGGGCCGGCGCTGTACGCGGGCGGCTGGTTCGACCAAGCGGGCGGCGTCGATACGCCGGGGGTCGCCCGGTGGGACGGGACAAGCTGGTCGTCGCTGGGCGTTGGTGCGCAGGGCGAAATCGTGGCGCTCTACGGCCACGACGACGGGTCGGGCCCCGCGCTTTATGTTGGCGGCTTCTTTTCGGTCGACGGCGTGCTGCCGGCTACGGGCCTGGCACGGTGGGACGGCGCACGGTGGTCGGCCGTGGGAGTCTGGGAAGGCCGGGTCAACGCCATGGTGGCGTTCGACGATGGCGGCGGCGAGGACCTGTACGTCGGCGGCAGCATCGGCTGGGTCGCGGGCGTGCAGATGTTCAACATGTCGCGATGGGACGGCGACGCGTGGAGCCGCGTGGGGGTTGGCCTGGACGATACCGTCCACACGCTGTGCGTCTATGACGATGGGGGTGGTCCGGCGATCGTCGCCGGCGGCGAGTTCGACGCCCGCATCGGGGGTGGCGACGGCCACATCGCGCGGTGGCGTGATGGGCGATGGGAGGCGATGGGTGAGGGCTTCAACAACGACGCCACGGCCCTCGTGACGAGCGACGGCGATGGCGGCGGCGAGTTGTTCGCCTTCGGCCGCTTCGCGCGGACCGGCGCGCTCCGCGTTCCCTACGCCGCGCGATGGGACGGGCAGGCCTGGAGCGGGTTCGGGCGTGGCCTGACCGGCGACGTGCAGGACCTGGTGCTCTTCGACGACGGCACGGGAGAGGCCCTGTACGCCGGGGGCTCATTCAGCGGCGCCGTAGTGCCCGCATGGGGCATCGCCCGGTGGGACCTGTCGACCCTGTCCTGGTCCGCCTTGGGCGGGCCCAGCGCCCCGGGCGTGAACGGGCAGGTGCTGGCGCTGGCGATGATGGACGATGGCGTTGCCGGGCCAGCGCTGTACGCCGCGGGCAAGTTCGACCAGGCCGGCGGCGCCCCCGCCCGCAATATCGCGCGGTGGGACGGCTCTGCCTGGACGCCCCTGGGCGCGGGCGTGGGCGACCAGTTCGATCGTATCTACGCGCTGGCCGTGTTCGACGACGGCTCGGGCCCGGCGCTCTACGCCGCGGGCATCTTCGAATCGGCCGGGGGCGAGCCGGCCCGGAACATCGCACGCTGGGATGGAACGAACTGGACGGCCCTTGGCACCGGACTGAACAGCGATGGGTACACGCTGGTCGTGTATGATGATGGCACGGGCGAAGCGCTGTACGTGGGCGGGCGGTTTTCCTCGGCCGGCGGCGCGGCGGCCGAGCACATCGCGCGGTGGGACGGCGCGGTGTGGTCGGCAGTGGGCCAGGGCTTCGATGGCTATGGCGGGAGCGTGTGGGCACTTGAGCCCTTCGACGACGGGTCCGGGCTCGCGCTGTACGCCGGCGGTGTGTTCTCCAGCGCCGACGGCCAGCCGGCCGGGCTCGTCGCACGCTGGGACGGGACCGCCTGGCGGCCGCTGCCCCAGGGCTTCACGCCCGGCTTTGGCCATTCGGTCCGGGCCTTTACGGTCATTAACGATGGAGCGGGCGATGCCCTCTTCGCCACGGGCAACTTCGGCGTGCCCGCCACGAGCGCACAGGACATCGCGCGGTGGGATGGCGCCTCGTGGTTACCGCTGGGCAGCGGCTTGGGCGCTTTTGGCTTTGCACTGCAAGGGGTCGTTGACGCCGGGGGCCCCGCCTTGTACGCGGGGGGCAAGTTCGAGACGGCCGGTGGCGTGGTCTCGGGGCACATGTCCCGCTGGGGCTGCCCCTTGCCACCGCCCTGCCCGGCCGACCTGGACACCGACGGCGAGCTGACCATCTTCGACTTCCTCGCCTTCCAGAACCTCTTCGACGCGATGGACCCCCGCGCCGACTTCGACGGCGATGGCCAGCTGACGCTCTTCGACTTCCTGGCCTTCCAGAACGCGTTCGAGGCGGGGTGCCCGTAGGCCGCCAGGGCGCCCGGCGATCGGGCTCGCGCTCCGGCGGGCTTCGGAGATACGGCCATCGCCCGGCGCCAGATCGCCTTGTGCCGGGGGCCACGCTCGGGTATGCTGGGCGGACCATCGCCCCATTGCAGAGGAACAACGCCCATGCCACACCGCCTCGCGCCGCTCGCCGCCTGCCTGACCCTCTTGTGGACCGCCATCGCGCTGGGCCAGTGCGAGCCGGGGTGGGCCCCGGGCCCGGGCGAGAGGGCGTTCGGCTATCCGGGCGCCCGCGACGGCGGGTTCGCCTGCGCCGTCGAGTTCGATGATGGCCGCGGCGCCGCCCTGTACCTGGCCGGCGGCTTCACCCAGGCGGGCTCGGCCGACGCGATGAACATCGTCCGCTGGGACGGGCTCGCGTGGGAGCCGCTGGGCGAGGGGTTGGACGGATCCGTGGCCGCTTTGGCGGTCTACGACGATGGCACGGGACCATCGCTCTACGCCGGGGGCTCGTTCGTCCGCGCGGGCGGCCAGGTCGTCCGCTCCATCGCCAGGTGGGACGGCGCCCAGTGGCACGCGCTCGACGGCGGTGTTTCTGGCCAGGTCCGGTCGATGGCCGTGTTCGATCCGGGAGACGGGCCGAAGCTGTACGTGGGCGGGCGGTTCACCACCGTCGGCCCCGGCGGGGCGCTGGTCACCGTCGACCACCTGGCCCAGTGGGACGGCGACGCCTGGTCCCCGGTGGCCGACGCGACGTTTGGCGGCTTCGGCGTGGGCGGGTCGGCCTTCGACCTGGCGGTCAACACGCTGGCGGTCTATGACGACGGCTCGGGCGCGTCCCTGTTCGTGGGCGGCACGTTCGCCATCGCCGGCGGACGCGGGGCCAGCCGCGTGGCCCGGTGGGACGGCCGCAACTGGTTCGACCTGGGCGCCGGCCTCACCGGCTCGACCCCCGGCACGACCTACGCCTCGAGCATGGCCGTGCACGACGACGGCGACGGCCCGGACCTGTACGTGGGCGGGCGGTTCCTCGAGGCCGGGGGCGTGCGCGTGAACCACATCGCGCGGTGGGATGGCGCGGCGTGGAGCGCGCTGGGCACGGGCGTCTCGGCCGGCGCCGGCTCGGTGCCCGACGTGCTGGCGCTGGGCTCCTTCCAGGGCCCCGATGGGCCCGAGCTGCTGGTGGGCGGTGGGTTCGACCGCGCGGGCGGGGCGACCTCGCGGCGACTCGCGCGATGGACGGACCGCTGGGCGTTGCTGCCCCAACGCCTGGACGATGCTCGGGACGTCGTGCTGGGATTCGTGCCCACGACCGTTGGCGGGCCGGAAAGGCTGGTCGTGGCCGGCGGCTTCGACCGCATCGACCGCTCGAGCCTGGGAGGGGTCATGGCCTGGGACGGCGCGAGCTTCTCGAGCCTGGACGGCGGCTTCTACGCCAGGTTCGTCAGCGGCCTGACGGCCGTCCGCTTGGACTCGGGGCCGACGATCTTCGGCGTGGCCGGCTTCGGCGGCGGCAGCACCGAGCCGAAGATCCTGGTCCGCTGGGATGGCCGCGCGTGGATCGATCTGGGGGCCGAGCTCACCGGGGTGGCCCACGCCATGGCGTGGTTCGACGACGGCACGGGCCCGGCCCTCTACGTCGCGGGCAACATCTTGGCCTTCGGCCGCCAGGACCTGGGCCACATCGCAAAGTGGGATGGATCCCAGTGGCGGGGCCTTGGCGGCGGGTTCGACCGCGAGGCCTACGCCCTGGCGGTCTACGACGACGGCGCCGGCCCGGCGCTCTACGCCGGCGGGGTCTTCGTCTCGGCCGGATCGGTGGCGGCCGAGCGCATCGCCAGGTGGGACGGGACGGACTGGTCGCCCCTGGGCACGGGGCTCGGCGGCGCGCCCATTGCGATGGAGGTGGCCGACCTGGGCGATGGCCCGGCCCTCTACGCGGGCGGCTCGTTCTCGACCGCCGGCGGCGCGCCCGCGTCCATGATCGCCCGCTGGGACGGATCGAGCTGGTCGCCCCTGGGCGGCGGCATCGGGGGCACGGCGATCGGCGACCTGCAGTGGGCCACGCTGCCGGCGGTCGGCCCGGTGCTGGTGGCCGCGGGGAACTTCTCGACCGCCGGCGGGGCCCCGGCCAGCCGCGTCGCCTCATGGGACGGCTCGAGTTGGAGCCCGATGGGCGCGGGCACGACCGGCTTCAGCTTCGAGCTGGCCGCCTACGACGACGGCCGCGGCGAGGCGATCTACCTGGGCGGAGACTTTAACTCGGTCGATGGGGTCGCGGCCCGCAACATCGCCCGGTGGGACGGTATCGGCTGGGAAGCGCTGGGCGCCGGCCTGAACGGATCGGTCGCGTGGATGGACGCGATCGACGACGACGGCGCGGGCGGCGCAGCGGGCGTCTACGTGGCGGGCTCCTTCAGCGAGGCGGGCGGACGCACCGTGCCAAGCGTCGCGCGCTGGCGGTGCCAGGTCCCGGGCTGCCCGGCCGACCTGGACGGCGACGGCGAGCTGACGATCTTTGACTTCCTCGTCTTTGGTAGCCTGTTCGACCGGGGCGACCCCGCCGCCGACTTCGACGGCGACGGCGCCCTGACACTGTTCGACTTCCTCGCCTTTCAGAGCGCCTTCGACGCCGGCTGCCCCTGAGCGCCCGCGTTCAGGAACGGTGAAGAGTTTGTCAGCGCCGCGCAGGGGGCGTTCGGGCCCGGCGCAAGCTCTCTATCTTCGGCCGCAGTGCGTGCCGCGATGGATGCGGTGCGCCCCGTGGGCATCGAAGAGGAGAGTCGTGTTATGCTCAAGAGCTTGCTCGCCGTCGCCGGCCTTGCCGTCGCCACCACCGCCGCCCCCGCCGTGGCGCAGACCGTCGAACTCGAGTTCCTTGGCCGCTACGAGACCGGGGCCTTCGACGAGGGCGCCGCCGAGATCGTGGTTTACGACGCCGCCAGTGGCCTGGCGTTCGTCACCAACGCCAACGCCAACACCGTCGACGCGCTGGACATCGCCGACCCGAGCAACCCCGTGCTCGCGTTCACCATCGACCTGGCGCCCTACGGGGCGGGCGTCAACTCGGTGGCGGTCTCGGGCGGCCGCGTCGCGGTCGCCGTCGAGGCCGAGGTGGCCCAGGACAACGGCACCGTCGCCTTCTTTGACACCGATGGCAACTTCGAGTCGGCCGTCCAGGTGGGCGCCCTGCCCGACATGCTGACCTTCACGCCCGACGGCCGCTACCTGCTGGTGGCCAACGAGGGCGAGCCGAGCGCCGACTACACCGTCGACCCCGAGGGCAGCGTGAGCGTCATCCGCATCCGCCCGTGGCGCACCGTCCGCCAGCGCGACGTGCGGACGGCGGACTTCTCGCGCATCCGCCCGGGCGATCTGGACGAGAGCGTCCGCATCTTCGGCCCGGGCGCAACGATCGCCCAGGACCTGGAGCCCGAGTACATCGCCGTCAGCGCTGACAGCCGCACGGCCTACGTCGTGTGCCAGGAGAACAACGCGATCGTCGAGGTGAACATCCGCGCCGCCCGCGTCAGCGACATCTGGGGCTTGGCCGTCAAGAACCACAGCCTGGCGGCCAACGCAATGGACGTGAGCAACCGCGACGGCGAGATCAACATCACGACCTGGCCGGTCTTTAGCATCCCCATGCCCGACGCCATCGCGGCGTACGAGGTTGCCGGCCAGACGCTGATCGTGACGGCCAACGAGGGCGACGCCCGCGACTACGACGGCTTCAGCGAGGAGGCCCGCGTGGCCGACCTGACCCTGGACCCGGACGCCTTCCCGAGCGCCGCGCGCTTGCAGCTCGAGGAGAACCTCGGCCGCCTGAACATCACCACCACCCTGGGCGACACCGACGGCGACGGCGACTACGACCGCCTCTTCAGCTACGGCGCCCGCAGCTTCAGCATCTACTCGACCGACGGCGAGCTGGTCTTCGACTCGGGCAGCGACCTCGAAGAGATTACCGCCATGCTGCTGCCGGACGACTTCAACAGCACCAACGACGAGAACGACAGCTTCGACAACCGCAGTGACGACAAGGGGCCCGAGCCCGAGGCGCTGGCGTTGGGCACGATCGGCGGCAACACCTACGCCTTCGTCGGGGCCGAGCGCGTGGGGGGCATCTTCGTCTACGACATCACCGACCCGAACGAGCCAGCCTTCGAGAGCTACATCAACACTCGCGACTTCTCGGGCGACCCGGCCCTGGGCACCGCGGGCGATCTGGCTCCCGAGGGCCTGGTGTTCATCTCGGCCGATGACAGCCCCACGGGCGAGGCCCTGCTGCTGGCGGCCCACGAGGTCTCGGGCACCACGGCCATCTTCCGCGTCTCGGGCGGCGGCTGCAGCGTCTTCGGCGACGTCACCGGCGACTGCGAGGTCAACATCCACGACCTGCTGGCCGTCCTGCACGCCCTGGGCCCCTGCGCCAGCTGCGCCGAGGACCTGAACCAGGACGGCCGAGTCGACCTGATCGACGTGCTGCTGGTGGTGCGGGCGATCCGGGATCGGTGATTCGTTCCAAGCCCAGAGCGATTAAGATCCAAGAGAAATACACACCGTCCGCCCCACTTTGGCTTGTGTGGGTGGGCGGTTTGTGGTATTCTGGACTTCATATCTGGGAGACCAGCCATGAAGACGACCGCCCTCTCCTACTTTGCCATTGTCAGTCTCGCCGGCTCGGCCCTCGCCCAGGGCGTGCCCGAGCCGCTGAGCGAGCCGTGCGACTGCCTGCTGAAGGGCGGCTCGCTGGAGATCATCGACCTGAGCCAGCCTGGCTTCGCGGGCTACACGGTGAACGATCTGAACAACGTGGGCCAGGTGCTGATGCGGATGGCCGCGAGCCCGGGCGGCATCGGGCCCGGCTTCGTGTGGCAGGATGGAGCGGTCATTGCCCTGCGATCGCCGCCGCCCTCGGCTGGTGGTTCGTTCGATCTGCCCGTGGGAGAGGCCCTTAACGACGCGGGCCAGATCGCCGGCTTCTCGCAAGCGAGCGTGACCAGCGCTGCGACGGTGTGGGCCAGCCCCACGTCCGACGGCGTGCTCCACTACCTGCAAGGGCAGGACCCCGCGACCGACACGCCCGCGCCCGCGCGATACTTCGGCATCTCCCCAAGCGGCGTGCTCGCCGGCCACATCTTAGAGCCCGTGCTCGGGCAGGCCGTCCTCAATCGTTCGGGAGGAACCTTCTTTGAAGCTCTCCCGAGGAGGGGCCCTGGCTCGGCATGCACGGAACTTGGGGATGCGGTGGACGACCGGGGCGTCGTCGTAGGCTTCAGCGATAATCCCGACACGGGCGGCTGCGGGGTGCAGGCGACGATCTGGGACATCGACGGTCAGCCCGACGCCCTGCCCGGCACGTCGTCGTTCGCCAGCCGGGCTTATGCGATCAACGAGGCTGGTCAGGTCGCCGTCGCGGGCGGCGTGGGATACGTGGTCGATCTGTCCTCCGGCGGGGCGCCGGTCGAACTCGCCCAACTCAACCCGCAGGACATCAATGCCGCGGGCGTTGTCGCTGGGCGTTGGCCGTTCGGCGATGATGGCCGCATGTGGTACGGCGGCGCCTACGTACGGCTGATCGACCGGGTCGATCCCGCCGAGGGCTGGACCGCGCTGGGTGGGGCGGTTGCCATCAACGATTCGTGCTGGATGGTTGGTCTGGGCACCCGCGATGGTGTCGAAGGCGTGCCCTACCTGGTGATGCCTGGCGCAGATTGTGTGGAGCCGTGCGCGATCGACTACGACGGTGACGGCGTGGCGACGATTTTCGACTTCCTTGCGTTCCAGAACCTCTTCGCCATGGGCGACCTCGCGGCCGACTTCGACGGCGATGGTTCGCTCACGCTATTCGACTTCCTGGCTTTTCAGAACGCCTTCGTCGACGGCTGTCCCTGACTCAAGCTTCCCGCCTACCATCTCGACCCACCTGCGGGCCCGGCCCGTGCCGGAACCAGCCCCCGACCAGCAGGCAGGCTCAGAAAACCAGACCCAAAGGAGCATCCAGTGGTCCGGATCCGCATGCAGCGCCTCGGGCGCACCCATCGTCCCTTCTACCGCATCGCTGCCGCCGAGAAGCGGGTCAAGCGCGATGGCAAGGTCCTCGAGAACCTGGGTTGGTACAACCCCGTCGAGAAGGACCCCGAGAAGCAACTCAAGCTCGAGGCCGAGCGCATCAAGTACTGGCTGAGCGTCGGCGCCCAGCCCAGCGATACCGTCATGGACATCCTGGGCAAGAACGATCTGCTGACCCCCAAGCTCAAGGACAAGTGGGAGGCCAAGCGCGAGGCCGACCGCAACCGCGTGGGCTGCAAGGTGGGCCTGGCGACCGCCCAGAAGGCCCAGACCGAGATCGGCGAGCTGGCCAGCAGCGATGACGCCGAGGGCGTTGATCTGGCCGGCTACGCGTCGACCATCAGCGAGGCCGTCAACGAGGCCAAGGCCGCGGTGTCTGCCGCCGACCCCAAGGCCGCCGACGCCGCCAAGGCCAAGGCCGAGAGCGCCCTGAGCGACGCCAAGAAGTCCGTCCAGGACGCCCAGGCCGCCAAGAAGGCCGCCGAGGAAGCCGAGGCCAAGAAGAAGGCCGAGGAAGAGGCCGCCGCTGCTGCCGAGGCTCCCGCCGAGGGTGGCGAGGGCGAGGAGAAGCCCGCCGAGGGCTGATCGAACGAGCCCCTCGCGCCAGCGGGGGGACACCACCGTGGACTCACACCGTGCTCATCCGATCCGACGCGATGTCCCCTCGCTTGCGCGAGGGGCTCGTTGTTTGTGGAACGCACAACCGCCATGCGCATCGACGTCCTCACAACCTTCCCCGAAATGTTCGCCGCAGAGCCCCCGGCGGCAATGGCCGTCAGCATTCCGGGCCGGGCGCGGGCGGCGGGGCTGGTCGACTGGCACGCCACCGACATCCGCGACTACGCCGGCAACAAGCACAACAAGACCGATGATCGCCCCTTCGGCGGCGGTCCGGGCATGGTCATGACCTGCCAGCCGGTCTACGACGCCGTGATGGCGGCCGAGGCGATGGACACCCGCCCGGCCCACCGCGTGCTGCTGACGCCCCAGGGCCGGCCGCTGACCCAGCCGACGGTCGAGCGCCTGGCGAGCCTGCCCCGGCTCCTGCTCATCTGCGGCCACTACGAGGGGCTCGACGAACGCGTCATCGAGAAGCTCGAGCCCGAGGAGATCAGCCTGGGCGACTACGTGCTCAGCGGCGGCGAGCTGGGGGCCATGGTGCTCATGGACGCCGTCATACGCCAGCTCCCCGGCGTGCTGGGGAGCGAGGAATCCGCCGGCCAGGACAGCTTCGGCCCCACGCCCGACAAGGACCCGAACGGCGATCCGCTCGATGCCAGGCTGGCCGCGAAGATGGGCATCCCGCCCGACGCCCGGCTTCTCGATTGCCCGCACTACACCCGGCCTCGGGAGTGGATGGGCATGGCCGTGCCCGACGTGCTGCTGGGCGGCGACCACGCTGCCGTGGCCCGCTGGCGGCTGGAACAGCGCCTGGCCCGCACCCGCGAGCGCCGGCCCGACCTGCTGGAGCCGGGCCCCGATGGCCTTGCAGGCGGTGGGCAGGGGGCCTAATATCTCGACCCGACCCGTTTGGGGCGGTATTGCTTATTGAACGCTGGAGTGCCCTCGATGTCGCTTTCCAACCCCAAGAGCCAACAGGCCATCCTGGATTCGATCGCCCAGGAGCACATCAAGACCGACGTGCCCCGCTTCGACATCGGCGACACCATCCAGGTGCACGTCCGCATTGTCGAGGGCGAGCGAGAGCGCACGCAGACCTTCACCGGTGTGCTCATCGCCCGAAAGGGCCAGGGCATCAACGAGAGCATCACCGTCCGCCGAGTCGTCGACGACATCGGCATCGAGCGCACCTGGCCCCTGAACAGCCCGCTGATCGCCAAGTTCGAGGTCGTCCGCCGGGCCGACGCCCGCCGGGCCAAGCTCTACTTCCTGCGCGACCGCGTGGGCAAGAAGCGCCGCCTCCGCGACCGCCGCCGCGGCATGAAGCACGTGCAGGGCCTCAAGACCGTGCAGAAGTAAGGCAATCAGGTTTTCGCGAACTTGGAGCCGCCCGATTGGGCGGCTTTTTCGTGGGCGCTATCCTGTGACATGAACGCCCTCGTCTGCACCAAACAGTCCAAGACCGTCGCCCCCAATATCGACTACCAGACCGACTGGCCCGACCTCGAGCCCACACCCCCCGGCCACGCGAAGCTCAGCACACTCTGCAGCGCGCTCAACCACATGGACCTGTGGGTGGGCATGGGCATCCCCGGCGTCGACCTCTCCTGGCCGCGCGTCAGCGGGTGCGACGCGTGCGCTGTCGTCGAGGAAGTGGGGGAGGGTGTCGACCCGTCGTGGGTTGGCCGTCGCGTGATCGTCAACGCCGCCGTCGAGGTGCCGCCGCGTGAGCGGCCCAGCGACCCGCCCGGCAGCACGCTCGCGCCCGACTACGAGCTCATCGGCGAGCACCACAACGGCATGCACCGCCAGTTCTTCCACGCGCCAGCCACGCATCTGGCCGACCTTGGTGACGACACGTCAAGCGCCGTCGACCCCGTCGAGGCCGCCGCCTTCGGCCTGACCGCACTCACGGCGTGGAGCATGATGGTCACCAAGGGCGGGCTACGCGCAGGCCAGTCGGTGCTCGTCACCGGCATCGGCGGCGGCGTGGCCACCAGCGCGATGCAGATCGCCAAGCACTTTGGCTGCCCCGTGGTCGTCACCAGCCGCCACCAGTGGAAGATCGACAAGGCCCTGGAGATGGGCGCCGACCACGGCGTGCTCGATACAGGTGAAGACTGGTCGCGCGACGTGCGATCATGGACCGGCAAGCGTGGCGTCGACATGGCCGTCGACAGCATCGGCAAGGCCACCCACCTGCCCTGCATCAAGAGCCTCGCCCGCGGCGGCGCCTACGTCACCCCCGGCTGCACCACCGGCCCCGACGCCACCACCGACCTGGCCCGCATCTTCTGGAACCAGCTCCGCATCCTGGGCTCGACCATGGGCACGCCCGCCGAGTTCCGCGAGGTGGCCAGCCTCTTCAGGGCTGGCGCACTCAAGCCCGTGGTTGATCAGGTCTTCAAGGCCGAGAGCGGCCGCGCCGCGTATGAGCGGCTGGAGGCGCAGGAGCAGTTGGGGAAGATTGTGATTGATTGGCACTAATCGAGCCAATCCTCCGCCGCCAGCCGCTCGGGCACGTACGTCTCGGTCACGTAACTGATGTCGATATTGATCAACGCCTCGACCTCCAGCTTGAAGCCGTTCTTGAGGAGCTTGGCGATCTCCTTCTGCCAGCCCTTGTGGTCCTGGAACCACGGGTAGGCGGCGATCTGCTTCGCTCTCGCGATGTCGCGGTCGTTGAGGCTGATCTGCACGCTCTCACTCAGGTTGCAGCGCTCGAAGTCATTGGAACGAATCCCCAGGAACTTCGCCTCGGGGATGGCCAGCCGCTCGCTCTCGAACGCGAGCGAGATGCTGCCCTGCTTGATGACGCTGTAGATGTAGTGACCCCAGGGGTCGCAGTCGAGCAGGCAGATGATGGGCAGGCCCAGCTCCTTGTTCAGCCGGTGCAGCAGGCGGCGCACGCCGCGGGGGGGCTGGCCGCTGCCCTCGGTCAGGATGCAGTTGTGCGTCTTCCAGAAGCGATCCTCGTTGAAGCGCTGCCAGACGGTGTCCTTCTCGACGTGCAGCACGAAGTCGGCCTCGCACTTGCCGAACTTCACGCGGTCGGGCTCGCAGATGCTGGGGATGGCGTACCCGCCGCTGCCCATCTTGCGGCAGTCGATGGTGTCGCCGCTGTCCTCGATGGTGATATTGCCCACCATCGCGCCGCGCTTCTTGGCGAAGATGTGCAGCTCTTCGCGCAGGGCGCCCAGCGTGACCTCGAGATCCTCGAGGATGGCATCGCTCTCGGTCTGGTCGTCGAAGGTCTTCTCGCCGGTCTTCTTGCCCCGGGCGTCGTGCACGTCGCCCAGCCCGGTGTAGAACATGCCGCGGAGGCTCGTGGTCTTGTCCTGGTCGATGAGCCGGCTGATGCCGTGGGCGTGGCGGAGCGATTGCATGAACTTTCGCGCCTGGCCCAGGTTGAAGATCTGCCGCGTGCTGGTGGCGCCACCCATTTGGAGGATGCCGCGCTTCTTGTTCCAGCTCGTGTTGCTCGACGACCGCGTGGGCACGTCGAACGTGGGTTCGACGCCCGAGAGCGCACTCTTGGCGATGCCGCCAGCGAGGTCTCGCAACGCAGCCTGGGTCTTCGCATCACGCTCCTTGGCCTCGGCCGAGCGCTTGCGAGGGGCGGAGCGGACTTTCTTGGTGGTCTTCTTGGCCATGGTGTTCTCGTGTGATCCGCTAAGCCCCGGGCCGATGGATGATCTGCTGGGAATCGTCACCCTCGAGCGGGGAGGCCGTCACTGTGGCTTTTGATAAGATGTTCAGCTTGTGTAAACAATCAAGAATAGTGGCCTGCGACGCCGCCACGTCCACGACCTCCACGAAGACGGTCATGCATCCCCCGCCAGACTCGCCGCCATCGACATGGCCAGCGCCAATCCAACCGACTGCTTCGTTCAATGAATCCTCAAGGGCGTGTCGCTGACTCAACTCTTTGTTGCTGGGCCACTCTCCGGCCGTCGGAATCGAGATATCAACAGACCACATCTGCGATGGATCAATCTCCTGGAATCCGCGAGCAAGGGGATCTTCGGCAAGCGATTCCAGAAAGTCTTCAGGATCTTCGCCCCTGGGTACTTTGTGGAACTCGGTTTGGCCGGTGTCGCCAACTCGACCGGTATGGACACACACCTTGCGCCTTCCTGCCACCCAAGCTTCCCAGTAGTGGAGTTCGCCGCCTTCGGTTTTGTATAGCTTCTCCATGCCTCGCTCCGGAGCAACGGCCTACTTCGTAGTCGCGCGACGCTTCTTGCTTACCTTCTTGCCACTCTTCTTCCGCCGCACCGGCACGCTCTCCTCGTCATCCCCGAACAACCCGTGGCCCGAATCCTCCGGCTCCCCCTTCGCCACGGCCCCGTTCGACTTCGCCTCCACCTGCGACGGCCGCGCGTCACTGTCGACGATGATCACGCCGTCGTCGTCCGCCGGGGTCCGCTCCTTCTTCACGAAGTTGCCGTCCTCGTCCAGTTCCGCGTCGGCGATGGCCGTTCGGGCCTGGGCCTGCTCGAGCAACGCGTCCAGCAACTTACCCTCGTCCTCGCCCGTCAGCGCCGCCGTCGAGCGCGCGATTTCGGCGATGTAGCGGCTGAAGATATCGCGACGCTGGCCCTCGCGCCGCATCTTCTGCCGGCGGCGGAGGTACGTTCCGAGCTTTCGGCCGCACTCCTGCAGCGCCAGGCGCATCTCCTTACGGATCTCGTCGTAGTCGGCGATGGCCTCCTTGCTCTCGCTCGTAAACGGCACCCACACGCTGGCCATGTGCACCATGATCACGAGGGGGCCCACCGGCAGCGAGCCGCGGGGTTGGCTGAGGCCGTAGTTCTTCCAGCCCGTCTCGACCACCGCCTTGAACGACGAGCACGCGCTCTGCTGGTAGAGCAGCGGCACGCGGTTGGCAAAACGAATCACCCGCGCCGACTCGTCGCCGGGTAGGTCTCCGCCGAACGCGATGGCCGCCTCGATCTGGAACGGGTTACCGCGATACACCGCCGGGTCGCGCGTGCTTGCCGCATAGAACTCGGCCTTCACGCCCTTGAGCAATCCGCTGAGCATCTGCCGCACGCCGATGGGCGCCAGGCAGTCCGTCGGCGGGGCGCGGAGCTTGCTGTCCTGCAGCGCCCGGTACAGCCGCTCGGCCGCGTCGTGGTCGACGGTCTTGATGTAGGTCTGCCCGGTCAGTGTCTTGCCGCCCTTGACCGAAGCCTTATTCGTGATGTCCTTGACGATTGCCGGCGGCACGCGGCTGAACTCATTCTTGAAGAAGCCCGTGAGCTGCTTCTCGCTGGTGCTCTTGAGCATCCGCAGGAAGTTCCCAAGCTCAACGCCATAGGGGTGCGGCTTGATCTCCTCGGTCTCGGGGGGCAACTCCTCGACGGCCCGGGGGAATATGTAGCGGTCTGCGAGTTCGGTCGTGTGCGAGAGTTCGACCGACGCTTCCTCGGTCTCGAGCGCGGGCCCGCCCGCCGCCTTCTCGGGCGGAATAAACGTGATCTGCGCGTGCGGGTTGGCGATGGCCGTCTGCTCCAGATAGGCCTCGACGCTGGTTTTGCCCCGCTGGTAGCGGGCCTCCATCTCGATCCGAACACGCGTGCCCGTGCCGCTGGTGGTGGGGGGGAAGTCGTCCGTTTCGACGTCGATGGTCACCTCGGGCTTGTTCTTGGTGGTGTCCATCGCAAGCTCGAGATGGTGGGCCGGCTTGCGCTTGCCGGGCTTGGTGGTGATGACCATCGGCTTGCCCGTGGTCATCAGGCCATACATGCCCGCGGCAGAAATGCCGATGCCCTGCTGCCCCCGGCTCATCTTCATGCGATGGAACTTGCTGCCATACAGCAGCCGCCCGAAGATGTTCTCGACCTGCTTCCTGACGATTCCGGGCCCGTTGTCGGTGATCGTGACCGCGTACCGCCCGGGCTTGCTCGGGCTGGGCGGGGCCACAAGTTCCTCGATGAGCACCTCGATGTCGGGCAGGATGCCAGCCTCCTCGCAGGCGTCCAGGGCATTGTCGACCGCTTCCTTGACGGTGGTCAGCAGTGCCTTGCGGGGGTTGTCGAAGCCCAGCAGGTGGC
This sequence comes from Phycisphaerales bacterium JB060, assembly GCA_044440025.1. Classification (GTDB taxonomy): domain Bacteria; phylum Planctomycetota; class Phycisphaerae; order Phycisphaerales; family UBA1924; genus JAHCJI01. Next base: position 53,134 of record JBITAF010000106.1, on the reverse strand, counting down.
GATTCTTCGAAAAGAACTCGCTGACGGAGATGTCACGCTGCCTCCCCGCCATGGTCTCGGCGGTCTGACGGCTCTTGCTAGGGGACTTCTTCGCGGCCAAGGTCACCCTCCGTGGTGCTGCGGGCCTATTGGAGCGGGTTGGGGCGGTCGTACTTCCCAGCATAGGCCCGAACATGACCCCCAATTCATCACGGGTTCAGCGATGCGTCAGGACCCCAAGCCACACTCCAAAAGTCAGCAAGACCAATCGAAAGGCCAATGACAGGAAAGGGGTTCCACCATGACCACGACCATCAACGCGCTGTCCGAAGAGACCCGCCGCTGCATCGAGACCTGCCAACGCTGCGCTGTCGAGTGCCAGACCTGCCTGGCCGCCATGCTGGGCAGTGGCAGCGATAACGACTGCCCACTGTGCTGTGCCGACTGCGCCGCCATCTGCATCGCCTGCGCTAACGCCATGGCACGCCGCAGCCCGAAGCAGGGCGAGATCTGTCGTCTCTGCGCCGACCTGTGCGCCTGGTGTGCCGAGCAATGCGGGGCCCACGACCACGACCATTGCCAGCAATGCGCCGGGTCCTGCCGTAACTGCGAGAACGCCTGCAGGGCCATGGCCGGCTGAGCCGGCAATCTGGGTAAAATGGGATTCGGTCCGCCCAAGTCTCTCAACTTCGATGCGCGGTCTTGCCGGACTTCCCGCAGAGGCGTATAAGCCTCAGAGGAAGATTACCAGCAAGGGAGAGAGAACTATGCACCGAATCCGGAACTCGTCGTGCCTGATCTTCGCCGCCGGCCTTGCCGCGTTGGCCCACGCCCAGACCCAGTGCGGGAGCGAGGACGCGAAGGTTTCGCCGCCCACGGGCCAACTCGGAGATAACTTCGCCGCCTCATTCGATGCCGCAGCCGCCGGCTTCGGAATTGTCGGCGCCCCCGACGCGGGCGACGAAGGGAGTGGCGCCGGCCGCGCATATCTCTACACCCTCAACACCATCGTGCCCCAACTCCTCTTCGAGCTCGCCGCGAACGACGGCGTGGACGGCATCGACTTCGGTCGCTCGGTCGCGGCCGACAACGCCCTGGCGCTCGTGGGCGCGCCGGCCGAGAGCTCTCTGGGCCCGGCGGCTGGGGCCGCCTACCTGTTCCTGCGCTCGACGGGCATGCAGATCGACAAGCTCACCGCCAGCGACGGCCGGGGCCTGGATCTCTTTGGCACCTCGGTGGACGTTGATTTCGACCGCGCCGTCGTCGGCGCCTCGGACAAGGCCAGCTCGACAGGCGCTGTCTATGTCTTCGAGATTGTGGGGCTCGACGCCGTAGAGCAGTTCAAGCTCACCCCCTCGGATGCAGCGGCCGTTGATCGCTTCGGGATATCGGTCTCGATCGACGGTGCAGGCGTTGGGGCTGGCGACGTCGGCTACGCGCTCATCGGCGCACCGGGTAATGACGACGCCGGCGCGAGCTCCGGCTCGGCCTACCTATTCAACATCGAAACAGGCGAGGAGGTCGCCAAGCTTGTGGCGGACGATGCCTCAGCGGGCGTCCAGTTCGGCTACCGCGTCGAACTGCTGATCGACGACGGCGTGGCCCTGGCGGCCGTCAGCGCCAAGACCAGCAACCCCGATGGCAGCGATGGGGCGGTCTACCTCTTCGACGTCTCGGACCGTGCCAATCCCGTGCAGGTTGCCAGGATCACGGCCTCGGACACCCTCAGCCCCAGCGACTTCGGCGTCTCCATCTCGATTACCCCCGACGTGCTGCTCGTGGGCGCGCTCTCGGGCGAGACCACCCTGGCGGGCACGGCCTACAGCTTCGATATCTCCGATCCGACCAACCCAACCCAGACCTCGATCATCCGTCCGAGCGAGCCGGTGACCTTCGCTCGGTTTGGCTCCTCCGCCTCGCTCTATGAGAGCCCCACTGGCCTGCGCCTTTTTGTCGGCGCCCCGGCAGACGACGCGGGCGACCCGATCGCCGGCAACCCAGACGTTGGGGCCTTGCATGCCCTGAGTATCGACTTCTGCCGCCCTGACATCGACGGCGACTGCCTGCTGACCATCTTTGACTTTTTGGGATTCCAGAATCTCTTCGATGCCGGCGATCTGACCGCCGACTTCGACGGTGATGGCAGCCTGACCATTTTTGACTTCCTCGCCTTCCAGAACGCCTTCGACGCGGGATGTGGCGGCTGATCCACTCTCCGTCAACAAGAAAATCCAACCGAGCTGAAAAATCGGCTTGCATTGCGGGCCCGTTTCCATTAGATTGGTTCCCAGGCGGGTGCGAACCGTCACACCGGGTCTCGGGGATACACGCCCACTCGGCGTGGTTTTGGGGGGAGTGGGCGATATGGTCGGAGCGTTGATCGGCGCTCTCATCGGCGGCGCTGCTGGGGCCGCGATCTGGGCCGTTGTCGGGTTCTACACGGGCTACGAGGTCGGCTGGATCGCCTGGGGCGTTGGCGTGCTTACCGGCTTTGGAGCCATGGTCGGCGCGAATCTTCTCGGCGGCGGGCCAAGCACGGCAACCGGCGTTCTGGCTGCGGTCGTCGCGCTGGTCGCCGTCGGCATCGGCAAGCTCACCGTCATCGAGTTGCACTACCAGAACGACGGCGACCTTGCCCTGGCCTCGGAGTTCACCGACGAGATCATGATGTGCTACGTGGCCGATCAGGTCGCCGAACATTGGGAGCAGGAAGGCTACGAGATCAACTGGCCCGAACTGCCCGATAACCAGTGGTACCGCTGGCGAGAGCAGGACTTTCACCCCGATCTCTGGGCCGACACCCTCGCATATTGGGACGAGCAGACGCCCGAGCACCAAGCCGCCGCACGCAGGGGATTCCGCGACCAGCACATGGCCAACCTGGCCGCCGTCGAGGCCGAGTACGCCAGCTTCGGTTCCGAAAACTTCCTGTCGGGCTTCGATGCCATCTGGATGCTGCTGGCCGTCGGCTCGGCCTTCGGTCTGGGACAAGGCGGCAAGGACGAGTAACCCGCCCCGGACACGCGTCGCGATCGCCCCACGCCCAACCTACCCTGAGCCGTGAGCACGAATCAAGCGATACGTCTGTCTCCAACGGCCCTCGAGGCTTCGCCAGGCCCCGACGCCACGATGGCGCAATCGGCCCCACGTCAGCAGGCCATCCTGCTCACCGGTGCGGGCGGAGAGGTCGGACATGGCCTCATCCATAAACTCAGCGAGGTCGGCGGCACGCCCATCGTCGCCCTCGACCTGCGCCCACTCGACGATGACCTGGCCCGCCGCTGCCACGCGGTCTTCGCCGCTGATGTTCGCGACCCGTTCACCCTCGCCCCCGTCTTCGCACGCTACGAGGTGACCGAGGTCTACCACTTGGCCGCCCTGCTCAGTTCCACGGGCGAGCGCAACCCCCAGCTCGCCCACGAGGTCAACACACAGGGCACCATGAACCTACTGCGCCTCTGCACGGCCCAGGCCCAGGCCACCGGCAGGCCCGTCAAGTTCATCTACCCCAGTTCCATCGCCGTGTATGGTTTGCCAAGCGAGGACGAGAAACGCCGGGCGGGCGCAGTCACCGAAGACCAGTACCTCAACCCAATCACGATGTACGGCGTGAACAAGCTCTGCTGTGAGCATCTGGGCCGGTACTACGCCGAGCACTACCAGCTCCTCGATCGTGGGGACGCGCCGGCCCCCATCGACTTCCGCTGTGTCCGCTACCCCGGCCTCATCAGTCCCCACACCGCCCCCAGCGGCGGCACCAGCGACTATGGCCCGCTCATGCTCCACGCCGCGGCCAAGGGCGAGCAGGCCGTATGCTTTGTCGATAAGGACGCCCGACTGCCCTTCATGCTCATGGCCGATGCCATCGAAGCGACCCTTGCGCTGGCCCGGGCCGAGGCCCTCACCCGCCGGGTGTACAACGTTGCCAGCTTCGCGCCCACCGCCGGGCAGATCGCCGCCGCCATTGCCAAGCACTTTCCCGGCTTCCAACCCCGCTACGACATCCACCCAGGCCGGGCCGCCATCGTCTCAAGCTGGCCGGGCGACGTCGACCGCACTGCCGCCGCCCGTGATCTAGGAGTTGAAGCCAACCGAAACTTCTCCGCCGTGCTGGCGGAGGAGCTCCTCCCGTCTGTACATAAAATGTACGGTAGGTGAACCCAGTTATACGGACGGTTTGTGTTGAGCTTACTCGGAATATGCCGACCAACCCGATGAGCTAGTATTGAGACTTGCTCGGAGTCCCGGCAGCGACGGTTTCTGGAACCGTCCCGACGCCAATAGAGGATCCCCACTGATGGGCGAAACCCAAACTCGCGTGCGATTCGGTGACTACACCATCACGCGCGAACTCCCCGAATCACCAATCGCACGGCGTCTGCTGGCCATGGAGCCAGGCGGGCGCGACGCGAAGGTCCTGCACCTTTTCCCGATCCGGCCCGACGACGCCCAGGTGGCTGTCCTGCGCCGCGCTATCGATAACATTCGGACCATCGACAATCGCCATGTGCTCCCGGTCGAGAAGCTCTTGCTCGGAATCGTCCACCAGCCCTGCGCCGTCACCCCTTACACGGGTCATCAGGACGGCCTCATCGACCTGGAAACCCTCTTGGCCGAGAAGGGCGGCCACATGGAGCCCGGCGAAACCGATCGTCTCCTCCGGCAGATCCTCGACGGCCTGGACGCCGCCCATGACAAGCTCGTCCACCACGGCCACATACATGCCCGCGATGTGCTGGTCGATCGCCGCGGCAGCGCCACCATCGAGATGCTCGGCGTCGCTCGCACGCTCGAAGGGCTCCGTGGCTTCTCCACCGAGGTCCAGCGAGATGAGATCCGCAGCGTGGTGGAGCTTGGCTTCACATGCCTCACCGGGCACGATGCCGTCACCGTCGGCCTGCCCGCCAGTAAACTCGTAAAGCGTCTCGATCCGGTGTGGGACGCGTTCTTCCGCCAGGGACTCGACCCGATCAATGGCTTCGATACCGCCGCACAGGCGATCGAAGCCCTCCCCAGCGCCACCTTCGATCGCGAGCCCGCGACGCAGCGCCCCACGCGCCCAGGCCTGCTTACCAACTTCCGTCGGACTCCCGCAGATCGTTCATAAGCCCGGCTGAGCCGGCGGCCCGTGACCGTCCGGGCCGCCGAGTGGCCCGGGCAAGAACCGGCGCAAACACTTCACCGTGCCAGACCCAGCAAAACCTCTCGCCGAAACGCAGCCCGAACACCAACGCCAGGTTCCAAAAGGACCGATGGCGGTGGACTTGGCGGGCCTGGAACTCCAGAGCCCCATCGTTCTTGCCGCGGGCACCGCCGGGTACGCCGATGAGATCCTGGACATCCTCCCCCCGCGCGTGCTTGGCGCCGTGACGAGCAAGTCGATTACTGCCCAGCCGAGAGATGGCCACCCTACCTGGCGCATGGTCCCCTTGCGAGGTGGCATGCTCAACGCCATCGGGCTGGCCAACACGGGCGTCGATCGCTTCGCACAGCATATCGCACCGACCCACAGCCTGGGCCGGCACGACATCCGCCTCATCGGCTCGGTTGCCGGCGACACCATCGATGGGTATGTCCGCGTTATCGCCGAGATGGACGGGCTCGAGGGCGTGGACGCCGTCGAGCTCAACGTGTCGTGCCCCAACGTGCACGGCGGCGCCGACTTCGGCGTTGATCCCGATGCCCTTGCCGATCTGGTCGCAGCCGCTCGCGCTGCGTTGCCCACCAAGCAACTGATCGTCAAGCTACCCCCCATCGCGACCGGCCTGCCCGGGATCAAACGCATCGCCCGTTCGGCGATCGAGGCCCGGAGCAAGCCCGATGGCCCGAATCATCGGCCGGGCGCCGACATCCTCTGTCTGGCTAACACAACGCCCGCCATGGCCATCGATGTGCGCACCCGAAAGCCACGAATTACCAACATCACGGGTGGGCTATCGGGCCCGGCCGTGCACGCCATCGTCGTCAAACTGATACACGACGTGTACCGTGGCATTGCCCGCGACGAGCACGTGCCGATCATCGGGCTGGGCGGGGTCACCACCTGGCAGGACGCGGCCGAGTTCATCCTCGCTGGTGCCTCGGCGGTGGGCATCGGCACGGGTTCCCTGGCCGATCCCTCGTGCGCCAAGCGTGTCCACGGCGGCTTGCAAAACTGGGCCGAACGCCTGGGCGCCATCAAGCTCACCGAACTGGTCGGCACGGTTAAACTGGATTGAAGCTTGTCAGATCAGGATGACGCCGGATCCGCGCCGCTCGGGCGACGCGTGGGGGGTGTTGTCCTGCGGGGCTGGCTGCGCTCAGGCTGCTGCGCGGGAGCCGACGTGGGATCGCTCATCGGGAGCCGGCCTGTCAGATGGGCGCGGAAACGGTCCACGTCCGAGCGAAGCGCGGCGGCCTCGTTCTGTCCGGGTCGCAGACCGATGGCGTTGGGTGTCGCCTCGGCAAAGGTCGATCCGTCGTATCCGGCCCTGCCCTGATCGACGTTGTAGAACCGGTTGGCAAGACCATCAGCCCAGGGCTGCCACGCCTCGGTTCCGCCCATGAAGTGCACGGCGGCCGACACGATCATGGCGATCACGGCCGCGGCGGCCAGCGGCGGCCGCAGGGAGAACTCTAGTTTCCGTCCCGACCACCGGCTGTCCCGGTACATCGTCACGCGATCCGCTTGGGTATCGGCCTGTCGCTGAGCGGCCAGGTTAGACATCACGCCGGCCCGCACGCGGAGTGGGGCCTTCTCGCTCGACCAGCCACGGGGATCACGCAGCAGCGTTTCCACACGGCGGCGCAAGGCCTTCTGCCGGCGTCGGCTGAGGGAAGCGTGATGGTGGTTCGAGCGGCTCACAGGATTCATCGTATTTCCTGCGCTGTATTCGCTCCATAGGGGTCAAGCGTAACGCGGGGCATCACTGTTTTGCGTCAGTGGCCAACATTCGAAGATGTGGACCTCGACGGTTCGGGATGATCCTTATTCGGCGACGCGATGTCTGCCGCACGCTCGCGAAGGGCCTCGCCCAGCACGTTCCGCGACCGCAGAAGCATGACCCGCACGGCCACGCCCGACTTGTCCATCACTCGCGCGATCTGGGCAGGGCTCAGGCCTTCGACGTACCGAAGCCACACAGCGGTGAGTTGGTCCCGATTCAGCACCGATTCGGCGATCTGCCAGATCCGGCGGCGATCATGCCCAGCATCGGGGTTGGCTGGCTCCAAACTCGGAGCCGCAGCATCGACATAGCCAATCGCCGACTCAGGGGCCACCCGCACCCGAGCGCGGCGGCGGGCAGCCGAGGCGGCAAGCCGTGCGGCGATCGTCAGCAGCCACGGCGCCAGCGGACGCTCGGGCTCGTAGGTGTGCAGCTTCTGCCACGCACGCAGGAACGTGTCCTGGGCCACATCCTCGGCCTCTGCCGACGAGCCGGTCCGGCGTAACAGGAAGCGGTACACGCGATCCTGATAGCGGGTGACCAGAACGTTGTACGCCGCCACGGAGCCTTCCTTGGCCAATATCGACAACTCCTGATCACTCAGGTTATCGACCGGCTGGCCGGGGCGTCCGTGAAACGGAACTTCGAACGGGATGGGACCAGCGACGGAGGCAGACATTGCCATCAGATTAACGCATCCGTAGCAAAATCCAATGGGGTTGCATACTTCGGGTTATCCATAAATTTTGGCTCATACTGTCGGATAACACTCAAAGGTGATGGTTATCGGGCAATAAACGTCCGAGAAGCCAGACAAGGCCCAGCAGACCCGAGAGCTACTGGGAGCCATGGGCGAGCCCCTCGCTCGCCGGGGTGGCATGGCGAACCCGACCCTGCATGGCCAGTTCGACGGCCTGGCCATCGCGGGTCACCTTGCTCGAATCGATCAGGTCCACAATCGCCTGTAGGGCCGGTGCGTTCTGGGTCATGGTCTGTGTCTGGTGGGTCCAAAAATCGATCATGTCGTTGAGTGAGGACACCATCCGGTCGGTCTCGGCTTGCTCGTTGCCCTCCACCCGGAGATTGGCAAACACGACGGTGGCGCCATCTTCCACGCGATACCCCAGGTGGCCCTCCATCTTCTGGGCAGATGCGAGCAAGGCCGATCGGAGCGGTGGGTGGGCTCGGTCCAGGTCTTTGGCACGCACGATGATGACGCAACCGGGCGGGCGGGCTTGGCCGGATTGATCCTCCGAGGGGCTGGATTTGGCCTGCTCGCCCGCCTTCAGCAGGAGCCCGATGCAATCCTGGAGCCGTTCGGAATGATCGGATAGCACGGCCACGAACGCGCTCGGGTCACCCTTGTCATCCGTGCGGTCGGCGACAGGGACTAGGGCGACATGGACCGAGAGCGACTCGATGGTCCATGCCGAGATGCCCCCGCCGTTGCTCCTACGAGATTCGCGGAGTAATAAGGGATGGCCCTTGTGCTTGGCAACGTGCTGCTGGATGGCCTCGCGAAGGGCGGCCCCTCCCCGCAGCATGGTGGTCGTCTGGCCCTTGGCATCGGTGCCACGGGTGATCGTGCCGAACATTGTGATCCCGGTCAGGTCCGAGCGGGCGTCAATGCCCATGTCGCTCAGGCTCGATCCCCACGCAGAGGCAACCAGGGCATCGAAGGCCGGCCGCAGTGCCTCGGCTTCTCGAAGCCTTTCGGCGTCAACATGCACCACCCAATCGCTGCCCTCGGCTACCCAATGCTCGGGAAGTGGCCCAGCCGACGACGGCCTGGGCGCCACGAGCAGAGCTAGCAACGCAGCGAACAGAGCAAAGGCACCAGTTGACGTTCTCAAGGCGTGTATGACCACCACGGGCCTCCCCAGGCGTGGTTAGGGCCAGCGGGTACGGGGCGTTTCCACAGGGCGGGCAATCCCCTCCGCGCGGCCCTCATCCGCCTTCTTTAGCGGTCCGCACGCCCACGGGCGGTACCATGAGCCCCCAGAGGGGTTGCACGCGCATGCTTCCGCTATACACCATCGCCATCTTTCTGGCCGCCGCCCTGCTCTTTTGCGTGCAGCCCATGCTCGCGCGGATGCTGCTGCCCCGGCTGGGTGGCAGCCCGGCGGTGTGGACCGCGGCGATGCTGTTCTTCCAGACCGGGCTGCTGCTGGGGTACCTGGCCGCCCACCTGCTGGGGCTGCTGGGCCGGCGGGCGCCGAGGGTTGCCATCGGAGCCCACATCCTGCTGGCGGCCGCCGCGGTGCTCACCCTTCCCCTGGTCTTGCCCGGCGGGGCGCCCGAGGGCGCCCCGGCCGTGTGGGTGATGGCCGCGCTGGCCATGACGGTGGGGGCGCCATACCTAGTGCTTTCATCGGTCTCGCCCCTGCTCCAGCGCTGGATTTCGACCACCGACCATCCGCTGGCCGCCGACCCCTACCCGCTTTATGCGGCCAGCAACGCCGGCAGCCTGCTGGGGCTGCTGGCCTACCCGTTCCTGGCAGAGCCATGGCTCAGCCTCGACCAGCAGCGATCCTGGTGGTCCATCGGCTACGTCGCCCTGGTCGTGCTGCTGGCCCTGGGTGGCGCCCTGGTCGTCCGGCGGACGCGATCGGCCCGCTTGGCACCCGAAACCGTGCCCACCGAACCGGTTTCCTGGCCCCGCCGGCTGGCCTGGATAGGGCTGGCCTTCGTGCCATCAAGCCTCATGCTTGGGGTGACCCAGCACCTGACGACCGATGTAGCCGCCGCGCCGCTGCTGTGGGTCGTGCCGCTCTCGCTGTACCTGCTGACGTTCATCGTCGCCTTTGGTATGGCCAGGCCGAGCGTCGACGTCTGGGTTGCGCGGCTAACACCCATCGCAGTAGTGGGCGTGGCGGTCGCCATCCTGCTGCACGCCCGGCAGCCGCTGGTGGCGGTGGCGGGGGCGCACATTGCCGCGTTCGCGCTGGCCGCGTTGTTGTGCCACCAGCGCCTGGCATCGCTGCGTCCGCACGCAAGCCACCTGACCGAGTTCTACCTGTTGGTGGCATTGGGCGGCGTGCTGGGTGGCGCGTTTAATGCCCTGTTGGCCCCCATGATCTTCGACCGCGTGCTCGAATATCCCATCGCCATCGCACTGGCCATGCTCGCCCTGCCCGGGTTGCCCGGATGGAAGCGTGGGGATGCTGGCAGCCTCGATCGAGTGCCTGGACAGGCCGTTGTGGGCATCGCTGTCGTTGCCGCGTTCGTCGCTATCCTCGTGGTGCTGGGCGCACTGGGATTCCAGGCTTTGTCGGCCTCGGCCCAATGGTGGGAGCGGGCGTTGGCGGTTGGCCTGCCGGCCATTGCGTTGTACCTCATCCATGGACGGGCCCTGGCATTCTCCCTGGCGGTTGGGGGCGTGCTGCTCACCGCGACGTTCTGGAAGGGCCCGGCGGAGGTCATCCACATCGAGCGTACGTTCTTTGGCGTGCACACAGTGGAGGAGGTCCGCACCCGCTGGCGCGACGGTAGCATTGCCACGCTCCACCAACTCCGCCACGGCTCGACCGCCCACGGCCTGCAGCGCGTTGACCAGGGCGGCGTGCCGATCCCGCTGGCGTACTACCACGACCGAAGCCCCATCGCCGACGTGTTCGCCTTGATCGATGGGCAGGCGGCCCCGACGCAGCACCATCCCCTCGACCGCGTCGCACTGGTGGGCCTGGGCACCGGCGCGCTTGCGGCATACGGCCGTCCGGGCATGACCATCCATGGGTACGAGATCGATCCGGCCGTGGTGCGCATCGCGACCGACCCTCTTTACTTCACGTTCCTCACCCAGAGCCGGGCAGACGAGATTGAGTACTTCGTGGGTGACGGGCGCCTGCTGATGGAGGCGCACGAGGGCGAGCCGTACGACCTGATCGTGCTCGATGCGTTCAGTTCCGACGCCATCCCGGTGCACCTGCTGACGGCCGAGGCCTTCGGGGTGTACTTGGATAACCTGGCGCGGGGTGGCGTGCTGGCGGTGCACATCTCCAACGTCTACCTGAATCTTGAGCCGGTGGTGGCCCGGGCCGCCGAGCACCACGGCCTGCACGCGACGATGCGTTTCGACCTGCGCGACGGAGCCGAGAGCCTTGAGACCGGGCGGTACACGAGCACGTGGGTGATGCTGTCGCGCGAGCCCGGGGACCTGGCGCCCCTGGCCCGCCGATCGCTGTGGAGGAAGCCAAAGGCGCCCGTGGGCTTCAAGTTGTGGACCGACGACCGCAGCAACATCCTCTCGGTGCTTGGCGCGCCGCCGCAGGGTTAGGGCCTCATACCATCGCCTATGCCGACCCTCGACTACCAGACCGCCGGAGAGAGCCACGGCCCGGGCATGCTCACGATCGTGACGGGGATGCCCGCGGGCGTGCCGATCGACGAAGACGGCATGAATCGCGAACTGGCGCGCCGGCAGGGCGGCTATGGGCGCGGTGGGCGGCAACGCATCGAGACCGACGTGGTCGAGTTCCTCAGCGGCGTGCGCCTGGGCAAGACGCTGGGCTCGCCCATCGCCATGCGGGTGGCCAACAAGGACTCGCGCATGGACGACGTGGAGCGCACGCCGCCGGTATATCGTCCCCGGCCGGGCCACGCCGACCTGGCCGGCTCGCTTAAGTGGCTCACCACCGACTGCCGCGGCACGCTCGAGCGAGCCAGCGCTCGCGAGACGGCGGCACGCGTGGCGGCGGGGGCACTCACGCGGAGTTTGCTCGAGTTCTTCGGCATCCAGGTCTTCGGCTTCGTTCGCAGCGTGGGCACGGCGCGCACCGATGCGGTGATCAGGCCCGAGGACTACGGGGCCCTGCTCAAGGCCCGAGACGCCAGCGAGACCTATTGCCCCGACGCCGGAGCGACGAAGAAGCAGATCGACGTCATCCGCCAGGCCAAGGTCGACAAGGACACCGCCGGGGGGTTGTGCGAGGTGCACGTCTTCGCAATGCCACCCGGGCTGGGCAGCTGCGTCGACTGGCGGCTGAAGCTCGATGCGCGTATCGCCTACGCCGTCATGGGCATCCAGGCCTTCAAGAGTGTCGAGATGGGCATGGGCCGCCGTGTGAGCGAACTGCCTGGCTCGCAGGTGCACGACCCAATCCGCTACGACCGGTCTCAGGCCGATGGGCCCTCGATGGGCTTCGTACGCGAGACCAACAACGCGGGGGGCGTCGAGGGCGGCATGACCAACGGCCAGCCGGTGGTGGTGATCGGGGCGATGAAGCCGATCTCGACGCTGCTGCGCGGCATGCCGTCGATCGACCTGAACACCAAGGAAGCTCAGCAGAGCGACTATGAGCGCAGCGATGTGTGCGCCGTATCGGCGGCCAGCGTGGTCATGGAGAACGTGGTCGCCTTCGAGATCGCCCGGGCCTTCCTGGACAAGACCGGGGGCGATTCACTGGCCGAGGTGCAGGCCCACCACGAGTCGTACATGGAGTTGGTGAGGATTCTCCCGCTCGATCCGCCGATCACGACGATCGCCGGTGATTGAGGATCAGGCGGCCTCGCCCGAGTTGAGCTGGCGCATCAGGGCCTCCCACGCGGCGGCGTCGACGTCGTAGTGGCGTCGTAGCGCCTCGCCGAGTTGCTCGGTCTGGCACAGGGCCAGCGTACACTCGGCGCCGAACGTGGCCGAGGCGAACCGCAGGGCGCGGGGCAGTTGCTCGGCCGTGGTGCATAGCACGAGCGAGCGACCGTCGTAGCGGATGGGGATCATCGCGAACTGCGCCGCTTGCCGGCCCGAGAGCACGCACAGCACATGGTCGGGAATGTCGACGGCCGCCGGATCAAGCCACTCGGCGATCGCGCCGTACTGCTCGGCCCAGACCTTCTCGATCTCCCGCTGGGTGACGTCGAACATCTTCTCGGCAAGCTCGCCGAAGGGGCGGTTGGTTCCCCGCTGTGCGCGGAGCACCTGGTCCCGCTGTGTCTCGCTCAGGACGCCACGATCGATCAGGATCTCACCCATCGGCTTGGACATGCCGCAACCCTCCGGCGCGGCCTGGTCGCGGGGCCGCGTCGATGCCTGCATCGGGCGTGGAACGCCGACAGAGCAGCGATGTTCGGCGTGGAACATGACCGCGGCCGGGCGCACGCCCACGCAGATGTCACCGCCATCGCAACCGGCAGGGTCGCGGCCTTATCCGGACGGGGCGGCATGCGTCACTTCCCGACGCAGAAGCTGGCGAAGATGCGGCCGAGAACCTCGTCGGGCGACACCCGCCCGCCAAGTTCACCCAGCGCGTCCAGTGCCAGGCGCATCTCGGCGGCCACCAGCTCACCCTCCAGTGGCACACCCGTGGGAGGGTCGTGCTCGGCGGCGGCCAGCGCGCGGGCGAGCGATCGCGCGGCTTCCATGGCCAGGGCGTGGTGGCGGGGGAGCAGTCCGGCCCCGGCGTCGCGGCGGGCGGTGTCGATGGCCTCGGCGATGGCCAGACGCAGTGAGTCCAGGTTTAGGCCGGTGCGCACGCTGACGGCGATGGCGCCGGCGACCTCGTTGTCAAGCGAGTCGGCCTTGGTGCGCACGCGGAGCGACGTGTCGCCAGTGTGTGGCCACTCGAACGAGCCGGCTGGGTCGCATAACAGCACGACATCGGCGTGGTCCATCGCGCGATCGATCACTTCGCTCACGCTCTGCCACTCGTTGCTGTCCAGTGGTATGGCCGCGAACTCGGGCAGGCCGGGCAGATCTACCAGGTCGCAGGTCAGCCGGCCGATGGTTGGGTGCTCGATGGTGAGCGGCTCGACGATCGCGTCGCGGGTGGCGTGCTCGGTCTCGGAGATGACCGCCCGTGTGCGCCCAAGCATCGCGTTGAACAGGCTGGTCTTGCCGGCGTTGGGCGCGCCGGCGAGCACGACCATTGGCGTCGCCCCGGCGCTCTCGCGGCCCTGCCGGCCCTTGAGTTCGGTCTCGAGCGAGTTAGCCAGTTCGCCCAAGGTGGCGCGCAGGTCGCCAGCGCTGATGGGGACGACATGCTCCTCCTCGCTGAAGTCGGCGGCGGCCTCGACCAGCGCCAACGCCGAGGCGAGCCGATCGACCATCTGGGCGTAGCGGCGGCCCGATTGCCCGCCGAGCAGCCGGTGGGAGGCTTCCAGTTGCTGGTCGGTCACGGCGGCGATGGTCGCGGCTACCCCCTCTGCCTGCGCGAGGGTGAGGCGGCCGTTGAGGTAGGCCCGGGCGCTGAACTCGCCGGCCTCGGCGTGGCGGACGCCGGGTTGCTCAAGCAGAGCGCGCACCAGGGCGGCCACGACCGTGGGCGAGCCGGGCGGCAGCAGTTCGACGGTGTCCTCGCCGGTGTACGACGCTGGGGCGGGCAGGCGGACTGCGAGGATTGGCAACTCACCGCCGATTGGCAGTCGCAGGCGGATGGGCCCGACACCGCGGCTGCGATCGATTGGTGTGATGGCGATGGCGTCGATGGCGTCGAAGGTGGCGCTTCCCGAGAGGCGCAGGGCCGCGCGAGAGCCGGGGGCCATGGGGGTGGCCGGCGCGACGATGGTCGAGGTGGTGTCCATCTGGCGAGCCTGTGGCGGCTAGGGGCGGCGGCCCTTGCGCCGGTTCTCGGTCTTCTTGCGTCGTGCGCCCAGGGCGCCACTGGTTGGGCCCTTGGCCGATCCCTGGCCCCGAGCGGCCTGCATCATCTCCTGGCGCTGCTGGGCGCGTTCCATGAGGCGTTGCATGTAGGTCTTCTTGCCTGGGTCTCGCTGCTTGGGGGTCAGCAGGTCGTTCTTGTCGATGTGGGCGCGGATGTATCGCATTTCGAGGATGCCCAGCGTCGAGTTGGTGATGAAGTACACCGCCAGGCCGCTCGGCGCGTTGTACATGAAGACCGGGAACATGATGACCATCATGACCTTCATCATGCGCTGCTGGGCCTGCTGCTCGGGCGTCATAGTTGCGCTGGGCGGGGGCATCATGTACTTCTGCTGGACAAAGAACACCACGCCCAGCAGCAGTGGCAGGATGTTGATGGCCGTGATCGTGCCCATGAGCGGGAGCGCGAAGTGCATGCTCTGGGGCAGGGGGATGGCGCTGTCGGGCTGGGCCAGGTCGGCCAGGAAGGGCCACCCGGCAAGCATCTGGAATACCCCGAAGAAGGCCGCCTCGTGGCGAAGCTCGATGGCGAAGTACAACGAGGCGTACAGGGCGATCCAGACGGGCGTCTGGAGCAGCATGGGCAGGCAGCCCAGCATGCCGGCGGGGTTGATGCCCTCCTCGCGCCAGAGCTTGGCCATCTCGGCCTGCATGCGCTTGGGGTCGCTCTTGTACTTCTCCTGGATCTTCTTCTGCTTGGGGGCCATCTGCTGCATCTGATGGCTGAACCGCTGCACGCGGATCTGGCTCCACTTGGTCACCGGGTGCAGCACCGTGCGGACGATCAGCACGAGGATGACGATGGCAAGCGCCCAGTCCCACGTGACATAATCGTGCAGGATATTGAGCAGCCACACCAGGATGTGGGCCAGCCACGCAAACGTGCAGATGGCGCACGGGCCTCCGAAGGAATACTGCACGAGCTGGCGCAGCATGACGGCGTTCGCGGCTGGAATCTCGGCCATGAGCGACCTGGAAAGCGGGCCGGCGTACACGCCGATGCGATGGTCGATCGTCTCGCCCGCGGGCGCCTCGTACACGGGGCTGGTAATCTCCAGGCCCAACTGGTAGTTCGGCTCGGTAGGGCCAGCCGCGGGATCGAGCAGAACGCGCGAGATGGTCTCGACGGGCGTGAGCAGCGGGACGGCGCCGGTGGCCGGATCTGGCTGGCTTGGACCGCGCTGGGGCACGCCGTGGATCGCCACGCCGAAGTAGCGGTTGGTCAGGCCGGCCCAGGCGAGGCTGTCGCCATTGTTCTGTGCCTTGGGGGTCGGCCAGATCTGCTGGGTGGCGTCGTAGCGGCCGGTCTGCTTGTCCCTCTTTCCCGAGACGTTGCCGATCGTCTTCATGAAGTCGCCGCCGACAACGAAGCCCGGGTTGCCCCGCTCGACATAGCCGAATCTGACGCGGCGCTTGTCGCCACCGTAGCCCTGGCTTTCCTGGTAGAGCTGGGCCGGGCCGAAGGTGATCCAGCGGATCTCCATGGGGTTGTCGGTCAGGTTCATCGCCCGCTGTGCCAGCGTGAAATCATGGCTCGTGCCGTCGGTCTGATAGTGGCGTTCGAGCTCGACGATGGGCGTGCCCTGCTTATTGGCGATGGTGGCGCGGAATCGGCCGGGCTCGACCTCGTTCCAGGCGGGCTGGACGTTTCCCTCGTCATCGATCGCGGTGTAGATCGGCACGCGCTGGCCGTCGATGTCGACGGCCACAGCGGCGAAGGGCACGATGCGGACGGTACCGCCCGAGGCGGTGGGCAGGTCGAGCGTCTGCTGTACGTGGACTGGGTCGGCCGAGCCCAGCTTGCGGGTGTAGCCGGCCAGCTCGATGCGGTCGATGCCCGCGCCCAGGGGCGTGAAGATCAGCTCGAGGGCGTAGGCGTCGGGGTCGACGCCGCCGATGCGGGAAGGGCTCAGCGCGGCCTGGGTGTCGTTGGCGGGCAGCACGCGCAGGGTGGAGGTGTCGTCTGCGGGAGCAGGCGCTGGCGAGCTGGGATCGTCGGCGGGCGGGGTCTGGGCTTGCTGGCCGGAGGGGGGTGTTTCGGTTGGTGCTTCGGGCTGCTCTTCGGGGCCTTCTTCGGCCCCTGCTTCGGTTCCAGAGTCGGAGGTTCGGGAGTCGGGCGTGCCGGGCTGGGGATCTGCCGCGGGCGGCTGGGTGTCCGGCTGTTGCTGCTGCTCGGTCGCGGGTGTGGGCGTGCTGGCGCCGGGGTTGCTGCTGAGCAACGGCCAGGCGATAAGCAATCCCACGCCTAGGAGGATTGCCAACGGAACGATGACGCGAGCGAGGCTCTTGGTAGGTGCTGCCATGGGTCTTGTTTACTGCCCGCCAAAGAGGCGATCGCCGAGGTAGTCGTCCAGGGCGGCGATTGCCTTGATCTTGTCGGCTGTGTCCTGGATGTCGTACTCCACGCGGTGGAACTCGATGCGATCCTCGTGGAGCATGGCGTAGCAGGCCCGGGGGTCGCCATCGCGCGGCTGGCCGACGGATCCGACATTGATGACGACCTTCTCGCCCTCGCGGAGCTTGAAGCCGCCCTCGCCCAACTCGTCGGGTGGGTAAAAGTCCGGCTCGTCGGTGAAGACGCCCGGCACGTGCGTGTGTCCGACGACGCAGGCGCCCTCGAACCGCTCGAAGATGGACTCGAGCTTCTCGGGTGCGTCGCGGACGTCCTTGTCGAAGATGTACTCGTTGATGGGCCGGCGTGGCGAGCCGTGGACGGCCAGCAGCGGAACCTTGAAGGGTGACTCTGCATCAGCCACGCGGACACGCAGGCGGCCCAGGAAGTTGTACCGCTCGGTGCGTTTGGCCTCGTCGGGCTCGGCATCGAACTGCTCGCGCGTCCAGTAGGCCGAGCCTGCGGCCATAGGGTTGAAGTTGGTGGGTTCGTAGAGCACGGCGAAGTCGTGGTTGCCCATGAGCGACCAGGCGCAGCGTTCTCGGACCAGGTCGACGCATGCGAGCGGCTCGGGCCCATAGCCCACGATGTCGCCCAGGCAGACGATGCGGTCGACGCCCTTGCTCTCGATATCTGCCAGGACCGCTCGCAGGGCGGTGGCGTTCCCGTGCATGTCACTGATCACGGCGGTCGGCAATGAACAAACCCTCCGCGGGCGAGCCCGCTGGCAACTCTGAACCCACGAGTCCCCGCCGGGACGGCAGTGGGCGGGAGTGTACGGAAGCCATGGGCCCAAGGCCATCGTCGGGCGTCGGTGGCTGGTCGGGTGTGCGGGGCATTAGTACGAAAGGAATCTGCCAGAACGGCGGGCGATCGGGCAAGCCGGGCATGGCCTATGTGCCGATATGGCTCTGGTTCCCGCCCCGGGGTAGCCTCGGGGGTCTGGGAATGGTGGGAAAAGGCTGGCCCGGCTGTTGCAGTCGGGCCCCTGGCGAGCCGATGAACTGGCTTGTCAGGAAGTTCTACCCCGTCCGGTGGGCATGGGCCCAGCCTGGTCGGTATTTACACGGATTCGGGTCGGCCTTCGTGTCGGCTCCAGAGAGGAGAAGGTCCGCCCATGCCCGCATCGGCCGTGAACTATCAGCGCACGCGTGAGATGACCATTGACGAGCTGCTGCTCGAGAATCGGGTGGTCTTCCTGATCGGGGAGATCAACTTTTCGTCGGCTGCCCGGGTGATGATGCAGATGCTGTATCTCGAAGACCAGAAGCGGGGCCAGCAGATCAACTTCTACATCAACAGCCCGGGGGGGGCCGTCGACGACACGCTCGCCCTGTATGACACCATGCAGTTCCTCTCCAGCCCGGTGGCGACGTATTGCATCGGGCGGGCCTACTCGGGGGGCGCAGTGCTCCTGACGGCCGGCGAGAAAGGCAAGCGGTACATCCTGCCGCACGCGAAGGTCATGATCCACCAGCCCTACGGCGGGATCACCGGGCAGGCAGAGGACATCCGCCTGCAGGCCGAGCAGATCATCAAGAGCAAGAAAGCGCTGAACGACATCCTGGCCAGCCACACGGGCCAGGACGCCGAGACGATCCACCGCGACAGCGAGCGCGACCGCTACTTCAGCGCTGAAGAGGCCAAGGGCTACGGCATCGTGGACGAGGTGTTGCAACACACCAAGAAGTCCGGCGACTGAGCCGGTTTGTAGCACGATCCTTGCACTCCCCCTTGTCCCTCGCTGCCCGTAGAAGACCACACCCAGCCGGAGAGAACCGCCCATGAGCGTTGAATCGAACTACCTGGTGCCCATCGTCATCGAGAAGACCGGCCGCGGCGAGCGGTCGTACGACATCTACTCGCGTCTGCTGAAGGACAGGATCATCTTCCTGGGCGGACCGGTCATGGACGACATGGCCAACCTGATCGTCGCCCAGCTCCTCTTCCTGGCCAACGAGGACCCCGAGAGCGACGTGCACCTGTACGTCAACTCGCCCGGTGGCAGCGTGACCAGCGGGCTTGGCATCATCGACACGATGAACTTCATCCAGCCCCAGGTGAGCACGTACATCATCGGGCAGGCCTCGAGCATGGGCTCGGTCATCGCCGCATGCGGCGCCAAGGGCAAACGATTCTGCTTGCGTAATAGCCGCAACCTGATGCACCAGCCGCTCATCGGCGGGGTGATGGAGGGCCAGGCCACCGATCTGGAGATCGAGGCCAAGGAAATCATCCGACTGCGAGAGCGGCTGTATCAGATCTACGCGGACGCCACCGGCCAGGACAAGGACAGGATCGAGCGCGACTGCGATCGCAACCTCTGGCTGGACGACGAGGAGATGCTCAAGTACGGGCTGGTCGACAAGGTACTGGACAACATGCCCCGCGCAACTCATCACGAAAAGGACGAGTAGCGGCCTAAATGAAAGATCCCCGGCGCCACGCACGCGCGCGGCCACCGGGGACGTTGGAGAAGAGCCGACCCCATGGCTCGACTCCAGAGCACCACACTTTGCACGCCCGAGTCCATATCAGACCCGGGTGTGTTTCGTTTTACCGCTCCCTGATGGACAATCCACGCTCGCGTCGGTCATGCTCTTCGAATCGCTGCTCGTTCTGCGAACGCATGCTCGCGTCGGCCTTTGTGTAAGTGGCCTTGTAGATCACGTTGGGCGCGATGGTCGCGTCGCCGCCATAACGATCCTGGCGCTGGTCCTGGTCGCGATCGCTGCCGTCGTCGCGGCGTTGGTCGGGTTGCCCGCCCAGATCGGCGCCGGCGCCGGTAACCGTGCTCACCGAGGTCGATCCGCGGTAAGCCGTCACGGTGTAGCTGTCTGAGCCCTCCATCTGGAGCACGACGGTCATCCCGCTGCCGAGGTTCTGGGTCTGCCCCTGGGTGGTGGTGGTCCCGCCGTCTCGCTCGGTGGTGCTGGACGGGTTGCGCTGGCCTGTGGCACCCGAGCGCTGTTCGTCGCTGGTGAAGACGATGCGACGGCCGGCCTGATCGTACTTGCCGGTGAAGTAGTGGATGGCGCCGCCCTGGCCGGTCATAAGGGCCATGTTGTACTGGCCGGTGTTGTCGTTGTATCCCAGGAACGAGACGCTCTGGAGGCTACGGTTGTCCATCGCGCCACCCCTTGTGCTGGTGGGCGTCTGGCCGCGGTCTGGCTGGGCACCGCGTTGGCGATCGTTATTGCGTTCGATGCCGCGTTGGGCGTCGCGATCGGGCCTGTCGGTGGTTGAGCCCATTCCCTCACCGAAGATCACGGTGGTGCGGAGAATGTCGCCGTCCAGGATCGCGTGCGATCGGGCCATGCCATCGGCGTTGGCCATTTGCTGGTCCTGGGTGCGGGTGGCGGTGCGGGTCTGCCTGTCGTCGTCCTGCTGGCGACCCTCTTGTTGCTGGCGACGATCCTGGCGATCGCGCAGCTCACGCTCGCGCACCTCGCGCTCATTCTCGCGCTCGGTGCGGGGGTTGTTGGCGTCAGGTTGGGCGCCATCGCGACGCTGGGCCGACTCGTCGGCGTCGCCACGGGGACGCATGGACTCACGCCCGCCGCTGCCCATGAGGTTCCAGTTCGTGCGGTTGACCTGCACCTGGACGTTCCACATGCCCTCAAGTGAGGTCAGGATATTTGTCGACGAGCCGTAGCGGCTATCGCGATCGCGAACGGCCCGGCTGGCGTCCTCGAGCCTGTCCTGCCTGTCCTGCTGCACGTCACGGTCGCGCCTCTCCTGCTGGGTGCCGTTGCCTCGGTTCTGGGCGAGTGCGGAGCCGGCGGACAGGGTCAGGGCGAGGCCGCTGACGATGGCGAGTTGCTTGGCGTTCATTATGATGTTCCTTTCTTTCCCGGGTCGCCTTTGGTAGTTCGGCGGATCCGCGGGGGTCTTTGTCTGGTTCTGCGTCACATGCGGACGCGCTGATAACAGAAGCATCCCCGTCCAGCGTGGAGCCTCGCTGAAGGGGGGGTGATTTTGGGTTTATTCTGTGACCGCGTGCCCGGGCGGGGCTGATGAGCTCGGAGTGGTCAGCCGCGCTGGTCACCCACGATGCGGGATTCCAGCCTATCGAGCTCGCTTGCGAACTGGGCATCGGACTGGCGGAGTTGGGCGACCTTGCTGGCGCCGTGCATGACGGTGGTGTGGTCGCGTCCACCCAGGTAGCCGCCGATCTCTTCCAGAGAATGGCGGGTGTGTTTGCGGGCCAGGTACATGACGACCTGGCGGGGGCGAGCGATGGAGCGGGTCTTCTTCTTGGCTTGGAGGTCGCTGAGCTTCACCCCGTAGAAGCTGATAGCCGCGTCGAGGACGGCCTGCATGGTGGCGCTGGTGTTGGCCTCGGGGCGGTCGGTGGGGCCGATGGTCTTCTGGGCCAGATCGATGTCGATGTTCTGGCCATCGACCGAGGCGCGGATCTGGAGATTGGTGATCGCGCCCTCGAGTTCCCGGATGTTCGAGTCGATGCAGGCGGCGACGTGCTCGGCCACGCCCTCGCCCAGGGTCAGCCCCCGCAGGCGGGCCTTGGTCTGCACGATGGCGATGCGGGTCTCGTAATCGGGCGCCTCCACGGCGGTGACCAGGCCCCACTTGAAGCGGCTGACCAGCCGGTCCTCGAGATCGGGGATGTCTTCGGGCGGCGCGTCGGAGCTGAGCACGATCTGGCGGTTGGTCTGGTAGAGGGCGTTGAAGGTGTGGAAGAACTCTTCCTGCGTGCGGTCCCGCTTGGCCAGGAAGTGCACGTCGTCGATGACCAGCACGTTCACCTGGCGGAACTCGTTGCGGAAGTCGCCCATCCGACCGGCTTGGACGGCCTCCATGAACTGGCTGGTGAACTCGTCGCACGAGACATATTCGATCACCCAGTCGGGGTGCTGCTCCCGGATGCGGATGCAGATCGACTGGAGCAGGTGGGTTTTGCCCAGCCCGACATCGCCGTGGATGAACAGCGGGTTGTACCGCATGCCGGGCTCTTCGGCCACGGCCTGGGAAGCCGCGTGGGCCAGTCGGTTGCCCGGGCCGACGATGAAGTTGGCGAAGGTGTTGTCGGCGTTGATCGCCAGTTGGCGAGCGTTGCGCGGGGGGGCATGGGCCTGACCCTTGGGGCCGACGAAGCGGACATTCACCAACTGTCCAGAGGTGACCCGGGCTGCCTGGGTGAAGGCCCGGCTGCACTCGCGTTCCATGTGGCCCCGCTGCACCTCGCTGGCACAACGGATGGTGAGCAGGCCCGAGTCAAGAGAGATGGGTTCGAGGTCGTCGAACCAGACCCGCACAATGGTGGGTTGCTCTGACCGGACCGAGTCGAGTGTCTGAGCCCAGAGGCGGGCGGCCTCGCGCTGGCCGTCGCTGGCGTTATCGCCGGATTTATCGAGCGATGTCAGACCCATCGACGCACCCCAGTCCGCGTTGGTGCCGGTGCCGGCGGTGGGCGCAAGACACCGGTTCCGCTGCCGCGGCTGTTGGAGCCAGAACGGATGCGGTCTCCCCAGTTTGCCCACCGCTCGAACAGACGCGGGGGTCAAGATACCACAACTGGCGCAGCGTGTCAACCGCGGTTGGGATTGGTCGACGCGCAAACAACTCTGGCGCGTGCGTTGGGCTCATTTTTCCTGCGTGTCCTGTTCGCTCTCATGAGACAGGGCGACCAGACGTTCGTATTCCTGACGGTTCGCGCGGTGGTCCATCAGCACACGCACGCGGGCGAGGTCGTCGGGGGACAGCCGTTCTTCGAGGGCCTGGCGGACATCACCCAGTTGCGTGCGGCGGGAGATGTGGCCCAGGATGAGAGTCTGGCACTCCAGAAGCGGCAGCCACTGCGCAATGTCGTCTACGTGCATGTGCATGCCGATACGTGACCGCTTGTGGTGGCCCTTCTCGAAGAACGTACACTCGGCAATCACAACACGGGCTTCCCGCACGTCGCTTCGCAGCAGGTGTGCCCCGGGCAGGGTGTCCCCCGTGTAGGCCACCAGGGGCACCTCGAAGCTTCGGGTGATCTCCTCACCGCGTTTCTTCAACTCGACGAGCTTTTCCTGGGGTAGGCCGACGAACTCGTCCTTTAGCTTTGTCCGCTTCTCGTAGACGACGTAGCCCATAGAGGGGGCCGTGTGCTCGGTGTGGAAGCCCCGGAGGTAGTGGTTGGGCTTCAGGGGGTGGCTCTGGCCGTCCTCGAGGGGGTGCAGCTCGTAGGGCGTCCGCTGACGCTCCAGGCCCACGTAGCCCTCCAGCATGCGGCGGAGGTCACCCTCGATGCGGGCGTCGCAGGCGATGGCGCCCGTGCCCATGCCCTGGAACTGCCGCTGGCTCAGGTAGTACGCCAGGCCGCCCACGTGGTCCATGTGGCCGTGGCTGAGGGCGCAGATGGGGCTGGCGAGCATCGGACGCGGGCAGGATCCCATATCGAAGCAGACGTCCAACTCGGGAATCTGGATAGCGGTGGCCTCGCCGGCGATGGAGATGCCCTGGATGCGGTAGGGGGCCGAGTAGATGAAGCCCAGCGAGGGCTCGCGCGGTGGGGGCTTGGGCAGCATGGAGCTTGGAACCTCGGCCCGGCGTGGCGGGCTGGAAAGGCGCTCGGGCGGCCGGTGGGCCGTCGGGCGCGGGTTATCTGGCGAACCGGCGAGGGTAGGCGATGCCGCCGCGGAGTGATGTCGCGTACGCTGGGCCATGGACAAGCCCGACCAGCCGGCCGCCCCCGCCCAGAACCCACCGGAGGACCTCGCCCAAACTCCTGAGAAGGATGGCCTTGTCAAGTTCTTCAAGCGGCTGGGGCCGGCGGGGTTCCTGGCGATCGCGTGGACGGCGATGCCCCCGCTGGGCGGCTTCCTGCTGCTGGCGTTCATCGGCGATATCTCGGCGTGGCTGGAGACCCACCAGGCGATGGGTGTGGTGATCTACTCGGTGCTGTTCATGTTCAGCGCGGGGTTCGGGGCGCTGCCGACGTACTCGCAGGCGCTGCTGGGCGGCTGGGCATTCGGGCCGGTGGTGGGGTTCCTGGCCGCGTGGTCGGGCTTCGTAGGGGCCTCACTGATCGGTTACACCATCGCCCGGACGATCTCCAAGCGTCGCGTGGAGAAAATGATCGACGAGAACACCAAGGCCCGGGCCGTGCGCGATGCGCTCATCGGGCATGGCATGGCGCGCACGACCGCGATCGTGACGCTCATCCGCGTGCCGCCCAACTCGCCATTTGCGCTCACGAATCTGGCGATGGCGGCCTCGGGCGTCCGGCTGGTGCCTTATGTCATCGGTACGGCCCTGGGCATGGCGCCGCGCACGTTCGCGGCGGTGTGGCTGGCCTCGGAGGGCGCCAAACGTGGTGACAATCTCGTGGACCTGTTTAAACGTGATAAGCTGGAGATTCTGATCGCCCTGGCCGTCACGTTCGCGGTGCTGGGAGTGATCGGTTATATCGCAAAGCGGGCCCTCGCGAAGGTCTCGGGCACCCAGCCGAAGCCCCTTGAGCCAGAAGCGAGTTGACTGAGCGCGATCAGGGCAGGCGACGGATGGCGTTGATGATCGACTCGCCGGTGTCGCCGCGGGCGCCGGTGATGGTGGTGGCGCTGGTGGCGTCGCGCTCGTCGGCGGCGATCCAGTAGATCGCGTCGACGCCCTCGGCCTGGCGGATCCACTCGCCAAGCATCTTGCTGCCCGAGGTCGTGCGCGGGTCGTTCATGCCCACGTGGCTGCGGAGTGTGGCCAGCAGCTCGGTGACGTGCTCGAGCTCATCCGCGTCGGCATTGTGAGCGTCTAGGACTCGCACGCCCGCGGCTCGCAGCGCGGCCAGGCGGTGCTCGAGCACGGCTCGCTGCTCCAGGCTCAGGCCGGTCGCATCGCGGACGACCAGGAGTGTGCCGTCGACATCACCCTTTTG
The DNA here is from genome assembly GCA_044440025.1 of Phycisphaerales bacterium JB060. GTDB lineage: Bacteria > Planctomycetota > Phycisphaerae > Phycisphaerales > UBA1924 > JAHCJI01. The sequence continues at coordinate 28,364 of JBITAF010000106.1, read as the reverse complement.
CTCGGCCGACAGCCTTACGGCGTGGCGGATCTCGTCGGCCAGGTCGCTGGGCGACTCGAAGCGGCGGGGCTTCGGCGGCGCGTCGGGTGTCTCGGGCGCGCTGGCGTGGGCCCTTCCCGGGACGTAGTTGCTGTCGGGGCCGGCGTATCGCAGGGTGATGAGCCCGGCGGCGATGGCGGGCATGACCACCAGGATGATCGCCAGCCCGACGCCGAACTTGGCGCCGCTGCCGGGCTTGGTGCCTTTGCCCGTCAGGGCGCGGCGACGTTGGTGGGCGCGATGGCGGCGATCGTGGGCCCGCTGGCGGGCCGCGGCCCGCTGCTCGGCCGCGGCGCGGTGCTTGCTGGCACCCGGCAATGGCGCCCCGGCGCGTACGAACGCGGGCTTGGGCGCGCCCACGTCCACTGGCACATCGGCCTGCGGCTCGGCGTCCTTGCCACCAACCGTGAAGCTGCCGGACCACCAGTTCAGCACGCGGATGCGACGCGGGGTGGGCGATGCTTCGTTGTGCTCGCCCGGCAGCGGGGGCGGCGGTGCGTGGTGGGCCGCGTGGGACGCGGGCTGGGCGGCGCGTGGGTCGTCTACCTCGTCGGCGTCCATAGCCGAGGCCATCGCAGCGCCGCCGCCCATGCTGGGCAACTCTGCCGGCTTGATGGCGAACATGTCCTGGGCGGTCAGCACATGCTGCACGTCTGCGAGCATCTCGCCGGCCGAGCGGTAGCGCTTGTCGTAGTCGGCCATGGCGCGGCGGACGATCCATCGGAGGGACTCGGGGCACGGCTGGCTGACGCGGCTGAGCCCGCCGTGGGCCGGGAAGCTGTTCTCGATCATCGAGTACAGCACGGCCCCGGCGGCGTACACGTCGAAGCGTTCGCCGTCGACCTCGTTGACCTTCACGCCGCGGAGGGCCATGCGGACCATTTCGGGATCGCGGAAGTACTCAGTGCCGTGGGTGGTCAGCGTCATGGCCGAGCGGAGGTGGGTGATGAGCCCGAAGTCCACCAGTCGGGCCTTGTCGCCGTCGACGATGATGTTGTCGGGCTTGACGTCCTTGTGCCAGAGCCCGCCGGCGTGGTAGGCGGCCAGGGTGTCCAGCAGGTCCCGCTCGTATCCCAGGACGGTCCTCAGGTCGCGCTTGCTGAGGCCCTTCCCACCGGTCATGGCGTGCATCTGCTGGGTGACACGGGTGAGCGATTCGCCCGGCGCGTAGCGCATGACGTAAAAGAACCGCTCGTCTGTGAGTTGGTGCTCGAGCACAAGGCCCATCTTGCGGGCGGCGTCCAGGCTCCGGCTTTCACGCACGATCTGCGGCAGGCTCGAGCCCTCGCGCAGGTGGAAGGACTTGATGACGACCTGGTCGACCTCGCCCAGGTTCTGCCGGAGGAAGGAGCCGCGCTTGCGCTCGTCGGGCCTTGCGAGATAGAGCTTGCCGCCCGAGCCGCCGCCTGGCAGCGAGCCGGTGACCTCGTAGCCCTCGAAGGCGCCCGTGCGTCGCGCGGGCTTGTCAGGGCCCGGGGCGGCGGCCACGATCTCGGGAATGCGGCGCTCGAGCCCCTCGGTGAGCGGGGTGAGGCACAGCAGCCGGGCGGGGTGGCCGATGATTAGGCGGTACAGGGCAGCGCCGAAGGTTTGGACCTCGCCGGTGACGGCCTTGCCGAAGTGGCTGGCGGCCGACCATCGCCCGATGATGATGTTGGCGACCACCAGCAGGCTGAGGATTGGCACGGTGATGAGGATGCCGATAAGGCGCAGCAGGTCGCTGACCATGCCGAAGACAAAGCCGAACACGCGCTTGACGATGAACGAGAACGCCTTGATGGCGTAGATGATGATGACAATCGCCGCGGGGAGCAGCAGGAGGATGGCCAGGATCACGAGCAGCGGGGTTGTCATCGGAGCCTCCTGGCTGGCCGGGGGGAGGGTGTCGGTCAGCCTTCCAGCGCGGCCTGTTCGTCCCTCCGTCGGAGTTCGGCCTGCCGGTGGTAGATCTCGGCGATGGCCTCGTCGAACAAGTCGTCGTCAGCCTTGGTCGGATTCAGGTCGAGCCCGTTTCGCGCCGCCTCGGCCAGTTCGTCCTCTGTAAAGCTAAACTGCTGGATCATGACCCGGGACCGCTCCCGGACCATGTCGCGGATCTTGGCCAGGCGTCGGCTGACGGTTGGCTCGCTCACGCCGATCTGGGCGGCCACGTCTCGGCCGGTCATGCCGTCTAAGACGCGCATGCGGTAGATGGAGAAGTCGACGAACTCGGCCTCGTGCTCGACGGCCCGGAGGGCGGCCTCGATCTTGGCGCGGAAGATGGCGGCCTCGTACTCGGCGTCGGCGCCGATGCTCGTGGGTACGTTCGCCCACCGTTCGTCGAGGGCTATCGCTTTTTTGCCCGAGCCGCGTTTCTGAGCCATGCGTCGGTCAATCTCGTCGCCCAGCACGTGCTTGGCGATGGCTAGCAGCCAGGTGCTGAAGCGGGCGCCACGGCTGGGGTCGTAGCGGTCGATCGAGCCGCTGAGGGCGGCCAGGGTTTCTTGGGACAGGTCGCGGACGGTCTCGACGCCGATGCGGCCCTTGCCCCAGCGGGTGAGCTGGGTGCGCACCACGGGCCCGAAGGTCTCCCACAGTTCGAACCAGGCGGCCTCGTCGTTGTTCCGCAGGCGCCCGATAAACGTTGTGGTGACAGAATGCAGCATCCGCAGATCCCCTGTGTCCTCGATTCATCGGGGTGCGATTGGAACGCCCACCCCCTTATTATGACGCGCCGGGCGGCCAGATGGAGCAGCGATCGGCCCCGCCGGGTCTCTGAAGGCCTCTTTGGGAAAGGGGAAAGTCCGGTTACCCCTGGCATGGGGCGATCTGGGGTGGTGGGGGAGTGCGGGGTGTGAAATGCTGGCCGGCCGGTTCCCAACAACTCCGGTGACAGGGCGAGCGGCTCCGGAAGGGAGGGGCCGACGCCCGCCGGCGGACTCGGACAGGGGCCAGCGCCCCGCGATGAGCCGGAGACACGAACGCCTTAAGGAGGTCGGCACATGCCACTCGTCAAGACCATCATTCGCGTCGGCGTCATCGGGACCCTCGTGGGCGGCGGCCTGATCGCCGTGGCCGGCCCCGAGCGTGTCGGCGCCGCACTTACGCAGGCTCGGGACACCGTGAACGACACGATCGATCGCAGCATCGACGACCCGGTGAAGATGCGGGCCCAGCTCTGCAAGCTCGAGAGCCAGTACCCAGAGCGCATCACCCGTGTCCGCCAGGATCTGGCGACGCTTGACACCCAGACCGCTGAGTACGAGCGCGAGCTTGCCGTTGCCGAGCGCGTCGTCGAACTGGCCGAGGCGGATCTGGACGCCATGAACGGTTTGTTTGAGCGTGCCGAGCACGCCCGGGCCCAGGCCGGCCACGGTGCCATCGTTCGTGTGAGCTTCGGCGGCAACAAGATGGAGCTGGCCGAGGCTCAGGCCAAGGCGGCCCAGATCGAGAAGACCCGCGACGCGTATGAGCTGGAGGCGCAGTCGATCGCTCGTGACATCGACCTGCTGGGCAAGCAGCGCGAGCGGTTGCACGACCTGCTGGCCAAGCTCGAGAGCGAGCGGAGCCAGTTCCAGAGCGAGCTGTGGAGGCTGAACCAGCAGATCGACGCGATCGCCCGCAACGAGCGGATGATCGACATGATGGAGGCCCGCCAGCAGACCCTGGACGAGCTTGGCCCGTACAAGGCCCACAGCATCGATCAGGTGAAGGATCGCCTGGCCCAGGTCCGCGCCGAGCAGGAGGCCAAGCTCGAGAGCCTGGCCACCGGCGAGAAGGAACTGAGCTACGAGGACCGCGCCAAGCTGAGCATCGGTGGCCGTGACGCCGTCAGCCGCGAGGAGCGCGTGATCGAGGTCGCGCCGACCGTCATCGAGGTGCCCGAGGTCGAGCCCGAGGCTGGGCGGGTGTATTAATCTCCAGGTTTTGCCAGCCGGATCTACCTCCCGGTTGAACTGAATCCATGCCAGCCCCGCTCCGGCGGGGTTTTCTGTGCGCACCGGGTGGATCCCTGTGTCGCTCGCGAACGGTGGTAGCGGGGGGCATATCCTCATCGATTGGTCGAACTGGCCTCGGTTCGATCGTTTTTTGTTTGGCCTGCTGTTGGGCCCGTTCGAGATTGATTGCTTCCAGGAGCTTCCATGGCCCAGCCCCTTGGCGCTGCCACCACCGAGTTCGAGAAGGCCGACCGTTGCGGCGAGTTGGACCATCGCCCGCGCGTGTTGCTTGGGAAGATGGGTTTGGACGGGCACGACCGCGGCGTGAAGGTCATCGCCCGGGCCATGCGCGACTCGGGCGTGCACGTGATCTATTCGGGCCTCTGGCAGACGCCCAAGAGCCTGGCCATCAGCGCGCGGGACGAGGATGTGGACGTCATTGCCGCCAGTATGATGAGCAACAGCCACCTGACGCTGGGTCCGAATCTGCTCAAGGCCCTCGACGGCGTCGGGCGAGGCGACATCCCCGTGCACATGGGCGGGATATTGCCCCAGGAAGACCTGCCCGCGCTCAAGGAGGCCGGTGTTGCGCGGTGCTTCACGACCGGTGTGGGGCTCATGGACATCGTCGACGCGGCGGCCTCGACGGTGAAGGCATACCCGGAGGAGGTGCCCGGCGGGCACCCGACGGCGCAGCTCGCGCGGGATATCTCGCTGGCCCACCTGGAGCGACAGGTGCGCAAGAACGCCGTGCGGCGCCGCCCCAAGCGCGTCATCGGGATCACGGGCTCGCCCGGTGCGGGCAAGAGCACGCTGGTGGCTCAGCTCGTGGCCGAGCATGCGCGACGAGCCGAGGAGGACGCGAGCCTGGGCCGGTGCGCGGTGGTGGCGTTCGACCCGATGAGCCCGATCACCGGCGGCGCGCTGCTGGGCGATCGGCTGCGTGTGGACTTCAACCGGCTGGGCGAGGCCGCGTACTACCGCTCACTGGCGATTCGCGGCGAGGACTACCACGCCTTGGAAGACGTGACGGACCTCATCGGCGGGGCCTGTGAGGGCGCCGATGCGTACGACACCCTCTTCATCGAGACTGTGGGAGCTGGGCAGAACGAGACGCGCATCCGCGACCACGTGGACAGGACCGTCGTCGTGCTCACCCCGGGCATGGGCGACGCCGTGCAGATGGACAAGGCGGGCATTCTGGAGATTGCCGACCTGTTCGTGTGCAACAAGGCCGACCACCCGGGCGAGAACGAACTGGTGCGCGACCTTCGGGACATCGCCGGCCATCGGCCGATCCTGGAGACCGTGGCCACGCATGGGCAGGGCATCGCCGAACTGCTCGACGCCCTGTCCTGAGCGGCGATTCGAGCTCAAGCTCGCCCGCGAACATCCCGATAACCCGGGAGATTGCCCACGCAAACGCCGGGCAACCGGGCGGCGTATAGCCTGCGGTCAGGAGGAGCGAGACGATGGATACGGTCAGGAAACTGTTGGGAATGGTTGTGTTGGCGTGTGCGGCCGGGGCGTTTGGCCAGGGCGTGCATTACACCGACATGACCGATTTCAGCGGGGTCGACTTCACGCACCAGCAGGCGGCGTGGCCCGTGCCGCCTCTGTTCCCCGGGCAGAACGAGCGGTTCGGGGTGGGCGCGGCAGTCGGCGATTTCAACAACGACGGTTCCCTGGACATCTACATCCCCAACTCGGCCGGCTACGCCAACCACCTGTACCGCAACAACGGTGACGGCACCTTTACCGAGATGGCCGCGGCCGCAGGCGTCGATCACGTGGCCGGCTTCAGCAAGCAGGCGCTCTGGCTCGACCTGAACAACGACGGTTTCGATGACCTGTTGGTGTTTAACGACTCATCGATCTTCGATGACAGCTTCCCGACCAGCCGGATCTACCGAAACGATGGCGATGGCACCTTCACCGACATGACCGACGTCAGCGGCGTGGTGCATTACGAGGCTACGCACGGCGGGGCGACGGCCGGCGACATCGACGGCGACGGCGATCTGGACCTGTTCGTAGGCGGGTGGTTTGAGCAGACGTACCACCTGTACCGCAACGATGGCAACTTCCGCTTCACCGATATCGCCGCCGAGGTGGGTGGCTTCCCGGCGGACGATCGGTTCCACTGGCAACCCGTGATGCTGGACCTCAATGGCGACGGTCTGCTCGACCTCTATGCCGCGGTCGACTTCGACGAGGACTACGCCCTTCGCAACAACGGCGATGGGACGTTCACCGACGTGAGCCACGAGTGGAACATGATCCACCACGCCAACGACATGGGTGTGGCGGTGGGCGACGTTGACGGCAACGGCGGGCTCGACCTGTACACCACCAACATGTCCTTCAGCCCCTTCAACACCAACGACGAGCCCGGGCCCAACGCGCTGTACATGAACGATGGCACGGGCCGGTTCGAGCAACTGGCCACCGAGATGGGTGTGGACAACACGTTCTTTGCGTGGGGCACGTGGCTGTGGGACGCCGACCTGGACGGCAACCTCGACCTCATGGCCGTCAACGGCTGGGTGCAGCCCGAGTGGCACACCCGCGCGGTCTTCTTCCGCGGGCTGGGCGACGGGCGATTCCAGGACGCGGGGCTGGGCAGCGGGCTGGATCACCGTGGCGACACACGGGGGCTGGCGCCGATCGACCTGGAGAACGATGGCGACATCGATTTCGTGCTCACCGACGTGTACGGCAAGGCGGTTCTCCTGCGTAACGAAACCGAGCGGAACGGCAACGCGTGGTTGCGCGTCAAGGCCCGCGGCACGGTGAGTAACCGAAACGGCGTGGGGACCAAGATCTGGGTGACCGTGGGCGATCGGACTTGGCGCAGCGACATCTTCGTAGGCGGCAGTTTCTACAGCGCCCCGCCGCTGGAGGCCCACTTCGGGCTGGGCCAGACCGACACCATCGATCGCTTGCGGGTGCTGTTCCCCAGCGGCCGCGAAGTGGTATTGGAAGACGTCGCCGCGAACCAGATCCTCACGATCACCGAGCCGCGCTGAGTGCCGAACAACCCCAGGCTGGTGCTGCTGCTGCTCGCCCTCGTGTGGTACGCCGTGTGGGGGGCGATCGCGTTCGTGGTGTACTCGCTTGATAAGCGCGCCGCACAGCGAAGTCACCGCCGGACAGCCGAAGCGAGGCTGCGGGGCATCGAGTTGCTTGGCGGGGCTTTCGGCGCGGTGGTCGCGCAGAAGCTCCTTCGGCACAAGACCAGCAAGCCCGGATTCCGGTCGCTGACCGTGCTGATCGCGGCGGTGCACGGGGCGGTCGTGTGCGGGCTTGGGTGGTGGGCGTTCGCTGCCTAGGGCGCGTCGACCTTGGGTGCGTAGCGGAACCCATCGAGTTCGGGCCTTGGCGCGAACTCGAGGTCGACGCGGGCCTGGCCCAGCAGCGTTCCCGTTGCGACGGCGAGGTTGACCTGGGCAATCTGATAATCGACGATGGCCGAGAGTTCGCTAAGCTGGGCGTCGGCCAGGCGTGCGCTGGCGTCGAGCACGTCGGTGCTTGTGATGCGGCCGACGTCAAACTGGCGTTCTTCGGCCCGCAGTGTGCGGGTTGCTAAGCGAACGCGTTCGCGGGCTGCGATGACGCGTTGCCAGCTCGTCGCCATGTCGTCCAATGCGTTGAGTACGTCCTGGCGGATGGTCTGCTCGCGGGACTGCTTCGTCGCGATGCGCTGGAGTCGGCTGAGCACGAGACCGCGCAGGCGGGAGAGGGCGGCCTCGTTGCCGATGGGGATGGCGGCGGTGAGCGCGATGCGCCAGTCCTCGAAATCGTTCTCGAGCAGCACCTCGGTGGCACCGCCGTGGTTGCCGCCCAGCCCATTGATGCGGTAGAGCGCGCTGAGGTCGAGCTGGGGCAGTGCCTGGTTTTCGCCGAGGTCGATGCGGACCAGGTCTTGGGCGAGCTGGAGTTCGACCTCGAGCAACTCCATCCGCGAGGCCAGGGCGTTGTCGATGAGCGTGCTGGTGTTGGCCTGGTAGAGGGCCGGGTCGGGCACGCTGGCCAGATCGATTGCTGCATCGCTCTGCACGGGAAGCTCGGGCAGGTTGAGCAGGCGCTTGAGCTCGCGCTGGCGGGCGGCGGCCAGGTTCTCGGCGATGATGATGGTCTCGGCGCGGTCGGCCACGCCGCTCTGGGCGCGGAGGACCTCGATCTCGGCCACGCGCTGAGCCTCAAGCTGTCGCTCGGCGCGCTCGAGCAGCGCGATGGCCAGGTCGCGCTGCTGGATACGGACTTCGACCTCTTGGCGGGCCGCGTAGAGCTGCCAGTACGCGCGGTCGACCGCGGCGAGCTGAGCGATGACCTCCAGCTTCGTACGCGCGGCGGCCAAGTCGCGATCGAGCGCGGCGATGCGCAGGGCCGCGGTCGTCGCACGCCGGCCCGCCCCACGCAGTAGCGGCTGGCTGATGCTGAACTCCAGGTCCTGGGTGAACGCTGGGTCGACCGTGGCGAATGGGTTGTTGGTCTGATTGCGTGTGAATGGGGCCGAGATGGTGGCGTCGCCGCCGAGTCGCGTGGGGATGCTCAGCGATGGGTTCAGCGACTGGAACTCCTGCTGGGCGTCCTGGAGCTCGCTGAACGTGGGCCGATCGGTCTGCTGGGCTACGCCCGTGACACGAAACACCGCCTCGAAGGCGGCTTCTTCTTCCGAGACGCGGGTTTGGGCGATGGCGGGGGCGATAAGCGACACGCGCACGGCCAGGTTGTTCTCGATGGCCGCCGCCCGGGCCGCCTCGATGGTCAGGGGCACGACCCCGGCATCGGTATCGATCACGACAGCACGGGGCAACTCCGGATCCGGCTCGGCCTGGCCGGCAATCTCGCCGGCGCGGGTGAGCTCGAGCGGCTTGATGTGCTTGAGCCGCCCGTTCGGCCCAAGCAGTGCCTCGCTGCGTGGTGCGCGGTCGAGCGGGGTGACGCAGCCGGCGACAAGCACGAGCGGCAGGGCGATGGCGGCGCGGACGATTCGGGGCATTCGGAACTCCACAGGGACGCGATTCAGTCGTGACGCAACGCGACGATCGGGTCGAGCCGTGCCGCCTTGATGGCCGGGAACACGCCGAAGACCACGCCGGTGACGGCGCAAAAGCCCACGGCCAGGGCAATGGCCCACACGGGCATGTTTGCATGCTCGAGCGGTGCATCGGGTATCTGCTTGAGCAGCAGGATGATGCCCTGGCCGATGACGATACCCACGGCCCCGCCCATGAGGCACAGCACGACTGCCTCTGTCAGAAACTGGATGAGGATGACCATGGGCCGGGCGCCAACGGCCTTGCGCAGCCCGATCTCTCGGGTGCGTTCGGAGACCGATACGAGCATGATGTTCATGATGCCGATGCCGCCCACTAACAGGCTGATACCCACGATGCCGGTGGCGCCGGCGATGAGCCCGGCCGACATCGTGTTGAAGCGGTCGAGGTGTTCCTGGAGGATCTCGACCTCGAATGTGGGGTCCTGCTCGGGATCGAGATCGCGCAGCATCCGCATGATGAAGTCGACCTCGGCCCGGGCGTCGTCGGCGACCTCGGGGCTACTGATGGTGCCCACGGCCCAGCCGATGGTGCCCTGTGGATTGAGCACCATGGCGGTCTGGAAGGGCACGAAGAACTCGGCACGGCTCTGGCCGCCGCCGAACATCTCGCTCAGGTCGAGGGTCTCGACGACACCGACGATCCTGAAGCGCCGGCCCGCCAGCAGCACGTGCTCGCCGATGGGGTTGGTGGGCAGGTTGAGCTATTCGATGGTTTGCTGGTTGATAAGCAGGGCGTAGCGGCGTTGCTCGTTGTCGAGCGAGTTGAACGGTCGGCCCTCGGTAACATGGCGGTTCTCGATATCATGCCAGACCGGTAGGATGCCCGTGACGCGGGCGTTGCTGATGGTCGCCTCGCCGTATTCCACACGTCCGCCGGCGCTCCAGAATGGATTGATGGCCTTGACCGATGGTGCGTGCTCGACGATTGCGTCGATCTCGTCGAGCGTGAGCGAGACCTCACGCCAGTTGATCTGCCCACGCTGGTCGCGGGGCACCTGGCCGCTGAGATACATCTTGTTCACGCCGAAGGTCTCGAACTCGCTGAGTACGAACCCGCGCAGTCCCTCGATGGCCGCGACCGTCGCCACCACGGCCGCCACGCCGATGACGATGCCCAGCGTGGTAAGCAGCGAGCGAACCTTGTTCGCCCAGATCTGCCCCAGCGCGAGCACCACGGTCTGCATGAGCAGACGGACAAGGATCATGCCGGTGCTCCTTCGGCGTCGGCCGTGTGCGCCCGCCGGGCAGCAGCACTGGCGATCGACTGGAGATAGGCGGTATGCAGCGGGTCGTCTTCGGTGGGCATGTCGCTGAACACCCGCCCGTCGCGTAGCCGCACGATGCGATGGGCTTGACCGGCGACCTCCTCCTCGTGTGTCACGATGACGATGGTCTGCCCCTCCTCATGGAGTTCGGTGAACAGACGGATGATCTCGCTGGAGGTCTGCGAGTCGAGGTTGCCCGTGGGCTCATCGGCCAGCAGGATGGCTGGCTCGTTGACCAGGGCCCGAGCCACGGCCACGCGCTGCCGCTGTCCCCCCGAGAGCTGGCTGGGCCGATGTCGCATGCGATCGCCCAGCCCGACCTTGCGGAGCGCCGCCTTGGCGCGTCCGCGGGCGCCGAAGGCATGCTTCTTGCTGTAGATCATCGGCAGCATGACGTTTTGGATGGCCGAGGCTCGCGGCAGGAGTTCGAAGGTCTGGAAGATGAAGCCGATGCGTTCATTGCGTACCTTGGCCAGCCGCGTGGCGCCCATCTTGCGCGTGGGGATGCCGGCCAACTCGTACTCTCCGGAAGTGGGGCGGTCGAGGCATCCCAGCATGTTCATGAGCGTGCTCTTGCCCGAGCCCGATGCGCCCATGATGGCGACGAACTCTCCTTTGTCGATGGTCAGATCCACGCCGTCCAGAGCGCGCACACGCTCAACGCCCATCTTGTAGATCTTCACCAGCGAGGCCACGCGGATGGCGGGCGCCTCGGGCTCAACCGGCCGTCGTCGAAGCATCGGCGGCTCCTTGCTCGCGTTCACCATCCGACCGCGGATCCTCGCCGGCCGACGACACGCTGGCCGGTTCGATCGTGTCCTCGATCACCGTGTCGCCGTGCCGGAGGTTCCGCAGCACGCGGAACGGGCCGGTGATGACCGGGTCTCCGACGCTGAGGCCCTTGAGGACGACCGTGTCGGTGAGGTCGCTCACGCCCGTGCTGACAGGCCGAGCCCGAGCCTGGCCACTCTCGAGCACGTAGACCACGGTGGAGAATGTCCGAAGCCTGTCGACTAGGGGCGACGTGCGCACGTCGTCGGGCAGGCTGTCCACCCGGCGGTCGAGCACGGCTTGGCTCGGCACAACGATCGCGTCGCGGACGGTCTCGACGTGGATATCCGCGTTGGCGGTCAGCCCCGTGCGCAGCTGGTCGCCCTCGTCCTGCTCGACGAGGATCTCGGCCTGCACGTAGCTGGTCCCATCGGTATACACGCGGCGTTGGAGACCCACCCGCTCCACCATGCCCTCAAACACGCGGTCGCCGTAGGCCAGCAGGCGGACATCGGCGGTCTGGCCCTCTCGCACCAGGCCCACGCTTGTCTCGTCGATGCGTGCCTGCATGAGCATGGTGCCAAGGTCTGCGATCTCCATGATGAGCGAGCCCTGGTTGTTGAAGGTGCCCAGCACGGTCTCGCCCACCTCCACCGGCAGGTTGACGATGCGTCCGGTGATGGGGCTGGCGATGACGGCGTTCTCGAGATCGCGTTTGGCGGCGCGCACGTCGGCGCGAGCGGCCTCGATGCCCGCCTCGATTCCCGCCACGCTGCTGCGAGCCTGCAATGCCCGGGTGTTCGCCGCGTCGTACTCGGCCTTGGCGATGTCCTTGGTGTCCAGCAGTTCCTGGAGCCGACCGAGTTCGAGCTGGGCCAGTTCGAGTTCGGCCCGCGCGCCATCGAGTTGGCTCTCCTGGGAGCGCACTCGGGATTCGGCCGCGTCCAGGCGAGCTTCAAGATCGATCGAATCGAGCCGGCAGATCACGTCGCCCTTGCGAACAAAATCGCCCTCGGCGAAGGGCAGTGCGACGATACGGGCGCTGACCTCGGCGGAGATCTGCACCATGTGCTTGGGCTCGATGGCGCCCGGGGCGTTGATCGTGCGCCTCAGATCACCGCGACGGGCGGGCTCGACGACCACCCGGGTTGGCCCGGTCTCTGGCGTCAGGCGATCTCGGAGCCCTTGCGGCCCGCCGACTTGTACCAGGCCGATGGCCGCGGCAACGCCCAGAGTTATCAGAACTGCGATCGCGATCACGACGGTCTTGACCATGAATGGCTCCCGTTGGCCACGTTCTATAGGGCGTTAGCGTGCCGTTTTATGGGATACCCCCGAGGAGGATTTCCGATTGATGGTGCATTTTCACTTGTGCCGGCGGGGGGGTGTCGAGTACCATCACATAACTCGTTACCTTCCCGATTCGCACGGGATGCACCAACAAGAAGGGGGTTCTTGAGATGAATAAGTATGGTATCGCAAGCATCGTCGCCGCGGCAGGCCTGACCGCCTCGGCTCACGCCCAGTTCACCGCGTACGGCGACCGTGCCGCGTGGGAGGGCGATCCGATCGTGAGCGGCGATTTCCTCGTGGAGGATTTCGAGAGCTTCGCGATCGATCCGCTGCAACCGTCTTCGGGCGTCATCAGCTTCGACTTTGGCTCGCTTGAGGTGACGGGCGTGGACAGCGGGACTGGCTCTCCCGCCATCGCCGACGGCACGTTCCAGGGTTCGATCTTCCCAACCACCGGGCACGTGTCGTATGTGTTCACGTTCGACAGCCCGACCCAGGCGTTCGGCTGGGACACCTTCGGCGCCGCGTCGGGCATCGGCATCGCGATCGAGACCGATCAGGGCGTGGTCGATGTGTTCGACTTCGCCACCGGCTTCGATGACACGTTCCTTGGCTTCACCAGCAGCGAGCCGGTGAGCGAGGTCCGCATCATCGCCTCGCCCAGCTACGGCGGCACCGCCGTGGGCGAGATCTTCGACGCCGACAATCTGGTCTATGCTGGCGGGGAGCCTTGTCGGGCCGACTTCGACGGCGATGGCCAGCTCACCATCTTCGACTTCCTGGCGTTCCAGAACGCCTTCGATGCTGGCGACCCGTTGGCTGACTTCGACGGCGACGGCGAGCTGACGCTCTTTGACTTCCTAGCGTTCCAGAATGAGTTCGACGCCGGCTGCGAGTGATTCTGCGGCCACCACGCGCGATCTGACGCTCACGACCCCCCGTCACGACGGGGGGTCTTTGCATTCAGGGGTAGGTGAACATGCCGTTATTCCGGCTCACTGGCCCGCCGTGGCCGGTATCATGCCCGGGACCTACTCATCCGCCGGCGTCGCCTGGCGGATGTTCAAGCCGGCCGAAGTGGCCTGGATATGAAGGAGAGTTCATCATGGCATATACATTGCCCAATCTGCCCTACGCGAAGGACGCGCTCGAGCCGCACATCGATGCGAGGACCATGGAGATCCACCACGGCAAGCACCACCAAGGCTATGTCGACAAGGTCAACAAGGCCTTGGAAGGCTCGCCCATGGCCGACAAGCCCATCGAGGAAGTGCTGCGGAACATTGACAGCGTGCCGCAGGAGAAGCGGCAGGCCGTGATCAATAACGGCGGCGGCCATGCCAACCACAGCCTGTTCTGGCAGGTGATGAGCCCCGATGGCGGTGGGGCGCCCGATGGCGACTTGGCAAAGGCCATCGAGAGCGACCTCGGTGGGCTCGACAAGTTTAAGGAAGACTTCGCTGACGCCGCGGCCGGCCGGTTTGGCTCGGGCTGGGCGTGGCTGGTGGTCGACGGGGGCGGGAAGCTCCAGGTGACCAGCACGCCAAACCAGGACAGCCCGCTCATGGACGGGCACACGCCCATCCTGGGAATCGACGTCTGGGAGCACGCCTACTACCTGAACTACCAGAACCGCCGGCCCGACTACGTCAAGTCGTGGTGGAATGTGGTGGACTGGAAGAAGGTGGGCGAGTTCTACGGCAAGGCCCGCGGTTGACCGGTCCGCTCGCCGGGCTGGGCCGTTGCTCCGCCCTCGAGTTCGGCTTGGTACGCCAGGTTCAGTAGCCAGAACAACACGATGAGAACCGCGATCGGCGACAGAACAACCCCTGTCACGATCGCGTTTTTTTTCCAGCCTGTCGTTCTGGGGGCCGAGGCCATGGAGAATGGTAGGAAGCGGATGTATTAGGGATATCCGCTAAGGAAATATGGATAAAATGAATGGACAAGGACGAGTTTTGCCGTTATCTTGACGGCTGTGCTCGCGTGGGTCGTCGCATGGATTGCGATGGAGCGACTCGCTGACGAGGTCGTGGGGTCCGCGTTTCGAAATCCGGTCGGAATCGTGCTCGCATGCGGCTGTCGAGGAAACTTTCTCTTCACTCATGTCGTATATGATGCGTGCGTCTCCGACGGACAGCGAGCCAAGGCGAAGCAAGGGCCGCTGCCGGAGCCGAGGACAACAACGTGTAGGGAGTCCGGTCTTTTGATTCGGACAAACCCTCATATCTGACGTCCACGGTGGTATGGAGGTCGATTTCAGTCTTGATGGGGCCCGATTCCCTCGTGGCGGGGGATGGATGGGTGTTTGATATGTGCGGCCGCTCGGGTTTTGGTATCGCCCGAGCGAACAAGGCCGTACCAGTAGGTGTTGAGTTATCCGCGTGGGCCGGTGTGATCCGGCTCGTGCGTCAGACAGCATGACGTGCGGCATGGCAAGACCCCGGTGGGGGTCGCCGCATGGCCCGGCATCAGAGTGGTCCGGCCAGTGCGAAGGGAAGTGACCGATGAGGCAGAATCGTGGCAAGGGACCGAGCCCGTTGGAGCAGGCTCGCCGCAGGCAGCACGCCGGCATCGCCGGTCAGGGCACTGTGGCGCGCGGCGCTCGGCGTCGCCTGAGCCCCGACGATGAGCGTCTGCTCGACCAGATCATGGCCCAGGAGATGGACTACATCGACAGCCCGGCCTTTTACGAGGATGGTGCCGAGGGCAAGATCTACGAGGAGGCCCCGGACATCCAGAAGCCCGATACCGCCTGGTATCACCCGGTGATGGATGACCTGTCGGCCACGCGGACCCGCACTGTCAAGAGCAGCCAGCAGGTCATCCTGACGGCGGCCGAGGAAAAGGTGCTCTTCCACCAGTTCAACTACGCGCGTCACCGCGTGTGGATGCTCCAGCAGGATGTGTGGGAAAATCCCAATCGAAAACCGAACCCTGAGCAGGCTGAGAAGATCCTCTGGTGGTACCGCCGGGCGGACCTGATCCGTGAGCAGATCGCCGAGACGAACCTGGCGCTCGTGCTGGCGATGGCCAAGCGGACCCGCATGAGCGAGGTGGACTTTGCCGATCTTGTGAGCGAGGGCAACATGGCCCTGCTGCGCGCGGTGGACAAGTTCGACGCGGGGCGCGGGTACAAGTTCAGCACGTACGCGTGTCGTGCCATCCTGAAAGCGTTCAGCCGGCAGGGCATGAAGCTGAGCAAGTATCGCCAGCGGTTCCCGACCGACTTTGACCCGAAGCTGGAGAAGTCCAACTTCCTGGAGACCAAGCGGGCCGACTTCGAGCGCGATGCGGCCGAGGAGGTCAAGCGGATCGTCATGGACAACCGCGCCGACCTCACGGATGTGGAGCGGACGGTCATCGAGCACCGCTTCGGGCTCGAGAGCGGCGAAGAGAAGCCCATGACCCTTGAGCAGGTCGGGCAGATCATCGGCGTGACCAAGGAGCGGGTGCGTCAGATCCAGAACAAGGCCATGGAGAAGCTCCGGGTCGAGTTGGAAGCCAACTTCCTGGGCGTGAACCAGGAGGAAGAGGAACAGAACGCCGAGGCCGAGGCCGCGCCCACGGCGTGATCGGTGTTCCCCGGGCGTTGCTCGGACTGATGGGGCCCTGTGGGGCCCCTTTTCGTGCGCATCGGGCGATGGCCAGTGGTTGGAACTCGCCGCGGCGCGCCTACGAACATGGTCCCAAGTGGCGCCGGCCTCTGATCGGGACGGACTGTGCCCGGGTTTTTGCTTCTGCTAAGCAAAGATTGGGCCATTGTTGGTAACGGTGGGGGGGGTGTACGGCGCTACATTTAGGGCTCGACCCCTCGCACCGCGTAGGGGCGAACCCCAGCCGTGGGGGCCGGGCGTGGGATCCTCGTCCGGAGGTTCGGTTTTTGGCGGTCCCTCGAGGGCCTGGAATGGTGCTTCGGTGTACGCGTCGCCCCCCGGCGGCGACGGGAGTTGGCAGAGCATGAGCAGTGCACAGACGGCGGTCCAGAACGACGAAACCGAGGGGCATACGGCCCCGATCGCGGACATCTTCGGCGGCCAGCGCGATCCGCACGCGACGCGGCTGGGAGAGTTCCTCAAGGCTTGTATCAAGTTCGGGGCTTCGGACCTGATCATCAAGACCGATCAGCCGCCCAAGCTTCGAATGCGTGGCGCCCTGAAGCCGCTGGACACCAAGCCTGTGACGGCCGAGGACTGGCAGGAGATCATCAAGGTCACGCTCGACGAGGGGCAGCTCAAGGACCTTGCCCATTACGGCAGCGTGGACTTCGCGTATGACTACGACGAGGGCTCGCGTTTTCGTATGAACCTGTTCAAGGCCCGCGGGCACATCTCGCTGGCGGCGCGCCTGATCACGAGCAACATCCTGCCGTTCGAGAAGCTGCACCTGCCCGAGGCGATGGGCAAGATCGCGTTGCAGCCCCAGGGCCTGGTGCTGCTGAGCGGCGTGACCGGTTCGGGTAAGTCGACGACGATCGCGTCGATGATCGACTACGTGAACCAGCGGAAGAACGTGCACATCGTGACGATCGAGGATCCGATCGAGTACATCTTCCACGACAAGAAGGCGACGATCAACCAGCGCGAGATCGGGATCGACGTGCTGGACTTCCGGATCGCCCTGAAGGCTCTGGTTCGTGAGAATCCCGACATCGTGCTGATCGGCGAGATGCGCGATAAGGACACGTTCGAGGCCGCGCTGAACGCCGCCGAGACGGGCCACCTGGTGTACGGAACGATCCACGCGTCGAGCACGACGCAGACCTTCAGCCGTATCTACGGCCTGTTCGAGACCGATGAGGTCGAGGGCATCCGGCGGATGCTGGCCTACCAGATGCGTGCGTTCGTGTACCAGAAGCTTCTGCCAACGCTGCACGAGAACATCCCGCGTATTCCCGGGATCGAGATCCTGATCAACGACACGGTGGTGCAGAAGCACATCCTCGAAGAGCGTGAGGGCGAGCTTCGCGAGTACCTCAACTCGATCGAGGCCCAGCAGCAGGGCATGATCGATTTCAACGCCTGGCTCGTGAAGCTGATCGAGGAGGAATACATTCACCAGCGCATCGCGATGGAGGCCAGCCCGAACAAGGACGACTTGCAGATGCGTCTGAAGAAGTTCGGCGGCGCCTCGCAGAAGCGTTGATCTCGTCCGTTTCTTGCTCCCGGCGGGCCGTTGGCGGCCGGGCATGCAGTCGAATGGCCCTTGATATGATAAAGGAACGCCACTCGTGGATCTGACCCAGCTCTTGCTCGCCCCCGCGCCGTCGGCCATGCTCGCCGATGCGAGCGCCTTCGTGCTCGCCTCATGGTGGAAGGCGTTGATCTTCGTGGCATTGTTCGCGACGTGGGGATGGTTCATCTCCAGCATCGCGGACAAGCACGCCGCCCGGTTCTATCTCCCGCGGGAGAAGTGGAACCTGGCGTACATGGTTACGGGACTGCTGGCGATCGCCGCGATCGTGCTGAACCCCTTGACGGGGATCGTCGCGTTCCTGGCTGTCCTGCCGGTGGTGATCCTGCTCCTGGCGGTCCCGCCGTTCCTGTATGTGCAGATGGCCAACAAGGACGAGCGTGTACCCGAGGACCATCGCCTCACGATGAACGTGGCGAGCTGGCTCGAGGCCCGTAAGGAGGCCAAGCAGGCCAAGAAGGCTGAGCGCGTGCAGTTGGCCATCGTCAAGCCCGACGGGGTGACAATGGAGGCCCCAGAGGAGGGCACGAGCGACATGGTCGTGCGTGCGGCCGCGGAGAAGCTGTACATCGATGGTGTGGCCGGGCGGGCTCACAAGATCGAGCTCATGCCCGCGGGCGACAAGGGGTACGTCGTGGCCCACACGGTGGACGGCCTGCGTGCGGTGGTGGGCGAGCCCCTGGCCCCGCAGGACGCGATGCGGGTGATCGCGTTCTGGCAGACCGCATCTGGCCTGGAGCCTGGCGAGCGTCGCCGGCAGGTGGGCGAGCCGGACATCTCCAAGAGCGGTGATCGGCACCACCTGCGCGTCATCACCAGCGGCGGCCAACAGGGCCTGAAGTTGACGATGGTGGTTGATCCGGCCAAGTCGGTCCGGCGCAACAGCGAGAACCTGGGCCTGCTCCCCCAGCAGCAGGAGCTGCTGCAGAAGCTTGTGGACGACGGCACTGGGATCGTGCTGCTGGCCGCACCCAAGGGGATGGGCCGCACGACGATGATGTACACCGTGCTGAAGATGCACGACGCGTACACGTCCAACATCCAGACCATCGAGTTGGAGCAGCAGGACACGCTGGAGGGCATCCGCCAGAATCTGTGGAGTCCCACGGGCGGTGGCCCGGACCACGCGACGCTGCTGCGGTCGATCCTGCGTCGCGACCCCAGCGTGGTGGGCGTGGCCGAGGTGGTGGACGAGGCGACCGCCCTCGAAGCGACCAAGGGCGACCTGGAGCACACGCGGGTATACCTGTCGCTGCCGGCCGAGAATGCGCTGCAGGCGGTGGAGATGTTCCGCCGGGCCGTGCATGACAACGCGCAGGCCGCCCAGGCGTTGCGCGGTGTGATGGCCGGGAAGCTGGTGCGGGCGTTGGCCAAGTCCAGCCGCGAGGCGTACGTGCCCAGCCCGGACATGCTGAAGAAGCTTGGTCTATCTCCCGAGAAGGTGAAGACGCTGTACCGGCATCGCACGCACATCGAGGTGAACAAGAAGATGGTGCCGTGCCCCGAGAGCGGTGGCACGGGCTTTGTCGGCCAGCTGGGCGTGTTCGAGCTCTTCTCGATCGGCCAGGAAGAGAAGGCGGCGATCGAGCAGGGCGACATGAATGCCCTGGCAACGTCCTTCCGCAAGCAGGGCGTGCCGACGATCCAGCAGGCGGCCATTGTTCGGGCGGTGGAGGGTGAGACCAGCGTGGACGAGGTCATCCGCGTGACGGTGGGCTCATCCAAGAGCAAGTCCTCGTCGTCTCCCAAGCCCGCCGCGACCGCCGGGGCCTGAACCGACCTGCCCGCAAGGAGTTTCTGATGCTTTTTACAGTCTTTGCCCTTCTTGGCGTGCTGGTGTTCACGTGGGTGTGGGTCATCCGCGGCTTCTTCAGCGCGTTCCTGCACCTGCTGTGCGTGCTGGCCGCTGGCGCGATTGCATTCGCGGTGTACGAGCCGCTCATGATGCTGATGCTGACCAAGGCGCCCGGCCGCGGCATAGGCACGATCTTGCGCGACACGGCTCACGGCGTTTCGCTGGGGCTGTCCTTCGCGATCGCCCTGACGCTGCTTCGGGTGATCGTGGACAAGGCCGTTCCCAATAACCTGAAGTTCAACGACAACGTTGAGTACGTTGGCGCCGGCATCTGCGGTCTGGGCACGGGCATCATCACGGTGGGCTTCATCCTGATGTCGCTGGGCATGATGCGCTTCGGTCCCGACAAGCCGGTGCAGGGGCTGGTGTTCACCCAGGAGGGTGGCGGCGCCCGGGGCAGCGTGGTACGCAACACGTCGCCCTTCCGCCCCTATGTGGACGAGTGGACAGCCGAGCTCTACGGCTGGATGTCGCGGGGCACGCTGGCGACCAGCCAGCCGCTGGCCAAGTGGCACCCGAGCTTCCACGAGGTGGGATCGGCCATGCGGACGACGTTCGCTGGGCAGAGCCGCAACGCCTCGCGGCCCGATGAGTTCGAGGTCATCCAGTGGTACGCGCTGGGCGATATCGATCGGGGCGGCAGCATCCAGGAGCTGATGCGAGACCGCTGGCAGAACGTGCAGCAGCGCGTGATCGGGCTGGATGGCGAAGAGATCAGCAACGGTTATGTTGCCGGTGTGGTGGTGGAGTTCGACGCCCAGGCGCGTGAGCTGGGCGGCGGTGCCAAGATCGTGCTGGGTAACGCCCAGGTGCGGCTGGTGGCCGAGCAGGGTGACACCGGTTACACGAGGGCGTTCCATCCCTCGGCGGTGATCAGCCAGGCCGACGCGGAGGAGCCCACGCTTGCTCGGTTCCGCTTCGATGCCGATGAGACGTTCATCGCATCGGTGGGCGGCGGGGCCAAGGCGATCATGGCGTTCGATTTCGCGTTGCCCCGCGGGTACCGGCCGATTGCCATCTATATCCGCGGCGCTCGCCAAGAGCTGGAGAAGGAGCCCAATATGACCTTCTCCACGACCACCGCCCGCGACGATGCGGTGACGACCTTCGAGTATGGCGGCGTCGATCTGGAAGATATGGACGCGAGCCTGGCCGTCGAGTTGGAGACCATGAACGGCCGCCAGCCGGTGGATCCCGACGAGTACTTCGTGCAGTTGCGCAACAGTTTGCCCGGACGTCTGTTGATCAAGAAGGGCACCGAGCGTGGACTGGAAGTGTTCAAGGGCGACAACGACCGGTACTACACAATCGTGGGCGGCGTGGAGCAGTTCACGTCGAACCAGCTGCGCGGGCAGTTCATCGATCCGGCCCTGCGCGTGGGCGGCTTCGCCCAGTCCGACGATGTCCGCATCGTGCAGGTGAACGTCGGTCGTGACTCGGACCTGGCGCTCAATGGGCCGGTCTTCCAGAACCTTGACGGCAACCAGGCGCCGATGCTGGTCGACGACAGGGGCCAGCTCTATCCGCCAGTGGGCTACATCTGCATCGAGGACGCGAACACCTATATCGGGTTCACGCCTGGTCAGCCTATCACCGACCTGAGCAAGCTGCCGTTCACCGTCAGTCAGAGCCGAGCCGTGCAGGAGACGTACTTCGTGTACCGCGTGAGTGGAGGCGTGAACATCCAGGCGATGGTGGCTGGCGACATGGTCGTGGCCACGTGGAAGCCTGGCATCGAGGTGCCCGTGGGCGGTCGGCGGTAATCTGCGTAGACCATTCCGGACCGTTCGGAACGCCGATGCTCCTGTGTGGAGCGTCGGCGTTCTTGCTTGCTACCCTGCTGCATGGCAACGACGACCCAGGCCCCGGCGATCGATACAGAGGCCCGAACCACGCACCACCGCTGGCTGGCCGAACTGACCAGCATCCCGACCGTGGCCGGCCGGGAGGGGCGCGTGGTCCGTTGGATCCGTGACTGGGTGGAGCAGCGGCCCGAGTTGAAGGTATCAGCCGACGAGCACGGGAATCTGACGATCCGGCGCATCGAGCCTTTCGCACCCGGCGACCCGATCTACATCACCGCCCATCTGGACCACCCGGGGTTCGCCGTCGAGTCGATCGAGGGCGAGCGAGAGCTGGTGCTGGCGTTCCGCGGCGGCGTGATGGAGGACTACTTCAAGGATGGCCGCGTGAACGTGCACCCGGCCGAGGGCGAGGCCAGGCCGGCGACGATCGTGGAGCGCATCGAGCCCGCCGAGGGCGAGGAGGAGCTCTTCAAGCGGTACCGGGTCCGGCTCGATGAGGGGCACACCACCGAGGGCTTGACGATCGAGGACATCGCCACGTGGTTGCTGCCCGACGCGTTCGTTGCCGAGGGCATCCTGAACGCCCCGGCGTGCGACGATCTGGCGGCGGCGGCGGCGGCGCTCGCGGCTTTGGACGAGCTGCTGAAGCTCAAGGCCTCGGGGGAGCCTGTCGGCCGCGATGCTCGCGTGTTCTTCACGCGTGCCGAGGAGATCGGGTTCGTGGGTGCCATCGGCGCGTGCCGGAGCAAGAGCATCCCCGAGGAGTCGCCGGTAATCGCGCTGGAGAACAGCCGGGCGTTCGACGACTCGCCCATCGGCGGTGGGCCGATCGTGCGTGTGGGCGATCGGCTAACGGTGTTCACGCCCCGGCTGACGGCGGCCGTCGCGGCCCGGGCCGAGGCGGTGGCGGGCGGGCCGGCGACGCCCACGGCGGCGCAGAAGCAGAGCGAGATGCCCAGGTGGCGCTGGCAGCGCAAGCTGATGGCCGGCGGGGCGTGCGAGTCGACGGTGTTCTGCGCGGCGGGGTACGAGGCCACGTGCGTGTGCCTGCCGCTTGGCAACTACCACAACATGGCCGACCTGGCGGCGGTGCAGGCGGGGACCAACACGGTGGCGCCGGCCGTGGGCAGCGAGCAGATCGCCCTGGCCGACTTCGACGGGCTGGTCGACCTGCTGGTCGCGTGCGGGCAGGAGCTCACGCCCGGCGGGGGCATCGAGCAGCGGCTCCAGAAGATATGGGACGACCGCGGCTTCGTGCTCGATGAGTAGCCCCGGTCGCGGCCTCAGCCGGTGGACTGCATCGCCGCGGCGATGGCATTGACGCTGGCCTGCAACACGGGCGTCAGCGCCTGGCGCTGGGCCTCGCTGGCCGACTCGAATCGCCCGAGCAGCTCGAGCTGGGCCAGGTTCAATACGTCGGTCCAGGGGTTGCGCTCGTCGATGGATCGCCCGACGACTGGCGCGTGCGCCATGAGGTTGTCGCGGCCGGTGAGCGTGGCGATGGCCTTGGTCGTGCGCTGGTGCTCGGCGGCGATGGTGTCGTACATCCGCTGGCCGTCGGGCGCGCTGAGCGCGTAGCGGCGGAAGATGGGCATGCGGGCGCGGGCCAGTTCCTGGGCGGCGTTGTCGAGCACCGTGCCCAGGAAGGCACGCTGGTCGGCGGCGCCCCGCAGGGCCTCGATCTGCTCATCGCTGGCGTGCTCGATGGCCGACCCCAGGCCGTACCAGCCCGGCGCGAGCGCACGCATCTGCACCCACGAGAACACCCAGGGGATGGCGCGGAGCTTGTCGAACACCAGCTTGCTGCCCGTGGCCCGCGAGACCGGGCGCGAGGCGATGGGCAGGCCGGCGATGTGCTCGACCGGGCTGGCGCCGGTGAACCAGGGCCAGAAGGCCTCGTCGTCGATGAGGGCGCGGTAGGTTTCGCGCGCGTGGCCGGCCAGGTCGAGCAGCAGCCGCTCGAAGTCGTCGGCGGCCGCGCCCGGCGTGCGCGAGGCCTCGGCCAGCATCGCGGCGTGGACGATCTGCTCGAGGTGCCGCCGCGCCATGGCCGGCAGGGCGTAGCGGAAGGTGATGACCTCGCCCTGCTCGGTGAAGCGGAGCCGGCCGCTGCGCGCCGCGGGCGGTGCGGCCAGGATGGCCCGGCCCGCGCGGCCGCCACCACGGCCGATGGTCCCGCCGCGGCCGTGGAAGTATCGCAGGCGCACGCCGTGCTTCTCGAAGACCTGGGCGATCTGGCGCTGGGCGGCGTGCAGGGCGGCGTTGGCCATCAGGAATCCACCGTCCTTGTTCGAGTCGCTGTAGCCCAGCATGACCTCCTGCTCGGCGGCGCCCTCGCTGGTCGCCTCGACGTGGGCGCGGAAGAAACGGTCGGCCAGCGCCTCGTCCATGAGCCCGGGCGCGTTGGCCAGGTCGTCGACGGTCTCGAACAGCGGCACGATCTGGATCGCAAGGCCGACCTCGCGCATCAGCAGCAGCAGGGCGAGCATGTCCGAGAGGTTGCTGGTCATCGAGATCACCCAGCAGCGGACCGATTCGGGCTCTCGCCCCACCGCGTCGCGGACCACGCGCAGGGTCGCCAGCAGCTGGCCGGCCTCGTCGCTCAGCTTGGCGGTCTCGCGCACGAGCGGGCGGTCGTGGGAGAGTTCCTTGCGGAGCAACGCCAGCTTCGCGGTTTCGTCGAGCGACTGGTAGTCGTCCTCCACGCCGGCGAGCTTCAGCAGCTCGGCCAGTGTGCGCGCGTGCACGCCCGAGTGCTGGCGGATGTCCAGCGTGGCCAGGTGCAGGCCGAAGGCGCGGGCCCGGGTGATGGCGTCGGCCAGCAGGCCCTCCTCGGCCACGCGCCGCAGCCCGGGCATGCCGGTGTGGAGGAGCGCCCGGCGTAGGACGAGCAGGTCCTCGAGCAACGCCTGGGAGTGGTACCCATCTTCGCCGAGGCGCTCGAGCATCTCGGTGATCCTGACGCGCAGTGGCTCGTGTTTGTACTGGCCCTGGCCATCGAAGTCCAGCTCATCGCCCATGTCGGCGCGCTCGCTGGAGACCGACAGCGCGTCGTGCAGGCGTTGCAGCTCGTGGTCCCACAGCTCGCGCGCCGTCTCGCGCATCAGGTCGAGCGTGCGGCGGGTGACCTGGGCGGTCACGTTGGGGTTGCCGTCGCGGTCGCCGCCGATCCACGAGCGGTACCGCAACATGGCGGGCAGGTCGTTGGCGACGACGGCCTGCTGGTCGTCGCCGAACGTGCGTTTTGCCGCCCAGGAGACGTCGCGGACCAGCCGGGGGACAGCCTTCCAGATGGTCGTGCGGACAAAGTACAGCCCGTTGCGCACCTCGGCGGGCACGTCCAGGCGCTGCACGCGCACGTCGTCGGTGGTCAGCAGCAGCGAGATGGCCCGCTCCAGCCGGCCCATGGTCTCGGCCCGCTCGCGTGCGGTCAGGTCGCCGCGGCCGAGCCGCACGACGCTGGCGGCGACGTCGGCCTGCTTGTCCAGCACGGTGCGGCGCCGCGCCTCGGTGGGGTGGGCCGTGAGTGTTGGGCCGATGTCCAGCCCGGCCAGCAGCCCGGCGACGCCCGCCGCGTCCATGCCGTGCCCGACAAGGTGCTCCATGGCGCGCTCGATGGACTCGGGCCGGCCGGGGCCATCGGCCGATTCGGCCTCGCGCTGGCGGTTGACGCGGATGATGTTGAGCTGTTCGGCCTTGTTGAGCAGGTGGAAGCGGGCGGCCCCCACGCGGATGAGCCCGGCCAGGTTGTCCAGGTCCATCGCGGCCAGCTCGCGTGCGGCGTGCTCAAGGTCGGCGTCGCTGGCTTCCGAGCCGCAGCGGTCGGCCAGGGCCTGCCCGGCCTGGACGTGCCCGCCCATGCCCACGCGCTGGCAGGCGTGGGCCAGGGCGTCCAGCACGGTGGCCTGGTCGCGGGCGAGGTCGGAGGTGGTGGTGGGGGCGCTGGAATAGGTGGGGGGGCTCATGGCCGATTGTTCGGGCCCCGGCCGGCCGAGCGGGGCCGCCCGGGCCAAGGGTGCACAAAAAAAGCGGCCCCGATGTGTCGCCACCGGGGCCGCCCGAACACGGGTGTAGGGATTCGAACCCCAAACCTCCTGATCCGTAGTCAGGTGCTCTATCCAGTTGAGCTACACCCGCCCGGTTCGTTGCGGGGCGATGATAGCACGGACCCCCACCCCGGGGCAACGCCCGGCCGGCTGCCGGGCGGGAAACCTTCCGCCCGGGCTTGATCGCGGGGGGGCTGGGCGGCAATAATCCCCTTACCCGAGGCGTGCCCCAGCGAAGAGGCCGGCGTCACGCGAGCCCCGCGGGGTTCTTCGGGTTCCGGCCTCAGTTGCTCGCCGCCAAGGCTTGGCCGGTCCGCATCCACCAGACGGTGGGCGGGCCCCAGGGAGGAATGATTCGCACATGGCCCACACGGTTTCTGCACGCAAGCGTATCCGCCAGAACGAACGCCACCGCGCCCGCAACCGCTGGCGCCTGAAGGCCATGCGCGCGGCGATCAAGGACTTCAACGAGAAGCTGGCCCACGGCTCGGTCGACGAGGCCAGGGCCGCCTTCCTCGAGGTCCAGAAGGTGCTCGACCGCACGGCCTCCAAGGGCGTCATCCACCCCAACCAGGCAGCCCGCCGCAAGAGCCGCCTGAACGCCCGCCTGAAGGCCAAGGCCACCGGCGGCTGAAGCCCGCCCACCGGCGGCACGCAAGACCATGACCGGGCCCGTTGCATCGCGACGGGCCTTTTTGTTTTCTGACGCGCACCGTTTACGATTGGCCGCATGCCACGCACGCCGGCGCCCAGGGGCGACCAGACCAGGCCGAAGGATCGCCAGCCCGAGGGCCCGGCGCTGGCCGAGTACGCCCGCGCGTCGCGCACGCCCCTGCACGTGCTGGCGTTCCTGCTGCCGCTCATCCTGATCTACGAGGTGGGCCTGGCCCTGCACCACCAGGAGCTGGCCGCCTCGGGCGGCGTGCGGGCGTGGGCGATGATCGCCGGGGCGATGGAGGCCCTGGGGGTCTCGCCCTCGACGGTCGTCGGCTACTCGCTGCCGGCGGCGGTCATCGTGGTCGTGCTGCTGCTGTGGCACGCGTTCGAGAAGCGGCGGTGGCGGCTCAAGCCCCTGGTGGTGCCCTTGATGTTCGCCGAGGCGGTGGCGTGGATGGTGCCGCTGCTGCTGTTCGCCGGCGTGCTGACGCGGCTGAGCGAGCCGGTGCAGGCAATCCCGAACCCCTCGCCCGCGCCGCTGGTCCCCGCGAGCCTGGACGCATTGGGCCACCTGAGCTGGCAGGCCCGGCTGGTCATCGCCATCGGGGCGGGGCTGTACGAGGAGCTGCTCTTCCGCATGGCGCTGCTCGCGCTGCTGCACGCGGTGCTGGCCGACCTGTGCCGCCTGAGGCCCGGCGTAACGGTCGCCATCGCGCTGCCCATCAGCGCCATCGCGTTCATGCTCTACCACGACGTGTGGACCGCCGGCGGCGGGTTCCTGGGGCTCGACCCGTGGCCCGCCCTGCTCTACCTGGTGGGCGGGCTCTACCTGGGGGCCATCTACCTGCTGCGCGGTTTCGGCCTGGCGGTGGGGGCGCACGCGTGCTACAACGTGACGGTGCTGGTGCTGCTGGGGCCGGCGTAGCGGCGGGGTTACGGGCAGCCGGTCAGGAACTCGTTCTGGAAGAACAGGAAGTCGAACACGCTCAGCCGGCCATCGCCGTCGAAGTCCGCCGCCGGATCGCCGGCCAGGAAGGCGGTCTGGAAGGCCAGGTAGTCCATGAACGTCAGCTCGCCGTTGCCGTCGAAGTCGGCGCGGCAGGCGCACCGGTTGAGCAGCACACCAATGGTGCTGCTCTCGAAGTTCGCCACGGCGAGATCGGCGTCTCCATCGCCGTCGAGATCGCCAATGGCGATACCAGAAGGATCGTCGCCAACGCCGTAGAGCGTCTGGGTCGCAAAGGTGCCGTCACCATTGTTCGCGAGCACGCTGAGTGTGTTCACACCACGTTCGCTGTTGGTCACGGACAGATCTGGGGCGCCATCGCCATCGAGATCGCCGATCGCCACGGAAGACGGCCCGACACCAACTCTATAGAAGACGGCGCCCGCGAAGGTACCGTCCCCGTTGTTGGCCAGCACACCCACGTTGTCGGCTCGTAGATTGGCCACCGCCATGTCGGTGTCACCGTCGCCGTCCAAGTCGCCAATGGCCAGCGAGAGCGGATGGTCACCAACCGGGTAGAAGACACCGGACGCGAAGGAGCCGTCGCCGTTGTTCAGCAGCACGGTGGCGGTGTCGCCGCCACCGCCGAGCCAGCCCGAGTTGATCACGGCCAAGTCGTCATCGCCGTCGCCGTCCAGGTCGGCGATTGACAGTGACACGGGGCTCGTGCCCACTCGGTAGACCGCTTGGGGCGCGAAGGTGCCATCGCCATTGTTCAGCAGCACGCTCACATCGTCGCTGCTCAAGTTCCCCACGGCCATGTCGTTGTCGCCGTCGCCATCCAGGTCGCCGATCGCCACGCAGAAGGCGTCCTCGCCCGCGCGGTACAGCACGCCGGGCTCGAATGTGCCATCGCCGTTGTTGGGCAGGACGCGCACGCCGTTGTTGTTCTGGAAGGCCACCGCCATGTCGGCGTCGCCATCACCGTCCAGGTCGCCAAATGCCAATGTCCTGGGCAGCCGCCCCCCGTCGTAGCGCATCTCGGGCGCGAACGTGCCGTCGCCATTGCCAAGCAGTACGCTGATGTCCTCGGTGCTGAAGTTGGCCACGCCAAGGTCGGGAAGGCCATCGCCATCCAGATCGCCGATTGCCACGAAGGTTGGGCGGAGGCCGCTGGCATAGGGCACCGGCGTCGCGAAGATGTCCGTTGGGTCGCAGGCCTGGGCCAGCGCGACCGAGGGAGCCATCGCAAGGCTGGCAAGCACAGCGGCGACGGCGAGGCGGCGGCTGTGGGGCATATCGATCCTCCTTGCCGCCAGCATACCCGAAACCCGCCGCCCCTCCAACGGAATCTCGCCCGCCGCCGGGCGCTCTCGCCTGGCCCGTGCCCGCCGCACCCGTCGCGATGCCCTCTCCCGGCTCCGCGTCACCGGCTCGGGGCATCGCGATCCCGACGCCCGGGATCGCGGTGCCGGACTGGGGGATCGCGGTGCCCGGGGCAGGGATCGCGAT
>JBITAF010000105.1:0-19715 GCA_044440025.1 Phycisphaerales bacterium JB060 | reverse complement strand
TAGGTCTCTTCGAACATTGCAGCGACCACAACCGACAGGGAGCCGGCAAAGTTAGTGGGTATACTGATCTAAAGAACGCCGAACGGAATCGGCGTGCAATGAACTTGGGTGCCACGGAGGTGGCCATTGGAAGACACGACTCAACCCTGGGAAGGCCCGCTGCACATCCTCTCGCTCGACGGGGGTGGCATCAAGGGGCTCTTCTCCGCTGCGGTCCTCGCGAAGCTCGAAGAGGATCTCGACATTGACATCACCGATCACTTCGACCTGATCGTCGGAACGTCTACCGGCGGCATCATCGCTATCGGTCTGGGCATGGGCATCAGGCCTCGCGAACTTGTCGACTTCTACCTCAATCACGGGTTAACGATCTTTCACAAGAAGCCATTGGGCTGGAGCAAGGCGCAGCACTGGTTCTGCCGAAAGTACAGCAACCACGAACTGAGAACAAGCCTCAAGAAAGTGCTTGGGAACAAGATCCTCGGCGAGAGCACCAAGCGACTGGTCATCCCCACGTACAACCTTGACGCGGACGACGTCAGGCTGTTCAAGACGCCGCATCATGACAGACTCAGAGGGGATTGGAAGATCGAGGCGTGGAAGATAGCGATGGCGACGTCGGCCGCGCCGACGTACTTCCCGGCGTTCCGCGAGATTGATGACCAACGCTTGATCGATGGCGGCGTGTGGGCGAACAACCCCACCATGGTGGGCATCACCGAAGCCTGCGCTCTACTCAACGCTTCGCTAGACCAAGTCCGCGTCCTGAGCCTGGGAACCTGCGATGACGTCGTCCGACGGCCGGACCGGCTCAATGCTGGTGGCCTCATTTCATGGCGACAAGATGGGGTCAAGGTCGTCATGCGCGGCCAGAGCGTGGGCATGAATAAGATGGCTTCTCTGCTCTTTCCTGATGACCGTGTGTGTCGCATAGATCCCAAGGTTCCCGACAAGCTCTTTCGCCTTGATCGGACGGACCGCATGGACAAGCTCATGGCTTACGCCTCGCACAGCAGCCAGCACTTCGGTCCGCGATTCGTCCAATGTTTCCTGCCTCACAAGGCCAGCGCGTACACGCCGCTTTACCCAGCAGAAGGAGCGGGCTCATGAGTCATGCCACACAAGCACTCGGATCTACGCTCGAATCGCTCATCGCTGATCTAGATATCTCGCCCAGCAAGTACAAGCAAGCGGTCGATCGATACCAGGCTGTCAGCAAATGGTTGGCAGAGGGTTCTTCACCGATCCGCCACTATCAGCCCGAGTTGTACCCGCAAGGGTCGTTCCGGTTGGGAACGGTTATCCGCCCCGTCGTGGGTGGCGCCGAGGGTGACTATGACATTGATCTCGCGTGCGAATTGCAATCTCACAAGGGGCGCTTCTCGGCCGGGGCGTTGAAGCAGATCGTTGGCGACCGGCTTAAGGAGCACGGAACCTATCGCGGCATGCTCGACACCGAAGGGCGTCGCTGCTGGACGCTCAACTACGCGGACGAGAGCGACGGCATCGGCTTTCACCTTGATGTACTTCCCGCCATTCCGGCCGACGGTCAAGACCAACTGGCCCTCATTATCAGCAACGTACCGGAACAGTGGGCGGAGTGCGCTGTCGCCATCACCGAGAGGCAGAGCCGGGGCAACCACATCTGGGTGCCAGGGGGCTCGAATCCTCGCGGGTACGCCCGGTGGTTCGACTCGAAGAACGGTTCCGCGTTCCAACGCGTATTCTTCGAACAAAAGCGCGCCATTCTGGCACGGAATGCTAGGCTGTATGCCCGCATTGAGGACGTTCCAGACGCGCTCGTTCGTACGCCCTTGCAGCGGGTTATCCAGTTGCTCAAGCGACACCGGGACGTACGGTTCACGAAGCACGAGTGGGAGTGTGAGAAGCCGATCAGCATCATCATCACGACGCTGTGCACGCTTGCTTACGACGGACAGGTCGACGTGGAGTCCGCACTCGAAGGCGTGCTGAGCAAAATCAGCGAATATGAGGTGAGTGGCGTCATCAAGCGGGACGGTCGTGGATGGGTGATCCAGAACCCGGTCAATCCTGGCGAGAATCTGGCCGACCGGTGGAATGACTCCGGGAGCAAGCGAGCCGAGGCATTCTTTGAGTGGATCGATTGGGTGCGGCAGGACCTCGCCGCGGTGCGGCAGAAGGCTTGGGAAGAGGACCGAAGGGCCGCTTTGGCCGAGTCGCTCGGGCTTGATCCAGGCTCGCCCACTGGATTGAGAGAGACGGGAACACCGGTGTTCGGCCATGATGTCGATGTGCCGGACTTAGGGGACACGAGCCACCGACAGCGCCCTCCCTGGCACATGGATATCAAACACACGGTGCGTATCTCAGCCGATGTGCGTCCAAGCGTTTACGCTTCCAAGACACTTTGGCGGCTTACGGGCAAGCCTGTGTTCGCTGGACTTGGCTTAGTTTTTCACGCCACGACGAACGCCCCGGCACCTTACAAGGTAAAGTGGCAGGTCGTTAACACCGGGGTCGCCGCTCGACGTGCTGGGCTTGCGCAGCTGCGTGGCGGATTCGATGATGGCGAGGGAGAGTTTGGGGCCACGCGAGTTGAGAGCACGAAGTATCACGGCACTCACACGATCGAGGCGTTCGTGATCAAAGATGGGGTGTGTGTGGCGCGGTCACAACCTATGAATGTCCGCGTTTCTCAATAGGCTACCCCTCATTGGAGCTCGATCGAGCCCAATAAGACCCTCCCTCCCGGCCCCCCAGGGCCGATCCGCCCGGTACTCGGACCACACCCCCCACTTTCTCGCCCCAAACCGCGCTCGCGGAATCAAGTGCCCTTTCGAATCACTCGATACACCCCCTGCGGGCGGCACGACCGGCACGGGGCCGGTGGCACGCTCGGCATCGGTTTCACCCCCTTCTGGGAGCATCGAGATGAGCAGGACCCCAACGACCGAACAGGCGTACATCGCCTTCGCCCGCCAGCACTACACCATCTGGAGCGGTGACGGAGCCCAGCCACCCGTGATCGGGTTGTCAACGCTTCAGTTGCAAGAAACGAGCGACGCCTGCGACGCGGCCGAGGCGGCGTACTCGGCCATGCTCGCGGCCCGCGATGCGTCCAAGGCCGCGACGGAAGCCAAGGACAACGCCATGGCGGCGCTCCAGGCGGTCATCGGCGGCGACATCGACACCATCGACGCCTTCGCCAAGGCAACCAGGGACCCCAACGTCTGGGTGCTCGCCCAGATTTCCGCGCCCAAGGACCCCAGCGGCCGCGAGGCGCCGCCCGCGCCGGTCTTCGGCGAGCTCGTCCAGACCGGAGCGGGCTTCATCCGCGGCACCTTCACCGTCGTCAGCGGCGGCGGGGCCCAGTACCAGCTCCAGCGTCGCGACACCACGCTGGCGGGCGCCACCGGCCCCTGGACCGTGGTGGGCGTGCTCACCGACAAGACCTTCGAGGACCAGGGCGTGCCGGTTGGCCTGCTGAAGGTTGAGTACCGGGTGCGGGCCCAGCTCAGCACCGGGGCGGCCAGCTCCTGGAGTAATGAGGTCGGCTTCAACTTCGGCACCCAGGGCAGCCCGCAGACCCAGATCACCGCCGGCAGCATCGTGCCCGTCAAGGCCGAGGACCAGAAGAGCGCGGGCTGACCTGGTCGCCTCGGCGGCGGGCCCCTGCGACCGCTGGCGCGGTCGACCGACACTTCGCGACGGCGAAGCCGGCGCACGGCCCCGCTGGCGAAGCGTCAAGAACAACCAAACCCCTACGAGTCGATGACGCCCGGGCTTGCAAAGGCCCGGGCGTTGTCGTTGGCGGCAACGCCGCGGCTTGCCGTGCCTTGCGAAAACCACCCGTGTACCCTCCCAACAACGCCCGCAGGAGGACCCCATGCCAACCGACCCCGACATCATCGACTACACCATCATCGGCGACGACATGCAGGCCGTCATCGTCACGCTCGACCCCGGCGAGGCCATGGTCGCCGAGGCCGGGGCGATGATGTACCTGGAGCCCGACATCGAGATGGCCACCCAGCTCTCGATGAAAGAAGGCGGCGGTCTCCTGGGCAAGCTCTTCGAGGCCGGCAAGCGCACCGTGACGGGCGAGAGCTTCTTCATCACCTACTTCCACAACCACGGGAGCCAGCGGCGCGACTGCGCGTTCGCGGCGCCGTATCCCGGTCACGTGGTTCCCATCGAGCTGGGCGACCACGGGGGAAGGCTCATCTGCCAGAAGGACGCCTTCCTCTGCGCCGCCCGCGGGGTCAACGTCGACATCGCCTTCCAGAAGCGCATCGGCGTGGGCTTCTTCGGCGGCGAGGGCTTCATCATGCAGAAGCTCAGCAGCGACACGGGCCGCGGCCAGTGCTTCCTGCACGCCGGCGGCACGACGCTGGTGAAGGAACTCGCACCCGGAGAGAAGCTGCGCGTCGACACGGGCTGCCTGGTGGCGCTGGACAGCAGCGTCGACTACACCATCGAGTTCGTCAAGGGCATCCGCAACAAGATCTTCGGCGGCGAGGGGCTCTTCTACGCCAGCCTCACCGGCCCGGGCACGGTGTGGCTGCAGACCCTGCCCTTCAGCCGCCTGGCCGACCGCGTCATCGCCGCCGCGCCATCGCAGGGCGGCAGCCGCAAGGGCGAGGGCTCGGTGCTCGGCGGGCTGGGAGACCTGATCGGGGGGAGCTGATCGGAGGGAGTTGGCCCTGGAGGCGGCCCGGCATCCCCGGCCGCCTGGGCCCCGTACACTCTGCAACGATCCGGGCCGTGCCGCGGTACTGCCCCTTGGACACCCACAAGTCCGACCACGAGGACACCCACGAGGGAGCCCGCCCGATGACCCGACCGCATGCCAACCTTCTCCGCAACCAGTTCCGCACGGGCCTGGCCGCCGCCGTGCTGGCTGGTTCGCTCACGCTGGCCGTTCCCCAGCAGGCGAGCGCCCAGGCCGCCAGCCAGACCCAGGGCGAGGCCCTTCGGCCACCGCGCCCGACCCAGCCGGCCAAGCCCCCGGTGATCACCAACTTCCTGATCGCCGGCGTGGTG
Organism: Phycisphaerales bacterium JB060; assembly: GCA_044440025.1. Taxonomy (GTDB): domain Bacteria; phylum Planctomycetota; class Phycisphaerae; order Phycisphaerales; family UBA1924; genus JAHCJI01. Next base: position 14,690 of record JBITAF010000105.1, on the reverse strand, counting down.
GTCATCGGCATCGTCGCCGCCACGGTCATCCCCGCCAAGCGCGGCCACCAGGACTGAGCCCGACCCTAACGGAGCAGACTCCATGCAAGCCAATCAAGAAAAACTTGCGCGCCGGCCCCGCCTGGCCGACCCGCGCGTGGCGCTCGTCGCCCTCAACGCCGGCCTGCTGCTGGCTCTGGGCGTTGTCAGTCTGGCCCCCGCCGCCACCGCTCAGCAGGCCCAGCGCCCCCGCGGCGAGTACCTGCTTCTGGGTGGACAGATGACCGGCTCGCCCAGCAGCGGCGTGCACGTCATCGACACCTCCAACCAGGAGATGATCACGCTGAAGTGGGACCAGTCACGCCAGGCCTTCGATGGGCTGGGCTTCCGTGATCTTCGCCAGGACGCCCAGGGCGGGCGAGCGGGGGGTGGACGATGAGCCAGATCCAAACACGCCGTGGCACGCTCCCCCTGCTGGCCAGCGCCCTCGTGCTGGCGGGCCTGGTGATCGTCCAGGCCGGCCGGACCGGCGCCAGTTCCCCCATCGCCCCCGCCACCGCGCTGGCCGAGATGGCCGCCGTTGGTGGCGGGTATTCGGCCATGACCACCCAGGGCCAGAGCTCCAGCGAGGAGTTGCTCTACGTGCTCGACCAGCGGGCCGAGCGGCTCATGGTCTACCGCGTTGAGAATGGCCGGACACTGGTCCACCAGCGCACCGAGGACCTGGCCCAGGTCTTCGCGCAGGCACGCGCGGCGGCCGGCGGCGGCGGCAGGTAACCCCGCTCTCGTATGCCCATCGTCCCGCTGCCTCAGTTCGAGAAGGACCTCGCCGAGTACACCGACGAGCAGGACCGCATTGCGCGCGAGAAGCTCACCGCGCCCAAGACCGTCGTCTGCCGCTTCGGCGCCATGAAGCTCATCGGCGAGTTCCGCTACAGCCTCGACGTCACCCCCGGCTGCGGCAGCAAGCTGGTCGCACGCACATTCCGAGGCACCGAGGTGGGCGAGATGCTCACCAGCACCTGCCCCAACAGCGGCTGCGGCAAGAGCATCTCCCGGAAAGAGATGCTCGAGTACATCGAGCACTCGGGCGGGCGCGACTATCCGTTTTACGACTCCAAGACCGGTGGCGGCCGCATCCTGCGCATCGCCACGCTCGAGGACATGAACACCCAGGCCGAGCTCGAGCAGTCAGCCCACGAGCTCAAGCTCCGGGCCCGAACCGTGGCAGACGACATCGGCGTGAGCATCCGCGTCGTGCAGGCCGAGGGAATCCTGGGCGGCGAGACGCTCACGTACTACTACCTGGCCGAAGGGGGCGAGGGCCTGCCGCCCGGGCAGCAGCAGCAGAAGGGCAAGCCACAGAGCCGCGGGCCCGACCCGCGTCTGCAAGCCGGCCAGCTCCGAGACGCACTCCAGAAGGAGGCCCCCGACGGCACGCGCGTCGAGGTCCGCCCCGTGGGCGCCCGCGACGAGGCCAGACTGACCGCCGACTACGAGCGCTGCGGCCAGCACTGCTGCTGCAAGAACTTCCTGAAGGTGCTCAAGCCAGTGCCCATGCGCGCCGCCAAGCAGCAGAAGGCCACCCTCGACCCGCTGAAGATCTCAGGCCGCTGCGGCCGCCTGATGTGCTGCCTGCGATACGAGGATGAGAGCTACCGCGACCTGGCCGCACGCCTGCCCCACCGCAAGACCACTGTCGGCACGCCCGAGGGCGTCGGCACGGTGATGGACACGCAGATCCTCACCCAACTCATCCTGGTGAAGCTCGACTTCGACGGCCGTGAGATCGCCGTCCCGCTCGAAGAGCTCATCGACCCCGCCGACGCACCAGATCCCTCGGCCAAGGCCGCCGCCCCGCCCGCCCGCGAGCCACGGACGCGTCCGAAGCGGCCCAGGCGCGACGGCGACGCGCCCGCCGACAACACGGCCGACGCCCCACCGCGAAAGAAGAAGCGTCGCCGCAAGAAGAAGCCCACCGGCGACGCCCAGCAGCCCCAGGACGGCACGGGCCAGACACCGGACAAGCCCACCAACGGCCCCGACGACCCGTCCGGCCCACGCAAGAAGAAACGCCGCAAACGCAGGCGCAGGAAGCCCGGCGGCGAAGCGGGCGGCCCACCGGGTGGATCGAGCGGCTCGGGCCCTACCCCACCGGGCGACGGCTGAGGGCCGCCCCGGCACCTACCCTCCGCGCATGGCCGATACCCCTGCCAGCACCAAGCCCGCCCGTCAGGAGGATTCCAGCAAGAATCCCGGTGGGTTCTCCATTCGCGAGACCTTCAGCAGCATCATCATCGCCTTCGCGATGGCGTTTATCTTTCGCGCCTTCGTGATCGAGGCCTTCGTCATTCCCACCGGCTCGATGGCCCCCACCCTCCTGGGCGAGCACGTCGAGTTCGTCAGCGACCAGACCGGCGCCCGCTGGCAGGTCGGCCCGTGGACCGAGGGATCCCAACGCGTCGGCCGCTACACCGTCCACGACCCCATGACTGCCAGCAACCCGCCCGACCTGGTGCAGGAGGGTGTCAGCGCCGCTCGCAGCCAGGCCTACCAGATCGACGCCGAGGTCGAGCGCATGCGCGCTGGCGACCGCATCCTTGTGCTCAAGTATCTGCCCCTGCTCTTCGAGCCCAAACGCTTCGACGTGGTCGTCTTCAAGAACCCAACCGAGCCCACCGTCAACTACATCAAGCGGCTCACCGGCCTGCCCGGCGAGCAACTGGCCATCGTGGACGGCGACATCTTCACCCGCCCGCTGCCAGACCTCGTCCCACCATCGGACGATGACCGCGATCAGGCGGGCGGCACCTGGGCAATGGACGGCTGGCAGATCGCCCGCAAGCCCGAGCACGCCCAGCGAGCGGTGTGGATGCCCGTACACGACACCGCCCGCGCCCCGGTCGATCCGGTCCGCGACGGCTTCAACTGGTACAACTCACCCTGGAAGCCCGTCGCCCAATCCGGCACGGAAATCCCGGGCTGGGAGGGCCTGGACACCCCCACCCCCGAGCACACGCTGCCGGGCACCACCCGTCTGGAGTGGGATACCGAGTCCTGGCCCATCGTCGACTACTACCCCTACAACGAGCGGTATCGCCGGACGGGCCAGAGCCTCCGTCCACTGGTTCCCCCCACCTTTGGCGTGGGCGACATCCGTGTGCGCATGGGTGTAGAGCCGGTGGGCCAGAGCTTGGAGCAACTGGCCATCCGCATCGACGCAAGGGAGCACGCCTTCCGGACCGTACTCTCGGAAAACTCGGCCCGGATCGAGATGCGTCCGATCGAGAGCGACGATTCCGCGTGGGAACTGCTGGACCAGGCGACGGTCGACCAGTTGCCCGCCGGCACGGTGACCGATGTCGAGTTCTGGCACGCCGACCAGGCATTGTGGCTGTACGTGGGCGGGAAGCGCGTGGCCTATGCCACCTACGACTGGGGCCCCATCGAACGCTTCGAGCTGGCCACCGGCCAGCCCCTGGACGCCCAGGCCCCGATCGTGCCCGCGCCCACCGCCTACCGCTCGGCACGCCCGGCAATCGCGCTGGTGGGCCCGGTGAAGCTGCACCGCCTGGGCGTCGACCGAGACCTCTACTACCAGACCACGCGCGGCGACAGCCAGTTGCCCGTGCGTGGCAGCCACCCCAGCCTCGATCTGGCGGTGCTTGACAACGACCAGTTCTTCGTCTGCGGCGACAACTCGGCCAGCAGCCAGGACAGCCGCCTTTTGGGCGAGCCGAGCCCGTGGGTTTCCCCCCTTGGCGCCCCCGCCGGCGTGGTTCCGGGCGAACTCATGCTCGGTCGGGCGTTCTTTGTCTACTTCCCCGCCGTCGAACGGGCGGGCCCGGTGCCTGTTCCCGGTTTTGGCCGCCTGCGGTTCATCTGGTAGCCCTCTGGAGCATCTGAGAGGCCCCAGGTTGCCCAGTTTCACACCAAGACCTCCGACCGCGAAGATTTGGACAAAACCCGCCATTCTTCAAGATTTTTCGCCCACCTGCAGGCTACCGTTTTGGCCGCGGAGAGAGCCGTTCCGGGACGCCATCGGCTGTCATCGGGATGGGATAGACCCCCGACGGGCGGAGGAGCCTGCCGGGGGTCTTTCATCGGCCACCGCACTTCTGGCTCTTGCAGGTCGTTTGCTGGCGGATGGCGTCGGTTGTCAGTTTTCTCTTGCGCGCTGCAATGTTGCTGCAGACACCCCTCGGTCTGTTCCGATACGCTTGGTGTGACTCCTTCTGCCCTCCAGCGCCCCCACCCCATGGGAAGCAAGCCCACGATGCGCGACGAACACACGTCCAAGCCCGGGGCCGGCAGCGAACTGTCCAGGGAAAAGTCAGCGCTGCGAACCAGCATGCGGCGCACCATGGAAGCCATGCCTCCGGCCGAAGCGAAGGAAAAGGCCCTGGCGCTCGCCGAGCGTGCGCTGTCGTGGGCACCCATGGCCAGCGCGCGACGTGTCATGGTGTATCTGTCGATGCGAGGCGAGGCCAGCACTGGGGCGATCATCGAGCGGCTATTGGAGGCGGGCGTAGAAGTCGCCGGCCCCCGCGTCGATTGGGATGCCCGCACCATCACACCCGCGCGCATCACCGACCCCATGTCGGATGTGGTCGAGGGCAACCTGGGCGTGCCCGAGCCCGCGCCTGCCGCACCGGGCATGCCGTTGGAGACCATCGACGTCGTGCTCGTGCCTGCGCTGGCCTTTGATCTGCGGGGCTTCCGGCTCGGCCGCGGCGCCGGGTTCTACGATCGCCTCCTGGCCGATACGCGACGCACAGGGCTGGCCCTGGGCTTCGGGCTCGAGGCTCAGCTCGCCCCGCGCGTGCCCACAGAGCCGCACGACGCCCGGCTGGATGCGCTGGCGACCGAGCGCCGGCTGCTGGAGTTCAACGGTCCGCGCATCGCCGCGGTGCTCGAGGCGGAGGCCCACCGGGGGCCGGAATAGGCTTGGCTGATTCGGCTTGAGTGAGCCGGCTTGATTGGGTGTATTGATCCGGTGGCGGGCAGGGAGCCCCCACGCAGCACGCAGGGAGGTCGCATGTCGCTGCCATCGCAAGGCGGGATCGGATTTGGAGGGGCCACACGCGGACGCTCGCGCCGCGGGCGGGGCGGCAACGGCAAGAAGGCCCTGCTGGCAGTCATCGTGCTGCTGGTAGGCGGCGGGCTGGTCTGGGCATTCCGATCGGGCGACAAGCCCGCTCAGGACGAGACCCGCGCAACCGCGGAACTGGCCCAGAGCGAGACGCGCCAGCCAGACAGCCGCCTGGTCAGCGTCCCGCAAACCAAGCCGGAAACCAGACCCGGAACCAGGCCGCAAGACCGTCCGAGCCTCGGCCAGCAGCAGACCAGCGAGCGCCCGATCGATCAGCCCATGGCCGACACGCGGATCGCCGAACGCCGCGATCCCCAGCCCGCGTCGGTCGTGCTGGCCACCCCGGCCCAGACCGAACCGGTGACCATCGCCCCCGCCGCCAGCGGCCGCCCCAGCGCGGCCGTCGCCACACTACTTGAGCGAGCCGAGGAGGCCCTCAAGTCCAACAAGCCCATCGCCGCCCGCGAGTATTACAACCAGGCCCTGATGCACGAGCGTGCCACGGCCAGCGACCGCGCGAGCATCCGCCAGCAGATGCAGGACCTCAACCAGGACCTGATCTTCTCGCCTCGGGTCTACCCGGGTGACCCGTTCTCGACCGTCTACGAGGTGCAAGGGGGCGACTCGCTGGCCCGCATCGCCCAGCGTGAGGGCGTGGCCACCGAGTACCTGCTCATCCAACGCGTCAACCGCATGAGCAATCCCAACAGCATCTACGAGGGCCAGAAGCTCAAACTCGTCCGCGGCCCCTTCCACGCCGTGGTCAGCAAGACCGCCTTCCGCATGGACGTGTACGTCGGCCCGCCCGACGAGACCGACCAGTGGATGTACGTCCGCTCGTTCCCCGTGGGTCTGGGCGAACACGATGGCACGCCCGTGGGCGCCTTCACAGTGCGCCGCCACAGCAAGCTCATCGACCCCTTCTGGCGAAACCCGCGCACGGGCGAGGAGTTCGCCGCCGACGATCCGCAGAACCCCATCGGCGACCACTGGATCGGCCTGCGCGGCCTCGGCCAGGCCGAGACCTACAGCGGCTACGGCATCCACGGCACCATCGACCCGGACAGCATCGGAAAGGAGATGTCCATGGGCTGCGTCCGGATGCTCCCCGACGATGTCGCCCTGGTCTACGAACTGCTCACCGAGAACATCAGCCAGGTCCACATCGTCGAATAATCGACGCTTATTCACCGAACCACACCCGGGCGCACGCTCGGGTTTTTTTGATGGTCCGGAGGCCCTAAATCCGCCCTGGAATCCCGGCTGGAATCAGGTTCCCATCCTATAATACAGACCAGCATTTTCGGGGTTCTTCCGGGCTTCCGGGAGGCCCCCGCCACCGACGCGAGGACCTATGGCCCAAGACGACGCGACGACCCCCGACACGCCCACCAACAACGCCGAGAAGGCCCCCAACCCACACGCGGGAGACGCCTCCAAGAAGGGGGACTACGGGGCCGAGCAGATCAGCGTGCTCGAGGGCCTCGAGGCGGTCCGCAAGCGCCCGGGCATGTACATCGGCGGCACGGGCGTGGGCGCCCTGCACCACTTGGTCTACGAGGTGGTCGACAACTCCATCGACGAGGCCATGGCCGGCTACGCGAGCCTGGTCCAGGTCGCCATCCAGGCAGACGGGTCGGTCAAGGTCGTCGACGACGGACGCGGCATCCCCGTCGATCTGGTGAGGAACGACGACCCAACGCTCAACGGTAAGAGCGCCGTCGAGGTGGTCATGACCAAGCTGCACGCGGGCGGCAAGTTCGGCCAGGAGGGCAGCGCATACAAGGTGTCTGGCGGCCTGCACGGCGTGGGCGTGAGCTGCGTGAACGCGCTCTCGAGCCTGCTGGAGGTCGAGGTCTACCGCGACGGGCAGGTGCACACCATGAGCTTCTCGCGCGGGCACGTCAGCGAGCCTCTGCGCGTGGTGGGCAAGGTGCCCGAGAGCAGCACCCGCACCACCGGTACCAGCATCACCTTCATGCCCGACGCAGAGATCTTCCCGGTCACCGAGTTCAGCTTCGACACGCTGGCCAACCGTCTGCGCGAGTTGAGCTTCCTGAACCCCGGTGTGGTCATCCGTCTGCGTGACGAGCGCGTGGGCGCCGACGGCAAGCCCCGCGACGAGACCTTCAAGGCCGAAGAGGGCCTGCTGGCCTACGTCACGCATCTCATGAGCGGCAAGACCGCCGTGTGCGTGCCCGTGCACATCCGCAAGGACGACGAGGAGAAGTCGATGGTCTGCGAGGTCGCCCTCCAGTACCACGACGGGTACAACGAAACGCTGCTCACCTTTGCCAACAACATCAACAACGTCGACGGTGGCACCCACGGACAGGGCTTTAAGGTCGCCCTCACGCGCACACTGAACAACTACGCCCGCAAGGTCGGCATTATCCGCGAGAAGGACCCGGTGCCCAGCGGCGACGACCTGCGCGAGGGGCTCATCGCCATCATTTCAGTCAAGCTGCCCGACCCGGCCTTCAACAACCAGCCCAAGGAGAAGCTGCTCAACCCCGAGATCGAGCCATTCGTGGCTCAGGCTGTTGGCGAGGCACTGGGCACCTGGCTCGAGGAGCACCCCACCGAGGCCAAGCGGGTGTGCATGAAGGGCATCATGGCCGCCCAGGCCCGCGAGGCCGCCCGCAAGGCCCGCGAGCTCACGCGCCGCAAGAGCGCCCTCGACTCGGGTTCCATGCCACACAAGCTCAGCGACTGCAAGACCAAAGATGTCGATCGCAGCGAGCTTTACCTGGTGGAGGGCGACTCAGCCGGCGGCAGCGCCAAACAGTGCCGAGACGTCGAGACCCAGGCCGTGCTTCCCCTGAAAGGCAAGATCCTCAATGTCGAGAAGGCGCGCATCGACAAGGTGCTGGGCTTCGAGGAAATCCGCACCATGGTCGCCGCCCTCAAGTGCGGCATCGGCCCGGACTTCGACCACAGCAAGCTCCGCTACGGCCGCATCGTCATCATGACCGACGCCGACGTGGACGGCAGCCACATCCGAACGCTGCTGCTCACGTTCTTCTTCCGGCAGATGCCCGAGCTCATCCGGCGCGGCCGAATCTTCGTGGCCCAGCCGCCACTGTTCCAGGTGTCTCGTGGCAAGCACCACCGCTATGTCATCAACGAACGCGAACTGAGCAACATGCTCACCGCCGAGGCTATCCAGCACGCCAGCCTGCTCGTGCGCAAGCCCTTCGACGAGAGCGACCTGCCGCCCAGCGGGGAGGCGCCCCTGGAGCGACGCATCGAGGGCGACGCCGTCGCCAAGGCCGTGAAACTGCTTGAGCGCCTGGCCGAGCTCAGCGTCGTGGCCGAGCGCCGCGGCGTGAAGTTCATCGACCTCATCGGCTCGCGGCATCAGGCCGCACCCGGCGCAGGTGGGTTGCCGACCCACCGCGTTGCCTGGCGCGGCGGGGCCGAGTGGGCCTGGAGCGAAGAGGAGGCCCTGGCCGTCGTCGAGCGGAACAACCTGCGGCTCGAAGAGTCCGAGGCGCCCGAAGAGCAAGCCGGTGGACAAACCGACCAACCAGCCGAGCCCGCCGAAGCGTCGAGCAACGGTCAGCAGTCGCCCACCCCACCCGAGGGCGAGAGCCCCATGACCGCCCGGCCCATCGCCACCATCCGCGAGTTGCACGAGAACCGCGAGCTCGACTCGATCTTCACGCAACTGGCCGAACTGGGCCTGGACATCGCCGACTGGGACCTTCGCCAGGAAGAGGCCGTCACGGGCGAGAAGCTGCCCGCCCGCTTCGCGTGGGAGGTGGCACAGCCGGGCAAGAGCAAGAGCGACGGCGACAACGAGGACGCCAAGGACGGCGGCAAGGTCCGCATCGCCGAGGCGGCCAACCTGGCGTCCATCGTGCCAGCATTGCACGATATCGGACGCAAGGGCATCGATGTCAAACGCTTCAAGGGCTTGGGCGAGATGGACGCCGAGCAGCTCTGGGAAACCACGATGGACCCCGAGGTCCGAACGCTCATGCGGGTGACCATGGACCAGGCAGCCAAGGCCGAGACGCTGTTCACCACGCTCATGGGAGAGCAGGTCGAGCCCAGGCGCAAGTTCATTGAGGAGCACGCCCTCGAGGCCAAGAACCTGGACGTGTAACGCGCGGTCCGATAGCCCCTTGCCTCCCCAAATCCTGCGGTTTGCGACAAGTCGGGCCCACGAGCAACCGATGAAATATCCGCCAATCGTGGTGAACCGTGGGAGATCTGTATGGGCACGCGCTCGCCCGGCTCCGAGAGCCGGAATAACACCCTGAACTTCTCCGCCGAGCAACTGGGCGTAATCATGGACCAGCTCGACGACGCTGGGGCCGGCGGCAAAACGAGGCGAACCCACTCCCGACTGAGCTTTCGGAAGCAGGCCGTCGAGGTGGAGGTATACCAACCAAGCGGTGGCAGTGTGAGCTTTTACGTGGCCTGCCGGAATCTTTCACGCGGCGGCATGAGTGTGGTCCACAGCTCGTACATGCACGTGGGTACCAAGTGCCGCATCCGGATGCATCACAAGACCGACGGCCCGGTGTGGATCAAGGCCGAGGTCATGCAGTGCCGGCATGTTACTGGTCGCGTGCACGACGTGGGCCTGCGGTTCACCGAAGAGGTCGACATCAACGACTACGTTCGGCTGGATCCGCTGAGCGACAGCTTCTCGCTCGAGAAGGTGGAGCCGTCCAAGCTCGAAGGTCGCATCCTGCTTGTGACCGCCAACGAGATCGACCAGAAGCTGGTGCAGGTCTACCTGTCCGAGACTTCGCTTCGGATGATCCACATCGAGCAGTACGACGATCTTCTCGCCCAGTTTTCTGATCCGTTCGACGTGGTGCTTTGCGACTTCGATATGGACATGGCCGCAGCCAGTGAGGCGGTGCGAGGCCTTCGTGCCGCCGGGCATGGCGTGCCGGTCATTGCCATCGCGGGCGATCTGACCGACGCCAACGAAGATACCATACGAGACAGCCGTGCCAGCGCCTTGGTGCGCAAGCCCATCAACAAGACCTCGCTGCTGCGTGCTTTGGCCGAGTTCATCCTGCTCGGACGCGGCTCGGGCGAGGACCTGCCTCCACCATCGCCAAAGCATGAGACCGATCCCTCGCTGAAGGCGCTGGCCGACCTCTTCGCCCAAGACCTCCAGAAGTTCGCCGATGAGATCGCAACGGCGGTCGAAGCCAAAGACGAGAAGAACCTGCGGTACATCTGCGCCCGAATCCGTGGCACGGGCCCGCTGCTGGGCCATGCCGCCGTGGCAGACGCCGCGGGCAAGGTGCTGACGCTTCTCGACGCCGAGGGCGGCTCGATCGAATCGGCCCAGGAAGCGCTCAACACGCTGACTCGCATGTGCAAAATGGCGCGGGCGGCCTGAGCCTCGACGCCGCGGGCCCCGGCGCCCACAATGCGGTGTGGCTTCACGCTCGCGCACCATCGCCATTGCCATCGGCTCGCCGGTCACTGACCTCTCCGATCTGCACGGCGGCTGCGTCGCCGAAGTGGTGGGCGGAACCGCCCAGGGTCGGGGACCATTCGTCGCCAAGATCGGCGACGGACGTAGCGACCTGACGATTGAAGCCGCGATGCTCAAGGATCTGGCCAGGCTCGGCGACTTGCCTATTCCGGCCGTCTGGCTCGCCCGGGCCGACCTGCTGGTCATGGAACGCCTACCGGGCTCAAGCGGGGCGAACGGGCCGGCGCAGCGCCACCTTGCCGAACTCATGGCGAACCTGCACGCGGTGCGCAGCCCGCACTTCGGCTACCACCGCTCGACGCTCATCGGCCCCCTGGAGCAGCCCAACGAACCCGAAGGATCCTGGGCCCGCTTCTTCGCCCGTCAGCGTGTGCTGCACTTCGCCGAACTGGCTCAGGCCCGCGGAGCCCTTCCTCCGGGCGGCCTCGACACCGCCCGACGCTTTGCCGACGCCATCGAAGCCGAGCCCCATCGCTTCATCGCCCCGGACGAACCTCCGGTACTCATACACGGCGACCTTTGGTCGGGCAACATCCTCAGTGAGGGGGACCGGATCACTGGCCTGATCGACCCAGCCATCTACTACGCCGACCGCGAGATCGAACTGGCATTCATGGGTCTGTTTGGCTGTGTGGGCCGCCCGTTCTTCGAGCGGTACCACGAGCTTCGCCCGATCGCCCCCGGATTCTTCGAGCGTCGGCAAGGGATGTACCGGATATATCCACTGCTTGTCCATGCGGCCTTGTTCGGCGGGGGGTACGGCCGGCAGGCCCTGGGCGCGATGGAGCGGGCCCTGGCTCCCTGAGAGGGGCCGGGCTCGCGGCGCCGGAAGGAAAAGGATGGGGAAGGGTGACTGACGGGATTCGAACCCGCGACCCCCAGGACCACAACCTGGTGCTCTAACCAACTGAGCTACAGCCACCATCCAACGGCGCAACGGCCACCTGGGCCACCTTTGCCGAGCGGTAACGCTAGCACGCTGCGGGCCCGTGGCAAGTGATTGGCAGCCGTGGCTATTTCATGGGTGGCGACCTACCCTCGCTATTACCTCAAAAATGGGCTCGGTTGCAGGGCGCAGGCGAGCCGGAGATGCACTGCCGATGCCAAGCCAGACGCTCGCCACGCTCGATCTTTCCGCCGCTCGCACCCTTCGCAACCTGCCGCCCGCCCGGCTTGTGGAGATGGCCCTGGCCGCCGATGAGGGCCGCCTGGCCGCCGAGGGTGCGCTGGTCTGCCTCACGGGGGACCGCACCGGACGCAGCCCGACGGACAAGTACCTCGAGGACACCCCTGCCATTCATGACAAGATCGATTGGGGCAAGGTAAACCAGCCCCTGACGCCCGAGCGGTTCGAACTGGCCGAGCGGATCGCCATCGACCACCTGAACGCCCAGGACAAGGTCTTCTGCTTCGAGGGCTTCGCCGGCGCCGACCCGGCCTACCGCTTGGGCGTGCGAGTCGTGACCGAGCAGGCCTGGCACAGCCTCTTCGCCAGCACGCTCTTCATCCGCCAGGGCACCCGGGCGGCCAGTAACTCGACCGACTGGAAGCACGACTGGACCATCCTCAACGCCGGGAAGCACAAGCTGACCGCCGAGGAGGCCGAGCAGTTGGGCGTCAAGGGTCCGATCATCATCGCCCAGTCGCTGGAGCGCAAGACGGTGGTTATCCTTGGCACCGAGTACGCCGGCGAGATCAAGAAGAGCATCTTCTACGCCATGAACTTTGACATGCCCGAGGCAGGCGTGTTCCCCATGCACTGCTCGGCTAACGTCGCCAAGGACGACGCCAGCAACGTGGCCCTGTTCTTCGGCCTGAGCGGCACGGGCAAGACCACCCTGAGCGCCGACCCCGACCGTGCGCTCATCGGCGATGATGAGCACGGCTGGAGCGACAAGGGCGTCTTCAACTTCGAGGGCGGATGCTACGCCAAGTGCATCAAGCTCAGCCGCGAGAGCGAGCCGCAGATCTGGGACGCCATCAAGTTCGGCAGCGTGCTCGAGAACGTGGTCATCGACGACCAGAGCCGCGAGCCCGACTACGACGACGGTTCGATCACCGAGAACACGCGCGTCACCTACCCCGTCGAGTACATCCCCGGCGCGGTCATCCCCTCCATTGGCCAGCACCCGCGCAACGTTGTCTTCCTGACCGCCGACGCCTTCGGCGTTATGCCGCCGGTCAGCAAGCTCACGCCTGAGCAGGCGATGTACTACTTCATCAACGGCTATACCAGCAAGCTGGCGGGCACCGAGGCCGGCGTCACCGAGCCCCAGCCCAACTTCAGTGCGTGCTTCGGCGCACCGTTCATGCCCCGACCGCCGGCCGAGTACGCCGGCATGCTGGCCGAGCGTATCAAGAAGCACAACGCCAATGTCTGGCTGCTGAACACCGGCTGGACCGGCGGCCCCTACGGCGTGGGCAGCCGATTCAAGCTGGGCTACACCCGCGCCATGGTCTCTGCCATCCTCAGCGGCGAACTCGCCAAGGCCAACTACGTCGAGCACGAGATCCTGGGCCTGCACATGCCAACCAACGTCTCGGGCGTGCCCCAAGAGGTCCTCCACCCGCGCAACACCTGGAGCGATGGCACCGCCTACGACGAGAAGGCCCGCGATCTGGCACGCCGCTTCCGTGACAACGACGCCAAGTACCACATGGACCAAGGCGTGCGTGACAGCGGCCCGAAGGGCTAAGGCCCTGGACATCGAACATCCACGACAAAGCCCCGGACCAGCCGGGGCTTTGTCTTTGGGTCGAGCCTTGCGATCCGCTCAGTCGTTGGCCGAACGCGATGCCTGGTAGGCCTCCAGCCCCTCGGCGGTGGTGCGGAGCTGACGGTTCTTGCCCAGCGTCCACTTGGGCTGGGGCCGACTCGGATCGTTTTCGCAGATCACCCAGCCATCGACCACCATCACCTCCATCGCCTGGGTGAGCTGCCGCATGAGGGCCGGCGCCTTGCCCTTGGGCTGGGAGCCGTGGATCTGCTGCTGCAGATATCCGAAGATCTGGTTCGGGTCGTTGCTCTTCATGAGCATGCCCACCAGCACTGGGTAAGGGCCAATCTTTGGTAGCGTCTTGCCATCCCGCACAACGCACTGGACCGGCACGACACGCCCGTCGCGATACTCGGCGACCTTTTCGTCCTTGGCGCCCCGCAGGTCGAGCGTGAGCTTGTTGTAGTTCATGAAGCTCAGCGTTTCTTTTTCGAGATCCACATCCTCGTCGCCGAACTTGCCCACGATCTGCTTAGCGGTTCCCAGATCGAACGAACCCAGGTGGGCCGCGTCGAGCGTCTGGTTCGTGAAACCACCCTGGGCCAACCAGCGCCAGGCTTCTTGGGGCGTGAGCGCCAGCCCCGCCTCCTCGGCGATATTCTGGCAGTGCTCCTGCAGATCCTTGAAGCAGCCGTTGGACGCGTACCAGAACTGCGCGAAGCGGATGTGCTGGCGGATGTTCTTTCGGGTCTTGTCGTCGTAGCTCTGCTTGACCCAGTCCTTGTCGAGTTCGCCGCGCTCCAGTTCCAGGATGGTGTACGCCAACTCACGGGCCGAGCCGTGGGCCAGCGTCATGCCGGCGGCCAGGATTGGATCGGCAAAGCCGCTGGCCTCGCCGCAGACAAACCAGTTCTCACCCGTGACGCGGTCGGCTACCTGCGACCAGTCCTTGGTGGCGTGCACCTGGTCGGTCTGCTCGGAGTCTGCCATCAGTCCGGCGATCTCTTCCTGCTCCTTGAGTGCCTTGTGGTAGATCTCCTCGGGCGAAAGGCCGGTTTCCTTGTAGTAATCGCCCGGGCACACCAGCCCCACGCTCGCGCGCGTGGGGCTGAGCGGAATGAACCAGATCCAGCCGTACGGCAGGCTGCGAACTTGCACGCGGGTACCGCCCACACCGATCTCGACGGCCCATTGTACGTTGTCCCAGTAGCTCCAGAACGCAACGTTGCGCAGGCTCTTGGGCGCATCACTCTCGACACCCATCGCGCGACGCAGCAGCGCGTGCGTGCCGCTGGCGTCGACGTAGTGCTTGGCCCGCACGAGCGTGCCATCGTCCAGCCGGAAGCCCTCGACGCGATCGCCATCCTTCATGACCTCGCGTACCTGTGTGCCCTGCCGTACCTCGACGCCGTTCTCCTGGGCGTGGTCGAGC
>JBITAF010000104.1:0-24285 GCA_044440025.1 Phycisphaerales bacterium JB060 | reverse complement strand
GCGGGCGCCCTCCACTGCCTGCGCTTGTGCCGACTGCGCCCCCTGTCCAGCGTTCGCATTGGCCGTGGCAGTTGCATTCACACCCGCCGCTACCTGCGGCGCCGCACCCAGCCCACGTGCCGGCGCCTGCGTCGCTGCCGAATGCGTCCGATGCTCCGCGTTCGCAGGCTGGCCATCATTTAATGGTGCCGCATCGCGCCTCTGCACCCCCCCATCATCGGACCGAACGCCGGATCGATCACCTTCACCCAGGGACTCGCCGGTGCGCTCGGTGACCTGCTGAGCCTGCCCCCCCGATCGCCTCGTCTCAGCGGCCAAACGCTCGAGCCCGGTGCGCGATTCCTGCGCTCCAGGCCGATGTGCCTGCGCACCGTCGCGCGAGTTCTGCCGGCCCTCGCGTGCACGCTGCGCATCCCATTCGGCGGCCGAATCGTTCCGCGCCTCACCCCGAACAATCCCCGCCTCACCCGATTGCAACGCCCCCAGCAGCATGCCAAAAGCCCCAGCATCGGCCTGCACACGAAGCTCATGATCTCTCTGCGATCGCTGCGGGGCGGCTTGCTCAGGGGCCTTCGGGTTGATCTGGATCTGCTGCTGCATCGGCGACCTCCGGCGTTACGCCGTCCGTTCGTAGACGCTCCAGCAAAACCGCGGCCAACGTGGCATCATTCTTCTCAAACTCGGCCATCACCTTGTTCCGCTGCCGATCATCCATCGCCCGCAGATACTCCACCACCACCGAATGACCGTCCAACTCGCCCTCGGCCGGCTCGGCCTGCCCCTCCCACATGGCCATCAGCAGGTTGTACGCCGCCGGGGCCCGCTGACCCTGCAACGTGTCCACCGCCGTGCGAAACTGTTCCTGCCCCAGCAGCCTGTCACGCTCGGCGATCCGCGCCTCGAACGCGTCGCGCTGCATCTCGATCGCTTCGGCCAGCCGATCGGTCTCCTGCCGCTCGCGGGCCAGCAGATCTCGCAGGTCTTCCAGCTCCCGCATCGCCCGCGTCATCCGCTGATCGGCGGCCATCGCCGCCTCCTGCTGGAGCTGCACGAGTTCCTCGGCCGTCATGGGCGAAGTCATTAGCGTCTCCACCTGATCGCGCAGCGCCTGCACTTCCTGCTGGCGGGATTCCTCCTCGGCTGCCTCGCTGGCCAGCCGGGTCTCGCGCTGCTCGGGCGTTTCGGCCAGCAGTCGCTTCATCTCGTCGAACCGCTCGCGATCCAGCCGCTCGGTCATCCCCAGCCAGCCCGCAACCCCCCCGATGGCGAACAGGTTCGCCAACGCCAGCACCGACACGATCGTCCAAAGGTTCCGCATGGCCTAGCCCTCCGCCGTATCCGCGTGCCCTCGACGCATTACCGCCAGATCGTCCTGCTCCAGCCGCTCGGCCTGCTCCAGTCCATCCAGCCATGCCCGGTATCGCCTATCCCGCAGTCGCTCAATCGCCTCGCGACGCACCACCGCATCGCGCAGCAAGCTGCGCGCCCGATCCACACGTTTCTGCACGCCCGCAAGTTTCAACGCCAACGCCCGAGCCTTGCGATCGGCCCCAAGCTCACCGGCCACGTGCTCCCGCAGCGAACCGGCCGACACACGCCCGACCATCAGCCCCCGCGCCAACTCTCGCTCGGCTTCCACCGCATCGCGCAGCGCAGCAAGTTCGGCCTCAACCTCTCCCCGCTCGCCCTGCACCGCCGCCAACAGCGTCTGGGCCTCACGCTCGGCCCGCCGCCGCTGCTCCAGCACCGCCTGCAACTCGAACACGAATCGCACGGCCACGCGCTACCCCTCTCCGTCCAGACGTGAGGCCACCTCATTGCCGAGCCTCAGCAGCGCAAGCCGAGCCTCCTCGAACTCGCCTGCATCGCCTACCGCCTGTTGCAAGAGCCCCTCTATGGCGGGCATCAGCTCGATCGCCGTGTCCACCTCACGGCTCGACCCCTTCGCGTACGCTCCGATGCGGACAAGATCCTCCGACTTCGCGTATGCCGCCAGCAGCCGGATCACCAGCCCACGCGCACTCGCGTGCTCAGGATCCATAAGCCGCATCGCCAGCCGGCTGACCGATCCAAGCACGTCCACCGCCGGGTAGTGCCCACGCGTGGCCAGCTCGCGCGAGAGCAATAGGTGCCCGTCCAGCACGCCACGGACCGCGTCCGATACCGGCTCGTTGAAGTCGTCCCCCTCCACCAGCACCGTGTACAAACCCGTGATTGAACCCACACGGCCGCCCGGGAGTTCGACCGCGCCAGCCCGTTCCAGCAGCGTTGCCATGTGCGCGAACACACTGGGCGTGTATCCCCGGCTAGCCGGCGGCTCGCCCGCCGCGAGCCCAATCTGCCGTAGCGCATGAGCGTACCGCGTCAGCGAGTCCATCACCAGCAGCACGCTGTGCCCCCGGTCGCGGAAGTGCTCGGCCACCGCGCACGCCGACCGAGCCGCCCGCGCCCGCACCAGCGGAGACTCGTCCGCAGTCGCGCACACCACCACGCTCCGATCGAGCCCACGCTCGCCCAGTGCGTCCTCGATGAACTCTCGCACCTCGCGGCCACGCTCGCCGATCAGCGCCACCACCACCACGTCCGCGTCGGTCTGCCGCGTGATCTGCCCCAGCAGTGTGCTCTTGCCAACCCCCGGACCTGCAAAGATGCCCATTCGCTGACCGCGACCAATGGGCGTTATCAGGTCGATCGATCGCACACCCGTCCGCAGTGGCCTCTTGATCGGCTCGCGGGCCATCGGGCCCACGCGCATCGCGTCCAGCGGCGCCCACCCGTGCTCGCGCGGCACCGGACCACCGTCTAGAGGCCGCCCCAAAGCGTCGATCACACGCCCAAGCAGGCCAGGCCCCACCGACATGCTCGCCCACGCCTGCAAGCCCTCGACAACATCACCCGCACGGATCCCATCCCCCCGGCCCATCAGCATCACGATCGCCCGCCCATCGGCGAGCCCGACGATCTCGCCAAGCTGCTCCTCTCCGGCGAGCGCGCTGCGCACCCGAACCACCGAACCGACCGGCATCGCCAGCCCGCTCACCAGCAGGGTTGAGCCTCGCAACACCACCACCCGGCCGGCCACGCCCATGGGGATCGTCGCGTCCAGCGCCGCAGCGGTCCGGTCAAGCACGCTCACGACGACTCGCCCGGTAGCAACGCCTCGACGATCCGGTCCAACTGCGTCTCGATCGTGCAATCAATCCGCGACTCGTCGGCCTCCACCACCACCGACCCGTGGGATAGCGACTCGTCCTCCAGCACAACCACGCTCGCGGACTCTGCCAGCCGATCCGAGAACCCGGGCATCGCGGCACGCACCGCCTCGGCATCGCCCGGCGACACCCGCACCAGCACCCGGCTGGGCCGCATCGCCAGCTCGATAGCCTCGCGCAGTTGCAGCACGGCCGCCTGGTCGTCCGTCTCGATCGCCCGCTTGGCCACGCGCTCGCCCAGCCGCACCGCCAGCGCAACCACACCACGCTCCGCCTCAGCGTGCAGCCCTTCCCGTCGCTTCTCGAAGTCTGCCAACGCCTCGGCCCACGAAGCCCGGATCGTCTCGAGCAGCTCCGCGTGCTGCGCGATCGCTTCGGTCCGCCCCTCTTCGCGTCCCTTGGCTCGCCCTTCTTCCAGGCCCTTGGCGATGCCCTCGGCGTGCCCACGCTCGGCGGCACCATTGATCAGGCGATCACGCTCGGCCTTGGCCTCTTCGAGGATGCGATCCGCCGCACGCTGCGCACGCTGAATCATCGCCTCGCCCTGCCGCGCCAAGTCACCCAGATCCAACACCACCGCGTCGCGCGCCAGCGACGCCGCATCAGCACGAGGGATCATCGGCATGGCAGCACCCTCACCACCCTCAGACCACCAGTTCCGTATCGCCACGGCCCTGGATCATCACGTCGCCGGCCTCTTCCAGTCTCCGCACGATGTCCACGATGCGCTGCTGAGCCGTCTCCACGTCACTGATGCGCACCGGGCCCATGAACTCCATGTCTTCCTTGATGAGCTCGGCCGCCCGTGCCGACATGTTCCCGAAGATCTTCTGCTGGAGCTCCTCCGACGCCGTCTTGAGCGCCAGCCCCAGCTCGTCGTTGTCGACCTCCTTCAGCACGGCCTGGATGCCCTTGTCATTCACCAGCAGGATGTCCTCAAAGACGAACATCAAACGCCGGATCTGTTCGACAAGGTCCGGGTCCTCCGATTCGAGCCCCTCCATGATCGCCTTCTCGGTCGACCGATCGGCCAGGTTCAGCATCTCGGCCACCGTGGGCACGCCCCCACTCTTTTCCATGCTCTGCATCAGCATGTTGCTCAGCCGGCTCTCCAGACCCTTCTCCACCTCCCGGATCACCTCAGGGTTCGTCTGCTCCATGTTCGCGATCCGCTTGATCACTTCGATCTGCTTCTGCATCGGCAGACCAACCAGTATCTCCGCCGCCTTGTTGTGCGTCAGGTGGCACAGGATCAACGCGATCGTCTGCGGGTGCTCATCCTGAATGAACGTCAGCAGGTTCTCGCTCTCGGCACGTTGCAGAAAACTAAACGGCGTCTTCTGAACCTGTGTCTGGATCTGCGAGAGTACCTTGTTGGCCGTCTCGGGGTCCAGCGAGTTCAGCAGCACTTCCTTCGCAAAATCGAGATTGCCCTCACCCGCAAACTCGTTGGCAACCGTCAGGTCGTAGAACTCCTTGACAACCGCCTCCTGCAGCTTCACGGGAACCCGGCCAAGGCTCGCCAACTCACGCGTCACCTCTTCCACAGTCTCGGCCGGCATCTGCTTCAGCACGACCGACGCGCGCTCCGTCCCCACAGCCAGCAGCAGGATCGCCGACTTCGTCGCGCCGTCAAGATCGATCGGGTTCGTCGGCAACTTCTCATGGGGCTTGCGAGGCACGGCACACTCCAGACCACATCAGACCAAATCAATCGTGACTGGCGGCAACCCAGCTCTGCAGCAGCGAGGCAGCAGTCTCAGGAGACGCCGAAACAAGCTCGCCAACCTGATCAAGCATCTTGCCAGCGCGCACCTGATCCTCATCCAGCTCGATGCCCGACATCGGCACGTCACCCTCGTCGGCCTCGCCGTACAGATCGCTGTCGGTCTGGAACGCCGGCGGGATGCCCACCAACTCCTCGGCCGTCGGCAGCTCTGCCTTCTTCGTCGCCTTGCGCACCAGCATCGCCATCATCGCCAGGCTCACCAGCGCCAGCACGCCCAGCACGGCCTTGTCGATGATCCCCCCGCTGGCCAGACCCATAAAGCCAGACGCCCCACCAGATCGACCACCACCAAAACCAAGCCCACCGCCAACCGAACCGTTCACAAGCTGTACGTTCTCACGCAGCATCGACACCGTCACCGCGACGTCCGCGGGGTCACCTGAAACCACGTTGCCAAGCACGAGTTGGATCCGCGACTCCAGATCGCTCCGCACAAGGTCAAAGCGACTCGCGACGTCCTCGGCAGACGGAGGCGTCGGCTCGGCATCATCCACCGGCGCCGGCCGCTCCTGCTCAAGCAGCCGCAGCACGTAGCTCCTCGGAACGCCCAGCATCACCGACACACCCTGGATGTCCCCGCCGGGGTCTTCCAGGTTCTCGGTGGTAGTCGGGAAGCGATTCTCGAAAGCGGTATCCTCGGTTGTCTCGGTAAAGATCGAACCCGTGGCCGAGCCCTGGCTGACCGACAAGGGCTCATTCGATCGCGTCCCGGCCACGCCGCCCTGCTGCGCATTCTGCTGCACGCGTTCGGTCCGGCTCTCACTGACCATGCCCGACATGGGCTTCTCGTAGCGCTGGCTCTGTTGCGTCCGGCGGGTGTTGTCCACACGCGCCAACACCGAGATGGAAAGGTCCGGTATGTCACGCAAGAACCCGGCGATCTTCCCCTCGAGAATCCGCTCGATCTCAAACGTCTGCTCCAGCGCATGCCGAGCGGTGAGTCGTCGGCGGTCGTGGGACTGGTACGCCATCCCGCTCACGCCATCCACTACCTTCACAGCCTCGGGCTCCAGCCCCGCCACCGAGCCGGCCACGCCCTCGGCAATCGCGTCCACGGTGTCCTGGGGAAGTTCCCCGCCAACAGGCCAGACCATCACCGAGGCCGACGGCGAGCGATGCGCCCGCCCAAGCCCAGCCTGCTCAGGCATATCGATGTTCACCTGCGCGTGCCGGAGCGTCCGCCAGTACGAGAGCAACTCCGAGAGATGCTCCGAATACAGCGCCCAGTACTGCTGGTGGTTGTCCTGCCGAGAGTTCATCCAGCTTCGAGACTCGATCAGCCGCTCGATGAACGAGGCCGTCTGGGTCGGCCCGATCCGCTCTTCCATCAGCAGCCCGCGGGCCTCCAGCACGTGGTCCGACCGCACCAGGATCTCGCCCTGGGCGTTCGTTTCGACCTCGATGCCACGCTCGCGAAGGGCAGCCGTCGCTTTCGACTGCTCGGCCGCGTCGGTCAGAACCGCGACCTGCACCGCCGATCCACCACCGGCGTACTGCGACACCAGGAAGAATGCCATCGCCACGATGATCGCAACCGAGGCCACCAATAACTTCTCGATGGTGCCAAGGCGACCCAGATAGCCCGCCAACTGGCGCAGCTTCTCCTTGGGTTGTCTGCTGGCCGTCTCCACGCCACTGCTCCCTGACGCGTTCCACGCGACATCACACCCCGGGCAACTCCCGGCGTGTCATCTCGTGGTCGGCTTGTCGGGGGCCCGGGCTTGAATACCCGGCATCGGTGGCGCACATCCCGCGCCAGAACGCGCATTTTCTGCGCTTCGGTCACACGCGCATCTGCTGGACTTCCTGATACGCCTCCATCACCTTGTTGCGCATCTGCTGCAACAACTGGAACGCCGTGTCGGCCTTCTGTGTCGCAAGCAGCACACCCTCAAGGTCCGTCCGCTGGCCGGTCATCAGGTCCTCGACCGCCTTGTCGGCGTCCTGACGCATCTCAGAGGCCTCGCGCAACTGCCCGAACAGCGCCTTGCGGAACGCCTCGCCATCGGTCGGCTGCCCCTTGGCACCCCCCGGCTGCCCATCGCGCAAGGGTCCAGAGGCGCCACCGATCAGGCCAACTGGGTCGCTCATGACGCTCCGCCTCCGAAAATCACCAGCCGATCACCAACCAACAGAAACCCTACGCAATCATCCGCAATGCCTGCGCCAGCATCGCCTTGGTCACCTCGGCCGCAGCCACGTTCGCCTCGTACGCACGAGAAGCCTCCATCGCGTCGACCTGCTCGGCCACCGTGCTGATGTCCGGCCCCATCACGTACCCGTTCGCGTCAGCGTGCGGGCTGCTGGGATCATACCGCTCCCGCAGCGCCTTCTCGTTCTTGTACACCTCGCGTACGTGCACCCCAAGCCCACGCCCCCGCTCGGTCGAGGCCGACGGATCACCAGACGCCAGCACGACCTCTCGCCGCAGATATGGCGCGTAGTTCCCCCACTGGTCCTCAACCACGTTGGCGCCAGCGATGTTCGCCGACGCCGCCGTCAGGCGTGCACGCTGGGCAATCATGCCGCTCGTCGAGATATCCAGGCTGCCAAACACGGACTACATCGCCCCTTACGTCACACGCTGGCTGATCGCCGTCCGCAGCACACCCACCCGGCTGCGCATCAGGTCCGAAGCCACCCGGTACACCCCGTAGTTCTCGGTCATCGATTGCATCAGCCGCTCGACATCCCGGTCGTTGCGATCGTGCAGGAGCACACCGCCCACACCCCGTGTGCCCCGAAGCGGCGTCAGGTCTAGCGAGCCGTCACGGCCCATCCTGACCTCGCGCGTGCTCCGCATCTCCAACGGGCCGTTCACGCCGCCGGTGGCCTTTCGCCGATCGGCCACAGCCTCACCCAGTACCTCCTGAAAGGCCTTGGGCGATACATCCACCGCCTGGAAGTTCGGCGTCGTCAGATTCGCCACGTTATGGGCCAGCAGCCGCTGCCGCTGCCCGGTAAACCGCATCATCGCCTCGAGCGTGGGAATCGAACCGGATTGGAGCGTCTTCTGCAGCATCGCGTACAGGCACCCACCGCAAACGCCGGGCCAGTTACCGCCCGACGTCCAGGCCTACAGGTCCTCGGGCACTAGCTTCTCATCCTTCCACTTCTTCAGCTTGATACCAAGTGTTCGAACCCCGATCCCCAGCGCATCGGCCGTTCGCTGCCGATGCCCCGCGTACCGCTCCAGTGTCCGCACGATCGCGTCACGCTCCATCGCGTCCAGCGTCGTGTCCCCGGGCGCGAATCTAATCGCCCCATTGTCCATATCCTGGCCGCCGTGGCCGTCCAGATCGCCCACCCCCGCACCGACCGCCACCGGTCGCTCCACTCGCGCCGAGGCCTCGATCGCAACCGCCGGCCGCTGCACAGGCGTGGTCTGCCAAGCCAGCCACGGCTCGAGCATCTCCCGTCGGATTACCGCCTCCTCGTGCCGAGAGCCCCCCGCGCTCAGCACCACCGCCCGCTCGCACACGTTCTGCAACTCGCGAACGTTCCCGGGCCACTCGTACCCGCACAGCAGATCGACCGCCCCGGGCTCAAGCCGAACCCGACCCCGACCCTCCCGCCGAGCAATGTGCCCCAGGAAGGTCTCGGCCAGCATCGGCACGTCCTCCACACGATCCGACAACGCGGGCAGGTGGATCGGCAGCACATTCAGCCGGAAGAACAGGTCCTGCCGGAAGTCTCCCGCCGCCACCGCCTTGGGCAGGTCCCGGTTGCTCGTGGCCAGCACCCGCACGTCGATCGAGATCGTCTGGCTGCTGCCCACCCGCTCGAACGCACGCTCTTGCAAGACCCGCAGCAGCTTTGCCTGGATCGCGGGGCTCACCTCGCTCACCTCATCGAGCAACAGCGTCCCCCCGTGCGCAAGCTCGAAGCGCCCCTTGCGCATCTTGTCGGCCCCGGTGAACGCTCCCTTCTCATGGCCAAACAGCTCACTCTCCAGCAGCGTCTCGCTGAGCGCCGCGCAGTTCACGGCCAGGAATGGTCCGGTCCGCCGCGGGCTCAGCTCATGGATCGCCCGCGCCACAACCTCCTTGCCCGTCCCGCTCTCGCCCACGATCAGCACCGTGCCGTGGCTGTCGGCCACCGCCTGGGCCTGAGCTTTCACGCTCCGCATCGCCGGCGACGCCCCGACCAGCCGGTCCAGCCCGAATGCCGTACCACCCGTGGCGATCTTCCCGCTGGGCTCGACCTCGGCCTGGCTGCCGTCGGCCCGCAGCACCGCGTTCTCCCGACGCAGCCGCGCGTGCTGGATGGCCCGCTTCACGCAGATCAGCAGCTCGTCACCCTCGAACGGCTTGGTCAGGTAGTCGAACGCCCCGAGCTTCATCGCTTCCACGGCGGTCTGCACCGAGCCAAACGCCGTCATCAGCACGACCGGCAGCTCGTCGTCTATCTTTCGCACCTGCGCCAGCAACTCCACGCCCGTCATGCCAGGCATTTTCAGGTCGCTCACCAGCGCGTCGGGCCGTTGCAGCGCCACGCGGTCGAGCGACTCCTGCCCGCTGCTGGCCGCCAGCGCGGTCATCCCCGCACGACGCAGCACCGAGCACACACTGTCGCGCATCATTTCCTTGTCGTCAACGACCAGTACCGTGCTCAAGCCACTTCCTCCGTCGCCAGAACCGATGCCCGCGCGGGCAGCGTCAGTGTGAACCGTGCCCCGCCGCCGTCAGCATCCGCCGCGTCGACACGACCACCGTGCGCATCCACGATCCGTTGCACCATCGATAGCCCGAGCCCACACCCCGTATGCCGCGTGGTATAGAACGGGTTGAACATCCGCTCGACGGCGCACTCGGGCAACCCCGGGCCCGTGTCCTCGACCACATACACCACCTGCGGCTCGCCCTCAAGCTCGGCCACACCCACCGACACCCGCACCTCCGCGGGCCCCCCAAGCCCCGACTCGGCGATCGCCTCCACCGCGTTGCGCACCAGGTTGGCCAGCGCCTGGGCCACCAAGCCGGCGTCGATCTCCGCATCGGCCAGTTCGGGCCCCTCGTCAAGCTCGATCGGCACGCCGGCGATCTCCGACATCATCTGGCATGTCGAAATCGCACGCCGGGCCGGCTCTGCCGCGCTCACCACCGCAACCGTGGGTGTCAGTTCGCGAGCAAATCGCAGCACGTCACCCACCACACCGTCAAGCTCCCGCGCCGCACGCAGGATCTTCCCGGCCGTCTGGCCGCACTCGCCCTCGCCAAGGTCGTCCCGCAGCATCTCGGCGTGCAGCGCGATCGCCGCCAGCGGGTTGCGCACCTCGTGGGCGATGCCCGCCGCCATCTCGCCCAGGGCCGAGAGCCGCCGGCTCCGCTCAAGACGCCGGTTCGCCTCGTGCAACTCCCCCTTGAGCCTGGAGACTTCCGACCGCAGCGCCTCGTGTGTCTGCCCGAGTTCCCCTGCCGCAGCGTTGAACGCCCGCATCAACTCGGCCAGATCCTCGGGCGTCACCGGCGCACCGCCGTCCACTCCGGCCGCCGCCAGCGTCTCAACCGCCGTTCCCACGGGGCGGCCCACGCTCAGGCCTCCCGGTCCTGGTGCATCGGGGTCCGCGCCGCCGAGCCGCCGTACGCTCGCAGAGCACCCTTGCCGCGGCCGACGCCCTGCATGCTCGCCCGCACGCGATCCCGAGCCCCATCCAGGCTCTCACGCGTTGCCGAATCCTGCTCATGAACGCGGGCGGCCAACTCCTTCACCCGGTCCAGCCGCTCGCCCAGCATCGCCCGCTCGCCCTCGGCCAGCCCGCCGACAAAGCTCTGCCAGTCGCTGCGAACATCCTCGAGCCCTCGGTGTACTTCCACCAGTTCATCGACCACAGCCTGCCGCTCACCCATCAGGCGCAACAGTTCATCGCCCTCGCCACGGGCGATCAGGTCGTCCTGGCGAGGACCGAACGTGGAAAGCTGGTCATACAGGGCCGCCTGACGCTCGAGCGCCGGCAGAACCCGATCGCGCAATAACGCCCGGGCAGATTCCGAGCCGCACGACTCGCCTTGGGTCATCCTGACCTCCAGACCGGGCGCACTCCACGCCCTCGCACGTGCCATCGGTCGCTTCACGCAACTTTCTTCAATGAACGCGCAAGATCTGCCGCATCGAGCCCTACTCGTACGCGGGTTCGGCCAGCCGCCGAGCACGCCTGGGCGCCTCATCCGGCTCTGGCGGCTCGGTCAGGTCCATGGGCAGATACACCCCGTTGGCATGGTCGCTGTTCAGCACCACCGCGCACGGCGACACGAACCGCGCCCCCTCGGGCACCTTCTCGTGCCCAAGCACGAACATCGTCACGCCCCACCGCTCCACCAGGTCCTCGAGGCTTTCCGAGTCGTAATGACGCCCCCACACCATCATGTGGGCAGACCCGGTCAGCGGCCGGTAGTCGTCTTCGGTCAGCTCACGATCCAGCACGCCGGCATCAAATCGGCCCATCATCGCCGGACTGGGAACGCTGTGGCTGCACTGGATCACCCCGCGCGGCGTCTCGCATCGCAACGCCAGCGGCATCGCACGAACGAACGAGGCGATCGCCTCGTGCACCCGCCCGGCATCGTCTCCGAACACACGCTCTACCCCGTCGTTGAACGCGTCCACAACGCGAATGCCGTCCTTCACGATGCCCGACCCTACCACCTGCGCAAGCTCGTGGTTTGCCAGCAGCACATGCACGTGCTCGGGGTAGGCCGCCTTCAGCGCCGCCACCCGCGTCAACGCCCGGAAGCTGAAGTCAACGCCACCCATCAGGTGCTCGCCGTGGATCAACTCGTGCAGCGTCAGGTGGCTCCGCCCGCTCTCGGGCGTCGTACTGGGATCGCCCCCCAGCCCGGCCGCCTCGATCACCCTACACAAATGCAACGGATTGTCATGGATGTCGCCCGTGGCCACCAGGCTGCCGGGTGCCCCCACCCAGTCCACCGAGCCCCGGCGGCACGCCGCGTCCCGGCTTGCCTCAGAGGCCGCCTCCAGCGTCTCGCACACCACGTCGACAGATCCAAGATCCAAATCCTCAAACGCGTGTACCTGCATTGCCTAGGCCCCCCGGGACCGGAGGCCTCAGCGCGCCGGCGTCGGACGCACAGGCCCGTCCTTCTCCGCCTCGGCCCGAAGGATGCCATGAACCAGGTTCAGCCGATCGGCAACGTACGTCATCGACTCAGGACGCTTGCCAGGATCCACTTCCACGCACTGCATGATCAGTTCATTCAGCTTCGGGTGGATCCGCTCGTTCAGTTCGATCGCCGGCTTGGGCTTCTCGATCATGCTGTCGTCAAGCGAGCCAAGCAGAGAATCCTCATTTGCCAGGGCGGTCGGCACACGCTTGCCGGTCAAGACCGCGTACATCGTGGCGCCCAGGTTATAGATATCCGTCTTTGGCGTGATCGCTCGGCGGTGCACCTGCTCGGGCGCAATGAAGTCGGGCGTGCCCTGGATGCGGGGCTTCACCGTTCCCGTCGCGCAAGACTGACCGAGGTCGATGATCTTCACCACACCGTCGGGCGACACCACCACATTGTTGGGCTTCATGTCCGCATGCACGAACCCACGCTCGTGCATGTGCGCCAGCGCCATCGCCACCTGGTGGAACACCGACAGCGCGTCGTCGAAGGTACGGGGCGGCTTCTGGTCCATCGCCACCCCGTCCACCAGTTCCATCACCAGAAACAGGTCCTTCACCTTCAGAAGTTGCTTGCGCTTCATCATCCGCCGGATCTTGCGGATGTTCGGGTGGTCCAGCTTGCTGGCGACCTTGTACTCATACTCGGCCTGCTCCAGGAACCGCTGGTCCTTGGGCGTCTCCCGCTTCACGTGCTTCAACGCGTAGATCTGCTTGGACTTCTCGTCCTGCGCCAAATAGATAATCGACGCGGCGCCTCGGCCGAGTTCGTCCAAGACCCGATGCCCCTCGATGACCTCACCCTTGGGAAGCGGCTCCACCGGTGACTGCTCCTCCCGAACCCGATCCGAACTCAAACCCGCCAGATCACGGGAACCGGTTCTCGAATATCCCGAACGCCCCAATGACCCAAACTTCACAAAGGCATCCAATGGGGCGACTACGGTAGCCGGTCTATCGGCCCGCCGGAGCCCGGAGTTGGACCCAACTTCACAACGAAGACCGGCACAACCCGTAGCTCCCACTCTCAACAGCCCCAGACCCGGGTTTCCGGCCCTGCCAAACACCCCATCTGGGGATTGTTCACTCGATTGTTCCATCTTCACACGAGCGTCGCTCACCCATCGGGATCACGCACACCCGCCGCGGTGGGGAACGTCGCGGTTCACACCCTTGTTCGGAACGGATCCGGATCGGTTGCACCCACCCGGGCGGCTGCCGCGAGCCGGATTCGATCAGCGTGCCGGAACTCCGGCCTCCGCCAGGCGGCGGTAGAAGCTCTCCCGCGGGAAGAACTGCCCCGGATCGTCCACTCCGGCCACATCCTCGTGGAGCAGGATCTGATCACGGGGGATACCCAACTCCCGTGCCAGCGTCGAAACCGCGGCCACCAGCCGGTCCATCTGCCCACGCCCAAAGGCCTCCTGACGACCATCGCCCACGAGGCAAACCCCGATCGAATCGCGGTTGTACGCCAGGCTCTCAGGCCCAGCCACGTGGGCGCCCGGTTGCTGACGCAGCCAACGCTCGGCCACGTGCAGTTCGCCGTCGGCCATGCCCCGGCCGTTGCCGATCACGAAGTGGTACCCAAGCCCCGCCAGACCCTTCGCCTGATGACTCCGGGCCAACTGCGCGGCGTTGCCATGCCGCGATCGGCTGTGGTGGATCACGATCCGCTTCCACCGATCCCGGTCAAGCTCAACCGGCGGCCTGGCAATCGCCTCAAGGGGCACGCTCACCGCCGACAGCGTCATCGGGGCAATGCTCCGACCACCCACGCCCGGTGTCCGTTGGCCCTCCATCAGCACCAGCAGCGATGACAGCAGCACCATCGACCCGGCAAAACTCGTCAGAACCATCCCCCGCCGGGAACGCAACAGCGCCGCGACAACAGCCTGTCCCATCGAGCTACTCGTGTTGCGTGGCAGCCTGCCATCCTTGGTCATTGCCGGGTCCATCCGGTTTCGAGTGACGCGAGCCTAGCGCACCGAAATGCCGCGAGGCAGTCGGAACGCAACAGAGCATCGGAAAAGACCGAGGCCCACCTTCGCTTATTTGCGTCCGCGAATGCGGCAACCCTGACGATCGCATGACATGCAGGGGTTATGGGCTCATCTCGGGGCCAGACGCGCCGCGACGTTGGGCCTGGCACGACCAAACTCATCGCGAACAAACGTGTCCGCGTCCTGATTCCGAACCCGGTCATACCGGTGGAACGGGCTCCGGATCTGATCCTCGGTAATCAACGGATCCCGGCATCCGCCCAGCAGAGACGCCACACCACCAGCGACCAGCATCACCGCCGTCCGCCTGCGCACATCCCGATCGCCCATCACAAGCCCCAGAAGTCTTCCCATAAAACAGTGTACCACACGTGCAATCACGTGTGGTACACCGGAGGAGGAGAGAGAGATGCGTGTGAATCGACCCTTCCTGGGCGTCCCCCGGCCTTGCGTTCCCTGCCGGGGCGATTCACACAAAGCTATACGATAAATGGACTTGTTTGTTCGATTCTGCCTCAAAGATTGTTGCAAAATCGCAACATTACCCACAGGAAACCCCCTCACGCTGGGAGATGGAGCCCATCCACCAGCCCCACCCGCCCATCAGCCACCAACTGACGGACCCCCTCGCTCAGACCAACACAGACGGCCGTCGACAGATTCAGGCTCCGCTCACCCTCCCGCAGCGGGATGCCAACCTGACGCCCATGCTGCCCTTCGAGCACCGAGACAGGCAACCCCGCGGTCTCCTTCCCGAACACCAGGTGATCCCCCAGCTCGAACCGGGCCTCGAAGTGCGGCCGTCCCCGCCGCGACGTGAAGTACCACCGCCGCGCATCGGGAAATGCGCCCACATACGCCGACCAGTCGGCGTGCACCCGCGGCGCAAGCCTGGGCCAGTAGTCCAACCCAGCCCGACGCAACGCCTTCTCGTCAAGGTCAAAACCCAGCGGCTCGATCAAGTGCAAGGCCGCACCCATCGCCAGACAGGTGCGGCCAATATTGCCCGTGTTGTGAGGGATCTCCGGCTCGTGCAGCACCACGTGGAAACGCGGCCCATCCGCTCCGAGATCGCCCCCCATCAGCGGCGGTTCTGCCGCGCCAGGTACGCCTCGTCGCGCTGGCGACGCAACTGCACCGCCGGGTCCACGTCGACCATCCGGTTCAGGGCAACCCGGAAGTTGTCGTCCAGCGGGTAGCCCATCCACCGCACCGTGTTGTCCGTGCTGTAGATGACCACGAACGGCACGTACAGATCATCGATGACTTTCAGCAGGCGATCTGCTCCGCCGTACACCTCTTTGCCGAGCGAGGAGGTCAGGATCTCCAACTCGCGGTCCAGCGCGATCGCGTGCTTCACCTGCGTCCGCCGGGTGATGTTGCCCAGCGTCTCGCCAAACTTCTCGATTGCCTGGTCCACCGCGCCGGAGTTACGGCGGATCTCGTCACGAGAAACCCGCACGTACGGAACGGCCATGCCGATCACCGCGATGTCCCGCCCGTGCCGACGCTGCAAGTCGTCCATCAGCGGCTGCACACGCTCGTAGCTCTCCGGCACCGTGTGGGCCCAGTAATACACCACACGCACACGCCCATCCAGGTTGGGCTTGGGCGTAACCCACGTCACCAGTTCTGAGTTGAAGTCCACGATCGGCAACTCGCTGTCGCCACGAC
Source organism: Phycisphaerales bacterium JB060 (assembly GCA_044440025.1). Classification (GTDB taxonomy): domain Bacteria; phylum Planctomycetota; class Phycisphaerae; order Phycisphaerales; family UBA1924; genus JAHCJI01. The sequence goes on along the minus strand of JBITAF010000104.1, from coordinate 8,481 downwards.
GCGTGAAGTCGGCGCCCTGCGCCTCCTCAGCAGCTCGATGCCGGGCGGGCCATCGGGCGTCCTGGTACAGGATGGGATCCTGCGGAGGTATATCCCAGTTGGGAATGTCCGCAGCGTCGTGCTGGGCCACGCTCCCGATCACACGCGAAACCGGCTCCTTCGGACCAGAACGCCGGGCATCGGCCTGCTCGGCCATCTCGCGCGATTCCTCGCTCACGATCCGCACCGCATCGCGAACGCTGCCGCGCTCGATGTCGGCGAACCGCAACTGGCCGGCACGATCGACCACGTAAAAGTTCGGGTCCATGTCGGCCTTGATCGCCGTGCGGAACTTCGACCCAGCGTCACGCGCGATCGGATAGCTCAAACGTAGCCGCTCGGCAGTCTGCGCCGCCGTATCGTAGCCCTCATCCGAGTGCACCCCAATCACAACCAGCCCCTGGTCGGCGTATCGCTTGGCCATCAACTCGGCAGCCCGAGCCGAAGCCGTCGATCCCGAGTGCCAGCTCGCCCATGTCAGGAGCAGCACCGGCTTGCCATCCAGATCGTCGGCCGTCACCGGCTCACCAACCCAGTCCGTCAGCCCGCTAAGCAGAGACTTGTCGAACGCACTGAGCTCCATCGCGTTCAGGGCCGCCCGCCGGTCGCCCGACCCCTCGCGGATGACCTGATCGCTCTGCGCAAGCCCCGCGCTGGCCGCCAGCGCCACGATCGTTGCCGTCAAAATCCCTCGCATGAATGCTGCCCTCTGCGCCATCCCGACGCATGTCTGTCCAGGTTCTCGATCAAGCCAAGCCAGGCAACGCAATAGTCGCGCCACGCACGGGCCCCTCAGGCAGGATACCACGCTCGGCCGGGCCCCGTTGCGCACACGCACACGGTCCCTACAACATATAGACGCTCCGTACGCCCCAATGTTCCCTTTACCTATGCCGCGAGACACACTTACGGTCCGCCGGGCACACAGCAGTTGGCCAACGCGATCGCCGCCGAAACCCCAACATTTAACGAATCCACCCCGGCATTCATCGGAATCCGCACCCGCAAGCCAGCCGCCCCCATCGCCCCATCGCTTAGCCCCGGCCCTTCAGCTCCCACCAGCAAGGCAAGCCGATCTGGCGGGCAGTTCAGCCCCACCTCGCCCAGCGCCAACGCCCCCGGGTCCGGCGTCAGCGCCAGCGTCCGCAAGCCCATCGCCTCCAACCGCCCCAAATCCCCCGGCCAATCCCGGGCCCACGCCGTCGGCACCCGAAGCACGTGCCCCATCGATACACGCAGGCTCTTGCGATAGAAAGGGTCTGCACACCCCGGCCCCAGCACCACCGCCGAACCAGCCGGCCCCAACGCCGACAATGACCGGTACAACGATCCCACGTTGTCGTGGTTGCTCAGCCCCTCGAGCACCAACACGCACGGAGACTCCCGAACAACGTCTTCCCACGACGCCGCCTCGCCCCGCTCGCCGATCGCCAGCACACCCCGGTGCATGTCGAACCCCACGATGCCCTCGGCCACGCCACGCTCGGCCACGAACACCGGCGTGCCCGCAGGAAGCCCATCGATCGCGTCCCGCATCGATAGCAGCCGCGTGGGCGTAACGAGAACCGAACGAACCTTGAACGAGGACGCGAACAGCTCCCGCGCCACGATCTCGCCCTCGGCAATGAACAGCCCGCCCAACCCCGTGCCGCCATCCCGCTGCACCCGCAGCCACGCGTCCTTCTGATCGCGATAGGGCTCCAGCTCGGGGTGCGAGAGATCGTGGACCGGGATGAACTCGGGACCAGCAGCAGACATCACGGGCTCATTCTGGGCCGCCCATCACCCGATGGCTAATCTGCACACCCGCCGAACGAAGCAACCGGCCCGGCGTATCGGACCTGACCCGTATCCGCGAAGGAGCGTCGAGCACTTGGAACTCTGGCAAGCCATCGTGCTCGGCATCGTCGAGGGCATCACCGAGTATCTCCCGGTGAGCTCCACGGGCCACCTCATCCTCGCCTCGGGGCTCATGGGCCTCAGCGACACCCCCGAGGGCCACCAGGCCGTCAGCGCCTTCAACATCGTCATCCAGAGCGGCGCCATCCTCGCCGTCCTGGGCCTCTACCGCCAACGCGTCTGGCAGATGATCCAGGGCCTGCTTGGCAAAGACCCCGCCGGCCTGCGACTGGCCCTCAACATCATCGTCGCGTTCATCCCCGCCGCCGTCCTGGGCTATCTCTACGCCGACCTGATCGAACAGCACCTCTTCTCGGCAACCGTCGTCCTCACCATGCTCGCACTGGGCGGCATCTACATGATCGCACTGGACAAGGCCATCGTCGCCCCACGACGCAAGGAACAGGCCGGCATGACACTCGACGAGCTGCGCCCCCTCCGCGCCCTCATCATCGGACTGCTCCAGTGCGTGGCCATGGTCCCCGGCACAAGCCGCTCCATGATGACCATCACCGGCGGCGTGCTCGTAGGCCTCAAGCCCAGGGACGCCGCCGAGTTCAGCTTCCTGCTGGGCCTGCCAACCCTCGGCGGCGCCTGCGTCCTCACACTCTTCAAAGACCTCACGCGCGACGACGGCAGCCCCACCATGTTCGACGTCATCGGCTGGCCCGCCATCCTCATGGGCATGGCCGTCTCGACCATCTCGGCCATGCTCGCCGTCAAGTGGCTCGTGGGCTTCCTCAACAAGCACGGGCTCGCGCCCTTCGGCTGGTACCGCCTGGCCCTCACCGCCGTCATGCTGGGCGCCCTGCTGGCCGGCTGGATCGCATTCGTCCCCGAAGCCGCCTGAGCCACGACGTTCTTCTCAGCCGAAAAGGCTCTGGAGCACCAGCAGCAGGATCCCGCCGAAGAAGATCATGTCCACCAGCACCGCGACCGCAATCCCGCTCATCCCCAGCGCGGCCAGTCCGTACCAGTCGGGCTTCTTCACCACCGCAATCAGCGACACCACCAACGCGATCGGGCTCAAGATCCCGAACGTCAGCAGCCCCGCGCAGGCGAAAAGCAATGCGATCCGCCCCGGCGTCGTCGGCACGGGCTCATGCTGCTCCAATGGCTTGCGACCAGGCACGGCGTCCATGACCAGAGTCTAGAACTCAACCGCCACGTACAGCAGCTCGGGCCGCGAGAGCAGCCGCGGGGCCTCGCTGGGCCGTGTCCGCACCTCCACGAGCCCGGCCGTCTCCACCTCGCCCGAGGCCAGCAGCGGCAACGCGTCGGCCACCGACCCGAAGCTCGCCCCGATCACTTCCAACTCCCCGCGCATCACTGGAGAGAGGTCCACCCGCGCCCCACGCTCGGGCTGGGCCGCCAGGATGAATGTCCCACGCGGCCGAAGCATCCCCAGCGCCAAGTCCATCGACGCCGTGCTGCCCACGCAGTCCACCACCACCGTCTGATCCCGACGCCGCCCAACCTCGTCGGCGTGCCGATGCTGCACGCCCCACTTTTCCGCACGCCCGAACGCCTCGGGCCGCCAGCCAAGCAGCCGCACAGTCGCGTTGAGCTTCGCGATGGTCTGCACGGCCAGCAACGCCGCCAGGTTGTCGCCCAGCACCGTCACGTACACCTTGCCTTCCATGCGGATCATCCGGGCCGCGTGCAACGCTCTGGCCAGAGGCCCGGCCAGCATCGCCGCATCGTCCGCGAGCCCCTCGGGCAGAATCGCCAGGTTCCGCCAGGGCACGCGCACGGTCTGGGCCATGCTCCCCGGCACGCCCTGGCTGCCCAGCGTCCCGCCCTCGCGGCAGTGCTGGCTCACGCCCGCCTTGCACATGTCGCACGCGCCGCACGCCACCGAGGGCGAGCACACCACCCGCGACTTCAGCAGCCGATCGCGCACACCCGCAGGCGCGTCGTCTCCCACCTCGCTCACCACGCCCACCAGATCCCGCCCCAGCACAGAGCCGTCGGGCGCGTCCTGGGCCGCCAACGCCACCCACCCCGGCACGTCGCCCGCAAGCCGCACGCGCACCAGCGCATCTCCCGCTCGGCAGGTGGGCGGGGGCAGTTCGCTCAGAACGGGTTGGTGCGCACGGGCGACGATCGCGTCCAATGAAGGCTCCGGGGCTGCGTTGGGATCATCGACCTATTGCGGCGTTCTGGTCAACCCAATCGGCGTCGAAACGGTTTCCGTTGGCGGCTGGGGTATCCAGGGCAGATATTCCCACCAGGCCTGAGACCTGGTGAAGACCGGATAGACATACGTCTGCTGGTCCGCGAACCACGAGTCGCTCTCATCGATCCAACGCTGCCACGCGATAAAGTCCAGCCCAAAATCCTGACCGGTCAGCAACTCCAGCGATCGAACCACCGCAGCATGCACCGCCAGGCTCTGCTCGGTTTCCGAACGAAGCGAGGCCACCAGCCCCATCACAACGTCGCTCTGGGCGTACTGCCCAAGCGCCAGCGCCGCCTCGACCCGCACGTTCTGGTCCGGCTCATCGGTCGGCACGATCAGTTCCAGCAACCGATCCGTCGCCGCGGGCTCATGGATCCGTTGAAGCCCGATCGCCGCAGTCCGACGCACGATCGGCTCGGGGTCATCCAGTGCCTCGGCCAGCAACGCGCCGTCAGCGGCCACCCCGTGGATCCCCAGCCCGCGAGCCGCCGCCGCCCGCACCGACGCGTACTCGTCCCGCAGATTGTCCCGAAAGATGTCCAGGATCCGCTCGTCCGGCTCCAACAGGTCCATCGTCAGCCACACCGTGCCCCGATACCGTGCATCGGGGTCGTACGGATCCCGAGCCAGCTCCACCGGATTAGCCTGTGGGGTGTTCAGGAACTTATTGATAATGCTGTCCTCGCCAAACTGCACGTTCGAGCCCTGGCAGCCCGCCAGCAGCAGTATCGCAGCACACACGCATCCCAGCACTCGGCCCATGGTCCATGCTATCGGCCTCGGCCCAGCCTTGTTCGCCGTCGCCATCCTGCTCGGCGCCTGCGCCGCCCCACCGCCACCCGCCGGCACCCTCCACGGCGCCCGCACAGGCTGGTTTTACCCCCGCGGGCCCTACACCACCATCAGAACTTCGCCCGATGGGCCAGAGCGCACGCGCGTTGGTCCCGAAACCGGCGGCCGCTGGACAGTCAACATCGGCGAGCCACCCACCACCATCCACGCGACCCGCCTGCCAGACGGCCGCCCGGCCACCATCAGCATCGCAGAGCCCGCCCGTGGCGAGACGGTCGTCTTCGACCCACCCCAGGCCCTCGTCCCCAGGCCCGACGCAACCACGCCGGCCACAGAGGAATCCAGCGTTACTCTCTACCAGGGCCTGTCTGTCGAACCGGGCCAAAGCCCCAAACGCACCGGCACCGCCACGCGCACCTTCTTCGGCATCGAGCCGGCCACCTGGACCAAAAACGGAACCACGCACCCCGCCCAACGCATGCACCACGAGCTACTGCTCGACTTCGGCGCCGCCAAGGTCCGCCAACGCTACGAGAGCCTGGCCGTGCAACGCCTGGGCATCGTGAGAGAAACCGTCACCCAGCGCGTCACGTTCCTGGGTGTCCGCATCAGCGGCAGCGAGCGCACGACCGAGCTCACCGAGTTCGACGAGCCCCGATAAGCATCCAACAGGGGCTCAGAAAAGCTGATCGCCCGGCGGACGGAAACCAACGGGCCGATCGAAGATCTCGCGCATCAGCACGGCCTGCTTGATGTCGATCCCATGTTCCCCCAGCCGAGAACGCCGGCGGCGAACACCCACCGAGATGGTCGCATCGATCGGCACCGCGGCCTGCTCCCCGATCACGTCACCAATCACCGACTCCTGCACCGGCACCGCCGTGGCAGGTGATTGACGCGAGGCCGGGGTCGGCCCTGGACCCGAACGCTGGCCCGACCGATCCGCCGGTCGCTGCGCGGAGGTCCGCTGGGGACGCTGCTGAGCCGGCTGTTGCGATGTTTGCTGGCCAGGTTGCCGGGACGGCTGCCGGGGCTGCTGTTGCACCCGGCCCTGCTCCTGCGCAGGGCGCTGCGCCTGCCGACGTTGCTGGTGCTGTTCCTGCTGACGCCGCCGCTGGGCCTCGATGGCCTCCCGCCGCCGGCGAAGCTGCTCTTCCAGATCCTGCCGTTGCGCGGCCGTCCGCTGACGCTGCTCTTCCTGCCGCCGCCGGGCCATATCTTCGAGGCGCTCTTTGCGCGTTTGGGCTTGCGCGGTCTGCTGACGCCCACCCCCAGTCTGGGCCGGCACCGGCGGCGCCTGCCCCTCCACACGCCCCGTCCGCAACGATTCCATCTTCGCACGCTGCCGCGCTTGCTCGGCCTGCTTCTTTTCTTGGGCCTGCTTGAGCTGCTGGAACAGCCACCCCAGCCCCGAGATCCCAAACGAGATCGCGATGATGACGATGCCGAAGTTGTTCTGGAGCCATTGCCACATAATCCAAGCCTATTCCTCGCCCCCCGCAACGGCCGGCAACTGCGGGAGTGCCACCACCCGCCCCCCATCCTCGCTCACCAGCCGCTCGAATGCCGCCCCGAACACTCCCTCCAGCGCCGCCGGGTCGCTCAGCGCCCCCTTCTCGAGCGCCACCGCACGCCCACCATCGGCAATCGCCAGCCCCGCGTCCGCCCCCGCCGCAGCCCACGGCAGGTCGTGCGCCGCCACCACCACCGCCAGCCCGCGCCCGGCCAGCGCCCGCAGCGTCGCGATTAACCGCCCCGCGTGCCGCGTGTCCAGCGAGCTCGCCGGCTCGTCGGCCAGCAGCACCTTCCCCCGCAGGTCCCCATCGCCAAGCTGTGCCAGCGCCCGCGCGATCGTCGCACGCTGCTGCTGCCCCACGCTCAGCCGAGGCATGGCCACCCCGGCCTGCTCGGCCAGATCCATCGCCAGAATCGCACGCTCGACCACATCCGAGGCCCCACGCCGCCCCGCCGCGTACGCCCCGAACCCCACGTACTCCCGCACCGTGAACGCGAAGGCCAGGCTCGTCCGCTGGGGCGCCAGCGCCAGCCACCTTGCCCGCTCCCGATCGCTCAGCCGTCCGATCGGCCGCCCGCCGAGCTCCACCGACCCCCCGGCCGGCCCCAGCACGCCCGCCAGCAGCCGCAACAGCGTCGACTTGCCCGCCCCGTTGGGCCCCACCAGCGCCACCACCCGCCCGGGCCCCAGCTCCAGGTCCACCGGCCCCAGCCCACGATCCTGCCCCGCGTACCGGTGCGTCAGCCCCCTCGCCCGAAGGCACGCCCGCCCCGCAGTCTCGGCACTTTCGCTCGCCACGCCCCTACGCTAGAAGCCCTCGGCCGCCCGAGGCCAGATTTTCAGCATCTGTTCAGACACAGAGCCAACCGCGGAGACCGGCAGCGATGGACCAAACCCCCAGCCAGAGCCCCACCCAGAACAAGGGTACCGTCGCCGTCACCGGCGCTACCGGCTTCGTCGGCGGCCACGTCGTCCGCACCCTCCTCGACCGCGGCTACCAGGTCCGGGCTCTCAGCCACTCCCACAAGGACACCGCCGACCTCCGCGACCGTAACGCCGTCACCGTCGTCGTGGGAGACATCAACGACGCCTCGGCCCTCAACGAACTCATCCGCGGCTGCACCGCCGTCATCCACCTGGTCGGCATCATCCGCGAGAGCAAGGGCAAGCGCTTCCAGGCCCTCCACGTCGAGGGCACCCGCAGCATCCTCAAAGCATGCCAGCGTGCGGGCGTCACACGCTACCTCCACATGTCCGCCCTTGGTGTCGACGACGAGGCTCGCACCGAGTACCAGAAGACCAAGTTCAAGGCCGAGCAGGAAGTCCGCGCCTCCGATCTGGACTGGACCATCTTCCGCCCATCGCTCATCCATGGCCCCGGCGGTGAGTTCACCGAGATGATGGCCCAGTGGAGCCGCGGCGAGATCGCACCCTGGATCGGCATGCCCTACTTCCGACGCCCCGAGACCGAGCAACGCGTCCCACTCGGCGGGGTCACCTACGTCGACCCGGAGGTCCAGCCCATCGTCGTCACCGACGTGGCGGCCTACTTCGCCGACGCCCTCGAACGCCCCGAAACCATCGGCGAGATCTTCAACCTCGTCGGCGCCGAACGCATCTCCTGGCCCGCCATGCTCGAGTACGTCCACGAGCACGTCCCCCACGCCAAGGAGGGCGTCCACCCGCTCTGGGCTCCGGCCGACATCGCCGCCATCCAGGCCAAGACCGCCCAGTTCGTCGGCCTGGGCAACCTGCTGCCCTTCGACGAGGGGATGGCCACCATGGGCGCCCAGGACTCAACCTCATCCCTCGAGCGCGTCCAGGCATACTTCGACCGTGAGCCAATGCCCTTCCGAGAGTCCTTCTCGGTCTACGCGGGCAAACTCTAACGCAAAGACTCGGGAATCTCCCCTGGCTACAAGCCCCTCGCCCGAGGCGGCCCGTTGTTCATATGGGACCCCCACGTTCCGTTTAACACAACTACACCCGCCAACTCCGATTACACAACCCGCGCGACCTGTTCTCCCACCGCAACCACTGCGCGCCCGCCCCC
>JBITAF010000103.1:0-20321 GCA_044440025.1 Phycisphaerales bacterium JB060 | reverse complement strand
TCTCGACCTGACGCGAAAGCAGCTTTTAGACCGATGGAAAGCACGAGAGACTTTCGACATTGCTCCACTGCGCATCGACATTGCTCCACTGCGCATCGACATTGGAACCATGCGCACCCAACATGGCCCCTGCCGGGCTCTGAGGGCCGTTTTTCTATCGGCCGGGGGGGTGGGGTGGGTCTCGGGCGTGGGCGGCGGCGGAATCGCGCGCGGTGGGTTTTCGGGCGTGGGGGGTGGGGGGGGGCTCCTCGCCCCGACGGGGCGACGGCCTGTCGCCACGGGTGGAGCGGTCCGCCGCGCAACCCGTGGAAAGGTCTCCGCTCCGCGGGAGAGCCCCGGAGGGGCGGGGGAAGGCTACCCCGCCCCATGCTCCGTCGACAGCTCCGCCTGCCGCAGCACCAGCCGCGTGGCGTCCTCGCTCAGGTCGGGCGGATAGCCGTACTTGGCCAGCAGCCGCCGCACGCTGCGGCGCAGGCCGGCGCGGACGCTCTCGCGCTGGGTCCAGTCGAGCTTGGGCATCTTCTTGACCATCTCGGACAGCTCGCGGGCCATCAGGCGCAGGTCGTCGATCTTCATGACCTCCTTGGCGCTGCCGTTCTCGGCGAGCGCGTCGTAGAAGGCGATCTCTTCCTCGCTGTAGCTGGTCTGGCGGTCCCGCTCGCTCAGCTCGCGGATGGCCTGGGCCATGTCCAGCAGCCGCGCGATCATCTCGGCGGTGGTGATGGCCTTGTTGGTGTACTTGAGCATCGCGTCTTCGAGCGGCGATGACTGGTCGTACCTGTTCCAGTACCCCTACTAGCGGAAGTGTTACATGGTCGGCATCTCAACCTGGGCTTTGTGCATGTAGTTGCTCACTCGGTAGCATCCCTTGATCTTTGCTGCAGACGCCACCGAGTGCCAATCTCGAGCAACTTCTCCGGCTTGACGGGATCGCACTGCCACCCCTGGTCGAAATTAATGTCATGGGAGCGCGGCAGTTTGCTTTCATCCAGATGCCTGATGAGAATGCGGGACGGCAACATGGCGGCCTGCCCTACAAAGATCGCTTCACGCCAACGCAGACCGGACAGCACCTTGGTTAGTCCGGACAAGGAGTCTGGCAGAATCGAACGCACATGATCTCGGTCAGCGTCATTCGTGATGCGCAACACCAGCCACGAGTTGCACTGCGACAGAACGGTTGCTTCCACCTCGCTAGGGCGTTGGGATACGAGCATGAGCCCGATGCCGTACTTCCGACCTTCTTTCGCCAGACGCCGAATCGCCTCCTGCGCCGCCTCGTACTGAGCTTCGCCACGATTGGGGACGTAGCGGTGGGCCTCCTCACAGACCAACAGGACAGGACTGTTCTTCCGCTCATCGGTCGTCTGCCAGAGCTTCACAGAAAACAAGGTCCGCGCAATGAGCGAGCTTGCTGCACCAGCGACCTCATTCGGTACGCCTGAGAGGTCGACGATTCGGATAGGATCTCCGTCTCCCATGAACTGAGCCACGACATCGGGAAGAGGATCGCCTTCCCCATTCCATGGGTGCATCATGAAGTTCAACCGCGCATCCTTAAGGAGCGAACTCAGCTTGCGCAATACTTTGTTTACGCCTTCGTGATCCTTCTTGTTCTTATTGTCTGGGCGCTGTCTGTTTATTGCGCCGACAAGTCCTTGGTCGTAATCTGCTCCGTCCTTTTTACCGAAATCGTCCAGTCCAGTTGGATCTCCAAGGATGTATGGAATGGGCGAATCGACTGAAATGTCGTCCGGCGTGACCCCAGCCACTGTACTCACAGACTGTTGCCGAATATCCAGCAAGGCACTCTTAACAATGTTCGATTGTGAAGTGGCGGCATCTTCGGCCTTGCCAATCAGGAGGCCAATGGTCTCGTCGAGGGACAACATCCAGTATGGAAGTGACAGCGTTCCTTCGTCAGTCGAGAGCCGCTGATGACCGGGGAATGCATCCCCGTACTCGTTGTGTGGATCCAGCAGCACAATTCGCGGGTTCCACTGCTCGTATTCCTGCTTCTCCCCACGTTCCAAGAGGCAGTGGAGAATGGCAGCGACGGTGCCCGACTTGCCTGCGCCTGTCGAGCCGAGTACGGCGGTGTGCTTACCCAGCAGTTCGTTCATGTCGGCGTAGCACGGTGTCCCGCCCGCGCCAACGTGCTCACCGATCTCGACGGTCGCAGACCCACCTTGTCCGAAGATGCACCCGAGCTCCGACTTCGGCGTGAGGTAGACCTTTTGCTGCGGGAGCGGAAAGGTCGAAACGCCGCGCTCGAAGTTCAGTTTCCATTCGATGGACGAGGTCTGTTCCGTATAGCCCCACTCTCCCTCGCCAAACAGGTCCGCTTCGATGATCCGGGCCGTTGGAGGCGCACTGGAGGCGATGCCGTGCTCGCGATCGTACTCGGATTTCATCCTTAGGCGACACACGTACCCATAGATAATGCGCCGTCCGAAATGAATGCGGATGATCGATCCGAACTGGCCGATTGCGTAGATGTCGCCTGCATATACGCGCGTCAACTCGCTGATGCTGGGGTCAAGCTCTGCAACAAGATGCGTACCATCTACCTCAACGATGGTGCCGATAGCAAGGTTCTCAACAGGATCGCCGGGGTTCCGTAGCTCTTTGTTCATCGTTCACCCCGCAGCAAGCGGGTAAGTATCTCGAACCGCCACCACGGCAGATCAACATCAGAGCGTTGCTCTACGGTGCCGTGGAAGAAACCACGATTGGCATGAATGCGCACCTGGTCTCGAAGGTCCATGTCATCGCGCCAGTTCTTGAGCAGGCCAATCGGTTCGTCCTCGTTCGTAAAGGCGATGACCGTAAGGCGCCCATCCGATTCACGCAGTGCGCGATCCAGTTCGACATTCACATGGGCATCGCCAAAAGAATAGCCACAGATGGTCAGTACGACCTGCGTGTCCGACGATGGCCTCAGACCTCGACGCATCGCCTCAATGATCTGAGCAAATGGATCTCGCTGGGCTTCCCGGTACTTTGTGGAGGCGGGCCAAATCAGGACCGGCTCACGCGTGCTTCCAATTTCCAGGCCCTGGCGCACACGTCGAGGCAGCACGTCGCCATCCCAGAGGCACCAGTCGATTGACCCATGCACTTTGAGGATTCGAGCCTGCGCTGCGCCATCTTCGTATGCACGAGCGTCCCACCATCCGGTTGCGCCACCGTTGAAGCCGTCCGCCATTGGTATTCGCTCGAGCGAGAGGGCATCCTCGAACAGCGTGTCATAGTTGAGCGTGTAGTAGTCGACCCGTGTCGGAGGCCCGGCCTTGCCGGAATGAAGTATCTGGTGGATGGCACGCACAAATTGCCGATGCACCGAGATCGTCGTATTCGCCTGCCCGATCACCTTAGCGACGGTGTTCTTGATCTCAATCAGCGTCTCGGCCAGATCGTCAGGGCTGTAGTCTGTGGCGTTGATCAAGGCGTTGGCGGCAGTCGCTGAACGCAGCTTGCGGCGCTCCGCAATCGCTATGTGGTCTACCAACTCGCTCATAAAGTCTTCGATGGTGCAGCCCATGGAGCCATCAAAGTGTTTTCGCAACCCCGTGAGAACACCGTGTGTTTTTCCCCCATTGCCCAAGGAGTCGAGCACCTTTTGCGTCAGTTCCTCCATCAGCGGCAGGCCGGCGCACTTGCTGCATCCAGCACCGATTACGAAGGCCCGCTTGCTCTGCGAGAGCAGCTTCGTCATCTGGACTACCTGCTCTGCGAAGGGCTCTTGGCGCAATGCATCGAGTTCATCGGTCGGAGGCGTCGACGTTGATGGTGATTTGGCTGTGGCAGTGGACTTGGCCATTAGCACACCTCCGCACGGAATCTATGTGCTGCATTCGCGGTCGTAATGACACCCCTTCGGCGATGCCCTTGGCTTCGTGTTGTGCCCTTGAAGCTGATATCTGCGATCAGGGCCTTCATTTTCTCGGGCGCGATGCCGCGGCGGGCGTAGTCGCGGGGGAGCTTGGAATTCAGTCCAGGATTGTCGCGCTCGACGGCGAGGATGGCGTCGTCGATCAGCGTGGCGATGTCGGCCCGCGTGGCCTGGTTCTGCAGGTTGGGCCAGCGGGCCTCGGGCGGCACCCAGAACACCCGCTCGGCGGTGGACTCGTCGCGGCTCTCCAGCAGGCCGTCGAGCTGCTTTCCCTTGATGCCGTCCTTGGTCAACTCGGCCCGCAGCTCGTCGCGCCGGGCCTCGAACGAGTCGCTGATGTACTTGAGGAAGAGCAGGCCGAGCACGACGTGCTTGTATTCGGCCGCGTCGACCTGGCCCCGCAGGGCGTCGGCGGCCTTCCAGAGGGTGTCGGCGTAGTCGAGGTCGGTCTTGGCCGGTGCGTCGGGCATGCGAAACTGGCTCCCTTCCGCCCCTCCGGCGGCAAACCTGCCCATCCTACACCCAAACCCCCACGAACGTCACCCGACCCGGCGGGCCAGAGCCCAGAGGGCCAGATGGCGGGTTGGCGGTGGTGGTGGCGTCGCCATCGAGGTCGCCCAGCAGCTCTAGGACGCCCAGGCCGCCAAGGGCAAGGGCCAGGCCGGCTGAGCCGATCGATGCCGCTGCACCACCCGGCCCGCGGGCGCAAATGTCCTGGACCGGCTTCTCTTCACTCCGCGTCGTCGAAGTCGTCCTTGAAGGCGATCTCGAAGTCGTGGACGGCCGCGACGTGGGCGGCGCTCTTGCTGGCGAAGTTCTCGAAGCGGCTCACGATCGCGTCGGCGTCGCCGGCCAGCGAGCCCATGACGTGGAACTTGTTGGCCAGGATGTCGTGCAGGTCGGCCTCGGTGTTTCGCGCGTGGCCGGCGGGGTACATGACCAGGCCCGAGTCGTGGGTGGTGCCGGCCTGGTCGGTGATGACCATGCTGGTGGGGATGCCGTCGGGGTACTTGTCGTCGTACTCGCGGCCCCCGTGCTCGAAGGTGATCTTGTCCATGAGCGAGCGGGTGACTTTGTTGTGGATCGAAGCGCGGTCGTAGTCGTAGGGGGTGAGGATGAGGTCCTTCCAGTTGACCTTCTTGCTTTCCAAAGCCTTCCGAATCAACGTGGACACGATGTAGACCATGCTGTGGTCGGCGCTCTGGCGGGTGGTGGGGGTGCGCTTGGCCGGGTCGCCGATGATGCCGAAGGCGGGCTCGTAGGCGACGATGTTGATGTTCTTGATGGCGCCGCCGTCGGCTTGCTCGAGTAGCGTGGGGTTCTTGGTGAAGAGGTCGATGACGGCCTGGAGCGCGCCCGCGCTCTGGTGCTCGTAGAGGCCCAGCTTGAAGTGCATGCCCATGACGGCGAAGTCGCTGCCGGATTTGGCGAGCACGAGGTCGAACGGCGACGCGTCGGCCTGGTCCGTGTTCGCGTCGGTGGCCTTGACGGCCTTGAACATCTGGCCGGGTCCCTCGAAGATGCGGAAGATCGCCTCGGGGTTGCGGAAGATGTCGCGGGGGCCGAGGAAGCCGGCCATGCAGCGCTTCATGCTGAGGATGGCCACCTCGGTGCTGATGGCGGCGCTGGCGCCCTTGCTGTCGCTGAGCTGCTTGCCGGCCCGGATGGCGCGGAAGGGGATGTAGTGGGCCACGACCATGCCGATGGCCCGCTCGATCTGGTCTTCCGTGGCGCCCAGCATCGCGCCGAACACCGCCGCGCTGGCGATGGCGCCGTGCACGACGTGGTCGACCTTATAAGTTTTCAGGCTGAAGACCTCGGCCAATCGCCCGCGGATCTCGTCGAGGCACACCATGCCCTTGAGTGCGACATCGCCGCCCGCGCCGAGCATCTGGGCGGCGGCCACCGGCACGGCGTAGAAGTCGTTGTGCCCGAACTCGCCGGCGGTGTGGCCGAGGCTGGGGTTGTAGCCGAAGTTGGTGCCGTTGCTGTCCCACTCGCGCACGGCGTTGGCGTTGGCGAGGATGGCCTTCTCGGCCTTCACGCGTTGCGACGAGCCGAAGCAGGTGGCCCCGTGCGTGGTCGACTTGCCCAGCGGCGTGCCGGTGTGTCCAGCCGGAACCGCGTACTGCAACGCCTCTTCCCTCAAGATGGTGGGGGCGTTGGTGCGCAACGCCAGGGCGCTGACGCCGCAGAGGCACGCGTCGGTATAGAAGAGGTTGGTCCGCTCGAGCACCTCCGGGGCGGGGTCGCCCGACGCCATGAAGTCGATGGCGTAGCGGGCGATGCCGCGGGCCTGGTTGGTGTCGGCGGGGAGGGTGGTGTGCGTGTCGGCGGCGGTCGCGGCTTGGGTCATGTTTGGGGGTCCTCTGGAGTGGTGGGGGAGGGTAGGTCACCAAGCCTGAAATAGTGGACGCGGGACCAGCCAATCAGACCGCATTACCCGCACATCTCTCGCAGTTTCAGGGTCAGTTTACCATCATCTAGACCGCACTCTGCGATTGCTGGCATAGTCCATTGCATGGATGCACAGAGGTTCAAGTTCTGTCCAACATCGTTCGGGCTGGGGTCATTGCTTGTTCTGGTGATCGGGACATCGCTGCTGGTTGGATCGCCATCCCCTTCAGGTCATGGCAAGTTGCCGACATTGAGCGATGGCGAGCAGGCAACCACTGACAACTCCGGGCCTTGGCTCAATTATGAACGAACGCAAATCACATCAAACGAGAAGACGGCAAAACACCAGTATGTCAGTCCGTTCAGCTATGACAGAGTAGGCGTCGAACTCCAGCAGGTTGACACATCAAATCAAGAACTACCGCAAACAGGTCGCGCTGATCGTGTAGCAACAACTCGCAATGACTCTATCCGCGATAAATACCGGGTCGTCATCCCAAGAGGTAGAGTTGCCGAGAATGGCTCGTGGCACGGCCAGCCAAACGCCAATGGTGTTCCAAAGACCGTCTATGTGCGTGGGTACTACCGCCGAGATGGAACATACGTTCGAGGGCACTATCGCTCGGCTCCTGGCACGAATCCGTAAACGGATCGGCTTGCGTTTGGCGATTCCTGGCGTCTCCTGAGCGAACTTTCATGGACCGACCATCGTACCGGTGCCCAGCCGTAGAGTTGCGGCAACGCACGCCGGAGAGGAGCTACGCCATGCACATCCAATACAACTACGCCAACATCGATTCGTCCGACGCCCTGCAGGCACACGTCGAGCAGCAGCTCGAATCGCAGGTGGGGCACCTGTACAAGCACCTCACCGGCTTCGAGGTCCACATCGCCGACGAGAACAGCTCGAAGAAGTCCGGGCCGGCCGACAAGCGGTGCACCATCGAGGCCCGCCCGCGCGGGCGCGATCCGATCACGGTCGAGGCGCACGCCGACGACTTCTACCCGGCCATCAACGACGCGGCCCACAAGCTGCGCAGCGCCCTGACCAAGCGGCTCGAACGCGACTAGCTGCCCGTGCCGGTGTCGCCGCGCGTTGTCTGAATGCTGCTGGCCCCGGTTGGAAGCGCTTGGCGCTGTGGTTTTGAAAGGGGCAGGTAGGAGCGCTGCTTGAGCGCTCGGTTCCAAGCTTTGCGTGAACCGCGGGGTAAATCCTTGCGCGTTGCGGCTGCGCAGCGTCTTGGGGGTCGTACTGGCTCTCAGGAGATTGAGAGCGCCGGCCCCTGCTCGGTCTGATCGATGCTGAGCGACTTGTCATCCAACTGGGTGGCAATCGGGGTAGCGACCGCCAAGACGACCCGTCCATCGTGCTCGAAGGTAGTGTCCTCCTCGTTGGGCTTGTCGGGCGTGAGCCCGAGTCCCTCCTGGCTCACGGCCAGGCGGATGGTCGTGTCCTCGGGAAGGGTGTTCTCGTCGATCAACCCCTTCAGATAGACCTTGGCTTCGTCGGTAACGGTGAGCATGGCGTGCTCCTTCCTTGCGGCAGGGGCGGCGTTGTCGGTCACGATTCAGCGAGCGTTCGCGCGACGCCCCACAGTTTGGCGCATCCGCCCCCGGGCACGAGCCCGGAAGAGAACCCGTGGATCAATGGGCACCCTAGCCGGTTGGGGCGTCTATTTCAGCACCTTTTCGTGCGAATCCATATCTTCTTGCCTCGCGAACTTCACGTTGCAGCATTTGATCGCGAAAGACACGGAGGGAGAACGCGCAGTTGCAATGGGTCAGATCAGCAATAAGCAAGGGAGCAGTCGATGCATGGACTGACGTAGTGCGCTCACCAAATGCCTCGAGCGCGACTAGCTCCCCACGCTGCCGACATACACGAACCATCCCAGGCCGGTGAAGAACAGCCACCAGCCATAGAGCCAGTGCTCGATACCCACGGCCAGGAGTGATTTCGTGCGCAGCCAGGTCCATGCGAAAAACATGCCGCCGGGCAGGGTGATGATGAAGGCCATGAGGCCCCAGAACGGCGCGTGCAGCCAGACGAAGGCGAGCACGTTGAGCGTGAAAAGCAGGCGGGGATTCGTGATGATGCGGGCGTAGCGGTGGAAGAAGAACGCGCGGTGGGTGATCTCCTGTGGGAAGGCGCTGGCGATGGGGTAGCCGATGGCGATGGCGAGCAGCAACCACGGCGCCTCTCTCGGCAGGCCAAGGAAGTGCTGGGTCTGTTGGCCGTCGCCGTTGGTCAGGGTCATGATGCCGGTGAAGTTCTGCAGCAGCCAGGCGATGAAGAGCATGGCGGTGGCGTTCACGAAGAACAGTGTCGCCATGCGGGGAAGGTCGCGCTTGAAAGTCCGCGAGTTCCAGAGTTGGCGGTTGTCGAAGGTCGGGTCGAGCAGCAGCACCAGGCCCAGGGCCAAGCCGAAGAGGAAGACCATAGGCAGTAGTACGCTGCCGGGCGGCCAGGGTGGGTTGGAGAGAAGCGTGAGGCCCAAGGCATCGAATACGGGATCGAACCGCTCTGCGGGATCCATGACGGCGGCGACGAGGCCCGGGATGAAGGCATAGAGGGTGATGAACTCGAGCCAGAGCCAAGCGCGGCCAAAGAGCCCAGGGCAGCTGGGCGGGGGCTGATGATGGGTAATGCTCGACTCCATCAGGGTGGACAATGATGGCACCCCAAGCCCGGCGGCTGTGCTAGGCCGCTGGAATCCCTGTGACCCCCTGCTGCCTGCTGACCGCCGATAATAACAGTTATGTTGAACTTAAGCTGTGGGCAGCTGCGTGACTGGATATCACGTGGTGACTCCTAGCCAGTGGTTTGGGATACGCTTGGCATCACGCCTGTTTGAACATCAAACTCGAGGTAACTGCCCATGCTCAATCCCCCGCCAGTTTCAGACCCACAACAACTGACACAAGTGCTTACCGAACTTCGCCACATGCGCGTCGGCTTGGAGCACCTCAACAAACGCACGGCCGGCCAGGGTGCAGGGGTCGAGGTGAGGGTGTTCTGGAAGCTCGTGTGGGCCATCATCGTGGCACAGTTATTGATGTTCCTGATGGTGATGGCGTTCTGGCTGATCTTCGCCGTGCTCATCGGCGGTGCCATGGCTGCCGGTGCTGCTGGCGTAGGAGGGCCATGACCAATCGCCGCCCGGCAAGGCGCTGACTCAACGGCTGGCTCGAATCGGAAGGGAGAGAGGCGCGATCTCTCCTTGCCATTTGGATGCCTGCATACCTTTACGAATGCCCGAAACCACCATCTTCGACAAGATCATCGCCGGCGAGATCCCCTGCCACAAGGTGTACGAGGACGACCATGTGCTGGCGTTCCTCGACGTTGCGCCGCTCAGCCGGGGGCACACGCTGGTGATCCCCAGGGAGCGGGCCGCCCAGATGGACCAGCTCGGCGACGAGTCGGCCGCAGCGCTCGGGCGCGTGCTGCCGCGGATCTGCCGGGCCGTCATGAAGGCCACGGGCGCCACGGCTTACAACTTGTTGCAGAACAACGGGGCAGAGGCGCACCAGGCCGTGATGCACCTGCATGTGCACGTGATCCCCCGCTATCCGGAGGTGGCCGAGGGCGAGCCGGGCGGCGGGCTTGGGATTGGTTGGCCGGCGGGCAAGTTGGAGGGGGGCGAGGCGCTGGCCGGGTCGATCCGGCAGGCTTTGTGAGCCGCCGACTTCTGGTCTTGGCGAGCCTACCCTCCGCCTCACACGCTCAAGGACCCGGTGGTCCCCCACCGTTCGTCGGCGTGTACGGTTGACGTTCAGCATTCCCGCCGATGGTGAGGCGGGCCCCAATTCGAGGAACAGCACCACATGGCGCAGGGCACTATCACGCAGGTCATCGGCTCCACCTTCGACGCGCAGTTCGCCGAGAGCGAACTGCCCGAGATCTACAACGCCGTCACCGTCGAGACGGACACCCCCTCGGGCAAGCTCAAGCTCGTGGGCGAGGTGCAGCAGCACTTGGGCGGCGGCCGCGTCCGCTGCGTAGCCCTTGGCAGCACCGACGGCCTGCGCCGCTCCACCCCCTGCGTTGACACCGGCTCGCCCGTGACTGTGCCCGTGGGCGAGGGCGTGCTGGGCCGCGTGTTCAACCTGCTGGGCGAGCCGATCGACAACCGCGGGCCGGCCAACACGACCGACCGCCGCCCGATCCACCGCCACAGCCCCGAATTCACCGCTCTGAACCCCAACACCGAGATCCTGCCGACCGGCATCAAGGTCGTCGACCTCTTGTGCCCGTTCGTGCGTGGTGGCAAGATCGGCCTGTTCGGCGGTGCGGGCGTGGGCAAGACGGTGATCATCCAGGAGATGATCGCCCGCGTGGCCCGCGAGTTCGGCGGCTACTCCGTGTTCTGCGGCGTTGGCGAGCGTACCCGCGAGGGCAACGACCTCTGGCGCGAGATGCAGGAGGCCGAGTACACCGACGCCGACGGGCAGACCGCCCACGTCATCGACAAGGTGGCCATGGTGTTCGGCCAGATGAACGAGCCCCCCGGCGCCCGCCTCCGCGTGGCGCTCTCGGGCCTCACCATGGCCGAGGAGTTCCGCGACGCGTCGGGTAAGGAAACGATGATGTTCGTGGACAACATCTTCCGCTTTACCCAGGCGGGTTCGGAGGTGTCCGCCCTGCTGGGCCGCATGCCGAGTGCCGTGGGCTACCAGCCGACGCTCTCCACCGAGATGGGCGAGCTGCAAGAGCGCATCACCTCGACGGCCAAGGGCGCCATCACGTCGGTCCAGGCCATCTACGTGCCGGCCGACGACCTGACCGACCCGGCCCCCGCCACCGCGTTCGCCCACCTGGACGCCTTCGTCGTGCTCGAGCGTTCGATCGCCGAGAAGGGCATCTTCCCCGCCGTCGATCCGCTGGCGTCGACCTCGACGATCCTCGACCCCAGCGTGCTGGGCGAGCGTCACTACTCGGTCAGCCTCCAGGTGCAGCGAATCCTGCAGCGCTACACGGACCTGCAGGAAATCATCGCCATCCTGGGCGTCGACGAGCTGAGCGAAGAGGACAAGCTCATCGTGGGCCGCGCCCGCAAGATGGAGCGCTTCCTCAGCCAGCCGTTCTACGTGGCCGAGGTCTTCACCGGCTTCCCGGGCATCTACACGAGCCTGGAGGACACCATCGACAGCTTCGAGCGTCTCGTGGCCGGCGAGGGCGACGACCTGCCCGAGAGTGCCTTCATGTACGTGGGCACCCTCGACGACGCGCGCGCGAAGGCCGAGAAGATGGCGGCGAAGGCGTAAGCCGACGCAACGAAGAACCCAAAGAACATCCCTGGCGACCAGAAGCGGTCGCCTATTTTAAGCTAAAACGGTGGAGAGGAACCGGCATGCACATGAAAGGAAGTCTCATGACCGCGTCCATGGCGGCTCTGGCCTTCATTGCCGGCGGCCTTATGGGCTGCGGGAGCGACGGCGGCAACACCCTGCCCGACGATGTCCACCAAGGCATGTCCGTCGTCGAGGGCATGGGGGCTGTCACGCATGAGAGCATCTCGATGCAGCGTGCCTCGCAGGGCACGAAGGGAACCACGGTGCTCCAGGGTGGCTCGGTCTCGATGATTGAGCCACTCGAGGACGTGATGCAGTGGCGGATACTCGTCATGAACACCACCGACAAGACCATCGAAGCGATGTACGTGCGGGCAAACTACGGAGGCACGTCGACGACCATCAACGTTGTGCCTGATGGGCAGAGCATCCCGCCCAAGGGTGATCTTGAAGTGAGCGCTCAGATGCCGCCACCGAGCGGTGGGAAGCTCGAGGGCGTCTACATGCGATACGAAGTCATCGGTGCCCGCTTTAGTGATGCCACGACCGTTGGCGAGATCCCGTAACCTCCTCGAAGGCCCCCACGCTTTCCGGCCTGCGTATGCCCATTGGGCATAGTTGCAAAGGAAACACGTGATCTTACTCGATTTGGTGATGCCTCGTGCTTTGGCCATCGTCTGCGTGTTCGGCGCGATGGTGATCGCAGGCTGCGGCGAATCGAACTCTGGCAGCAGCACCGCGGCCAGGCCCTCGCCAAATCCGCCAACGGTGCAAGGGCTCGCGGGCGCCCCGGTCAACCTGATTGCCCACGGGCTGAGACGCAACGAAGTTGGGACTTCTTACATCAGCCGTTCGAGGATGAGCACCGCCTTAGTGTCGCGCGTGGGCCGCACCGAGCAGGCGATCGATTGGGCGTTGGCGGTGGTCAACACCAGCGAACGCCACATCGAATCGGTCATGCTCAACATCACCTATCGCGGCAGGCGAACAGTCGTAAACGCTGTGCCATTCGGCAAGACGATCCCTCCCGGTGTTTCGATTGATGTCATCATTTCGTTGCCGGCGCCAATCGGGCCGGAGCAGGACTTCGAGGTCGAAGGTACGGTCACCGCCGTTCGTTTCTCCGATGGGCAGACAATGGGCGACGTGAATGTGCTGCCCCACCACGAGCCGACCCAGCCGCCCAAAGAGCCGCCCTTCGAGGGGGCTCGATTGACTCCGATGTCGTGGCCCTTGCAGCGCGAAGAGATTTCCCTCGTACGCGCCGAGTTTTCCTGGGGCGATGGGCCAAGCGAAGACGTGACCGAGGCTGTCGAGCAATGGATGGTCGACCCGGCATGGCCCACGCCGCTCACGGTCTATCCCCAAGCGTTGGGGCTCGAGACAAAGGCCCAGCCGCACGAGAAAGATCGGCTGACGATCTTCCTGATCGTCGGTCCCTCCAGCAAACGCATCGACGTCCCCGTCGGTCAGACGCTGCATGTCGGCGGCCCCACCACGCTGGGCTCTGAGCCGCTTGTCGCGCGCGAGCCAGTCGTGGTCGATGGCTTCCGCCTTGTGTCGGCGTACTTCGGCGGCGACGACGAGTGGCGCGACGCGATGCCTGGGCTCGCCGAGATCGCGGCCCGGGATGGCCGCATCGACACCTCCGTTGGCGAGCATCTGATCGGCGGCGAGGCCCTCAGGTGGCCGTACCCGCTGCTGCGGCTCTACTTCGAGTACGACGGCGCCCGGTGGGAGGCCCGGATCAACGAGGGCGAGTCACTTCAAATCCCGCCCTCAGAATAATCGTTCGACCACGCATCACCTCGCACAAGTACCACGCCAGTGCTATGGCACGATCTGGATGCCGGCAAGAGGATCCTCGCTCGCGTCTTCTCCAGCCTCATAGCTCGGTAGCGCTCGGCTGGACAATGTGTAGCCGTCGCTGGTGCGTTCGTAGGCCCAGGGTTGCTCGGTGACGGGGTCGACCGTGTGGTCCTCGGGCAGCAGATCGCCGAGTTGATCGAGCGACTCGGGCAGTGTGCCGTGGGCCAGGCGGTGGCGTTCGATGGCGATCGATACGCGGGTGCCTGCGGCGATGATGCGCATGTGGCGCTCCCAGGCGATCGGCTGACTGTATTCGCCAAGTGTGATCATGAGCGCGGGCCACCGTTCGCCTGGACCGTCGCCAAGATCGATGAAGGCGGAATGGACGGATTCGAGTGCTGCATCGGCTTCAAGGATTTCCAGACCGCGTGCGCGGGCGGACGTGCCGGCGGCTTCAACAAACCGATCCAGCCATCCGAGCGAGTCCTTGAGTGGGCCGCGATAGAGCGTGCCATCGAATCCGAGCGAGTTCATTACGCCGTCCCACTCGTGGCTGCCGCGACGATCGAGATAGCCCCCCACGGTGTGCATGCGGTGCTGCGAGTCGAGCGTGGTAAGGCGGTCGCCTTGGATGACGTGCGAGGCGGGAGCGAAACGGCCATGGAATCGTTCGATCCGCTCGTCGATCGCTCGCAGCAGGGCGTCATCCCGAACGGGCTCGATGCTCAGAATTGCTCGCAGACCACCGAGCATATCCACCCCGACGATCCGAGCGTTCAGGTACTCGAGCGTGCTCGCCTGCCATGAAAGTAGCCGGGCCAGCGTGAGTGATTCATCGAGGGCGGCGTATACCTCGTTGGTGGCTTTGGCATCGTTCCTCGACGCGATATACGCCCGGGCGATCTGGGCTCTTGTGAGGAACCGAACTTCCGACAACTCGTCGAACATCACGCCCACCAGCACGTCCTCGGGGCCGAGTTCGTTGTAGGGCCGCACGGCGATCTTGATGTCGGCGATACGCTTGGCTGACTCGAAAAGGCCATAGGATCGGGCCTCGTGAACCGCCGACTCCAAGGCGGACAGGTTGTCTGTACGTGAGTTCCCGATATCGAAGCTGCGTAGAATCTCGGCGTTGTCGCCCATGGCTCCACGGGCATCGCGGACATTCGCCAGTTCCCATGCCAGATCGTCCCATTGGTCGGTTGCATCGGGCCAACGATCGCGTTGTGCGGAGAGGATGTGCTCGTGCAGTCTCGCGGCGTACTCGGTGCGCGTGACCGGCGCCATCGCCGCTCGCCATCGCCAGAAGCCAATGCCGGCGGTGGCAAGCAGCATCGCGATGAGACCCAGGACGACCCATTTCTTCACGTATCACTCTCCCGCGTATAAGCAGCCGGACTGCCCTATCGTCGCCCGTTCTGCTCGAGAAGGAATGTGGGCTCGTATCGCTCCGGGCTTGGCTATGGTTGCGCCCTTTCCTCGCCCGGGCAAAGCGTGCCGGCGTAGCATTGTCCTGAACCCAGGAGGCCCGGCCATGACGACCACCGGCACCACCTTCCCGACGATCAACCTGCTCAAGTGGATCGACGAGCATCCCGAGGCGTTTACGCCGCCGGTGATGAACAAGCAGTTCTTCAGCGAGAGCGAAGACGCGATCATCTTCGTCTCCAAGGGCCCCAACACGCGCAACGACTTCCACGTGAACGCGACCGAGGAGCTCTTCTACCAGCTCAAGGGCGACATCGCCGTCCGCGTGCGGCCGCTCGATGGCAGCGAGCCGCACAACGTGATCGTGCGCGAGGGCGAGCTCTTCCTGCTGCCACGCTGGGTCCCCCACCGCCCGCAGCGCCCCGCCGACACGCTGGGCCTGATCGTCGAGTTCCCGCGCGGCTTCGACGAGAACGGCAACCCCCACAAGGACGGCCTGCGCTGGTACTGCCCCAAGTGCGACACGCTGGTGCACGAGGCCTGGTTCGAACTTCAGCACATCGACCGCGACCTGCACAAGGTCATGGACAACTTCTGGGACGGGCCCGAAGAACGCCGCACCTGCAACAACTGCGGCACGGTCATCACGCGGGCGCCTGAGTTTGAGATGGATCCGCTGGGCGGGGGTTAATGCTTCCGTCGTGCCAAGCCCGCCTCTACAGTTAGGGCGATGACGCCGACGCAAGGCCAACCAATCCCCTTCTCCGAGGTGCGCGTATTCTTCGAGGATGAGTGCGAGTACGGGCAGTTGTGCGACATCGTCGTGCCCGAATCGACTTCCGGGGCTTGGAAGACTCTGTTGGAGTTGATCGCTTCGAGGTACTCGTACCGATTCCGTTGGTTCACCGAGGGAGAAGAAAACCCGCCATCTGTGCCACTTCCCATCGAACCGGACCGCCTCACGACGCTTGAACAGTCCGAAGATGGACCGTGGCCCGACCTGACGTTCGATCTGGCGGGGCTTCGAGCCCGCGTCTTCTTCACCTTCTCACACATCGAGGTGGACGTCTGGCGTGTTGAGGTCGATGCGCGGCGATACATCGCACTGTGCGAGTTCGTCCGCACCCTCGGACAATCTGGTGGCTGCGACGTGTTTCTGACACCAGAGAGCGACCTGGACAGAGCCGAGATCGTCTACGTCGCCGCGAATGACCGCTTTCGCCGGCTGGGGCGTGGCGCGGAATCCGATCCAGCCGTGCGTTCCGCGTTCCTGAGCAATTTGAACGGTGCCCTCAAGCCACTGCTGAGCGCTCCCTTTAAGCCGGGCCTGGACGTGCCGCAGTTGCCATTGCCCCTGCTTAGCCAGGCGCGCTCGGACGTCGAGGCCTTGCTGGCGCGAGGCACCGAACTCCAACGCCACGAAGACTTGCCCTTAAACTTGAGGCAGCTTGGCCATCACGCCTGGGTCCTGCTCGCAACGCTTGTCAGCCCACCGCAGGGCGTGTTCTACAGCGACAGGATGAAGGCGTCGTACGAACAGGAACTCAGGAACGTGGCAACGCGCGTGCGTCGAGCGAAGTAGACCCTCCGACAATACCTACCCCGCCGCCGGCTCTGGCGCACCCGCCTTCGTGAACGTGAACGTCGTCCCCTGTACGTCCACCAGGATCGAATCCCCAGCCCCGAACTCGCCAGCCAGGATGCGGCTTGCAAGGGGGTTCTCGATACGCTGTTGGATGGCACGCTTGAGGGGGCGGGCGCCGTAGGCGGGGTCCCAGCCCTCGCTGGCGAGTTGCAGTTTCGCCGCGTCGGTCAGTTCGATGGCCATGTCGCGATCATGCAGGCGTGCCCGCAGGCGACCGAGCTGGATGTCGGCGATAGCGCCGAGCTGGTCCTTCTTGAGCTGGTGGAAGACGGCAATCTCATCGATGCGGTTCAGCAGCTCGGGCCGGAAGAAGGCGCCGCGCATGTCGAGATTCAGGCGCGCGTTCAGTTCGCCGCTCTGCTCGTCGGGCTTAAGTCCCTTGCCGGCGACATCGACGCCCGGGCCGTGGCGGATCAGGTCGCGCACGGCGGCCTCGATCTCCCAGTCCTCGGCGCCCTGCTCGGTCATCTGCTGGATCTTCTGGCTGCCTAGATTGCTCGTCATGACGACGATCGTGTTGCGGAAGTCGACCGTGCGACCCTGGCCGTCGGTCAGGCGGCCGTCGTCGAGAAGCTGCAAGAGCACGTTGAACACGTCCTGGTGGGCCTTCTCGACCTCGTCAAGCAGGATCACGCAGTACGGGCGCCGCCGGACCGCCTCGGTGAGCGCGCCGCCCTCGTCGTAGCCAACATACCCGGGAGGCGCCCCGATGAGCCGGCTCACCGCGTGCTTCTCCATGTATTCGCTCATGTCGATGCGTACCAGCGCTTCCTCGGTGTCGAACAGGAACTGCGCGAGCGCCTTGCACGTCTCGGTCTTGCCCACGCCTGTGGGGCCCAGGAACAGGAAGCTGCCGATGGGGCGGTCGGGATCACCCAGCCCCGCCCGGCTGCGGCGCACCGCATCGGATACAAGCCGGAGCGCGTCGTCCTGGCCGATCACCCGCTCTCGCAGATGCTCTTCCATCCTGGTCAGCTTGTCGCGCTCGCTCTCGACCAGTCGCGCCACAGGGATGCCGGTCCACCGCCCCACCACCTCGGCTACCTGCTCGGCGTCGACCTCTTCCTTCACCAGCAGGTCGCCCTGCTTGGCCTTCTCGCGCAGCGCCTCGTCGGCCTTCGCAAGCTCAGACTCCAGCTCGCGCATCTCGCCGTACTGGATGCGCGCTGCGGTCTCCAGGTCACCCCGCCGCTGGGCCTGCTCGAGTTCGACACGCTTGGCGTCGATGGTTTCCTTGATGCTCTTGACCTGATCGAGCTCGGCCTTCTCGGCCTCCCACTCGCTGGTCAGGGCGCGGTTCTTTTCCTGGAGTTCGGCCAGTTCCTTCTCGATCCGGCTGAGTTCCTTGGCGCTGCCATCGCTCGACTCCTCGAGCTTTAACGCCTCGCGCTCGATCTCGAGTTGCATGATCCGCCGCCGCAACTCATCGAGCTCGGTGGGCATGCTGTCGTTCTCGATGCGCAGCCGGCTGGCGGCCTCGTCGATCAGGTCGATGGCCTTGTCGGGCAGGAAGCGGTCGGCGATGTACCGCTGGCTGAGCTGGGCGGCGGCCAGGATCGCGCAGTCCTGGATGCGCACGCCGTGGTGGGCCTCGTAGCGCTCCTTCAGGCCCCGGAGGATGGCGACTGTTTCCTCGACGCTTGGCTCGCCCACGAAGATGGGCTGGAAGCGTCGCTCGAAGGCGGCGTCCTTCTCGACGTGCTTGCGGTATTCGTCCAAAGTGGTCGCGCCGATGCACCGCAGCTCGCCGCGCGCCAACGCGGGCTTGAGCAGGTTGCCCGCGCTCACGGCGCCCTCGGCCGCGCCGGCGCCGATGATGGTGTGCAACTCGTCGATGAAAAGGATGACCTCGCCCTCGCTGGCGGTGACCTCACGCAGCACCGCCTTGAGCCGCTCCTCGAACTCGCCGCGGTACTTGGCGCCCGCGAGCAACTGGCCCACGTCGAGCGCCATGATGCGCTTGTCGCGCATGCCCTCGGGGCAGTCGCCGTTGACGATGCGAAGCGCCAGCCCCTCGGCGATGGCCGTCTTGCCCACGCCCGGCTCGCCGATGAGCACGGGGTTGTTCTTGGTCCGCCGGCTGAGCACCTGCATGGTTCGGCGGATCTCCTCGTCGCGGCCGATGACCGGGTCGAGCTTGCCTTGTTGGGCCTTCTCGGTGAGATCGACGGCGTACTTCTTGAGGGCCTCGTAGGTGGTCTCGGCGTTCTGGTCGGTCACGTTCTGCACGCCGCTGGCCTTGCGTACGTCCTTGATGGCCTGCTCGATGGCCTTCGTCGACGCCCCCACCGTCTCGAGCACGCTCTTGGACCGGCCCTCCTGGGCGCACGCCAGGAGCAGGTGCTCGGTGGCGATGTACGAGTCGCCCATGGCCTTGGCGTGCTGGTCGGCTTTCTGGAGTAGGCCCATGATCTCGCGCCCCGTCTGGCCCGCGGCCGAGGACGTGGTCGGCAGGCTCTTGAGCTCGGCCTGGGCTACCTGGAGCACGCGGTCGGCGCGCACGCCGGCCTTGTCGAGCACCGAGCGGGCCGGTCCGTTCTGGTCCTCGAGCATCGCCGCGAGCACGTGGAGCGAGCCGACCTCGGCGTGCCCCGCGCCCATGGCCGAGGCCTGGGCAGCGGCGAGCACCTGCTGGGCGGCGGTCGTGAGTTTGTCTGGTGTCATGTCGAATCCCTCCGAGTGAATCGGAGGAACTCGTTACAAAGGGCGCGCCGGAAACGAGAACCCCGCTGGCACGGTCACCAGCGGGGTCTGGGATCCCAAATACGGTCAGCCATGCGGGGCGGCCTGCCGCTCTGGCAGGGGGCGAGTCAGGCTCTGGTGTCCAACTGGCCGCCGGTCTCGCTGGCCCCAGGGCTGCCCGAGACCGCCCCGCGGGTGGCCTGGGCCACGTCGGCGGCGTTCTCGATCAGGCTGTTGATGGCCCGGCCCTCGGCCCGGGCCTGGTCCAGTTGCTTGCTGGCCACGGCCATGCTCACCGAGTTGGCCACGTTCGCGTTGCTCATGCTTGGGGCTGTCATGGTCTTGTCATCGACCCGACTCGGACGCCTCTGCAATGAAAACGCCCCCAGCCCCCTTTGTGTCCCTAACACATGGGTGACGGTGGGACAAAAATCGTGGCTGTGGCACCAGAACCGCCGATCACTGGGCCGCGAACCGGGTGTCACCGCGCTTGACCGGGCCGTCGCAGGACCGTACAACAGCGGCCAGAAAGCTTCCCGGCGGGGCAACCCCACCGCGGCGAGCCGATAGAATCGACAGAGAAGTGCTCCCCGGCCCGCCGGCCGCTACGCGAGATTGCAAAGGAAGGCCCCCATGACCCGCAGCCCAGTGACCCGCAGCCAAACCGCCCGCCGCGTCCTTATCTCGGGCCTCCTGCTGGCCACCGGCGGCTCGCTGCTGGCCGGCTGCGGCTCGTCGGGTCGTCACACCTACCTCCGCTGGAACGTGGCCCCCGAGCTCGAGACGCTCGACCAGCGCTGGGTCGACGCCGACAACGAGTACGCCATCATGAACAGCGAGAACACCCGCATGCTGCGAGCCGACTGGCGCAAGGTCTGGTACGTGGACCGCCCCAGCCGCCTGAGCCGCGAGCCCAAGCCCTACTAGCTTTCACGACGGCAGCCCCAGGAATGACCCCAAGCCCGGCCTTTCAGGCCGGGCTTTTCGTTGGCTCAGCCTGACTCCTCAGCAGGCCGAGACGGCCGCCAGGCGCTCAGCGATCTGCACGGCGTTGAGGGCCGCACCCTTGCGCAAATTGTCGGACACGCACCAGAACATCAGGCCGTTCTCGACGGTCGGGTCCTTGCGCACGCGGCTTATGAAGGTCGCCCAGTCACCAACGCACTCTTT
>JBITAF010000102.1:0-8663 GCA_044440025.1 Phycisphaerales bacterium JB060 | reverse complement strand
GGGGGTCTTTTTCGTGGGGGTCTTGGAGGTCGTCTTCTTGGAAGCGGGCTTCTTGGAGGTTGTCTTCTTGGAGGTGGACTTCTTGGAGGTGGACTTGTTGGAGGTGGACTTGTTGGAAGTCGCCTTCGTGGTGGTGGCCTTCTTGCCCGTGCTGGCCACCTTCGAGCCGGTCTTCTCTGTCTTCTTGGAACCGGCCTTCTTGGAAGCGGCCTTCTTGGAGGTCTTGCCGGCGGTCTTCTTCGAAGTCTTCTTGGATGTCTTCTTGGCGGGCCGCTTCGCCGGGGCGCCGGTGGCGGCCTTCTTCGAGGGTGTCCCCGCGGCCCCGCCGACGGGCTTCTTCGCCGTCTTCTTCTTCCTGGGAGCGTCCTTGCCAGTGGCGGCACCGCCGGCCTTCGCTTTCGAGGCGCCCGACGGCTTGGCGGTGCTGGTCTTCTTCTTGGCCACGGTGGCTCCGGGAGCGCCGGAGGTGCGGCCGAGGCTCGGCCACGCGGCCACCCCCGGCCGAAGGACGCCAACAGTAGGGGCCAGCTTACCGGGCGTCAAAGCGGGCAAGGACGGGAAACCCCGGCCGACCCGATCGCCCCGGGCTCAGGACGCCGAGCCGGCCTCTTTGGTGGGCTCGGTGGGCTCGGCCTCCGGCTCGGGCTCGGCCACGTCGAAGCTGCCCAGCCGGCGGTAGCGCTGGTAGCGGGCCTCGAGCAGTTCCTCGGTGTCCATGGGCGTCAGCGTCTCGAGCTGGGCGATGATCCAACGCTCCAGCCGCCTGGCGGCCTCGGCCTTGTCGCGGTGGGCCCCGCCGGCGGGCTCGTCGATGACCGCGTCGACCACGCCCAGCGCCAGGTTGTCGCGCGCGGTGAGCTTCAGGGCCGTGGCCGCCTGGCTGTTGGTCCGCTCGTTGGCCTGCTTCCAGAGGATCGCCGCGCAGCCCTCGGGGCTGATCACCGAGTACCACGCGTGCTGGAGCATGGCCACGCGGTCGCCCACGGCGATCCCCAGCGCCCCGCCCGAGCCGCCCTCGCCGATGACCACGCTCACGATCGGCACCGGCAGGGCGCTCATTTCCTTCAGGTTCACCGCGATGGCCTCGGCCTGGCCGCGCTGCTCGGCTTCCAATCCCGGGAACGCCCCGGGCGTGTCGACCAGCGTCACGATCGGCACGCCGAACCTGGCGGCCAGCCTCATCTTCATGAGGGCCTTGCGGTAGCCCTCGGGGTGTGGGCAGCCGAAGTGGCAGCGCAGCTTCTCCTGCGTGTTGCGCCCCTTGTGGTGGGCCACGACCATGCACTTGAAGTCGCCGATGCGGCCGAAGCCGGTGACGATGGCCGGGTCCTCGCCGCTGCGGCGATCTCCGTGCAGCTCGGTGAAGTCCCGGCACATGGCCTCGATGTAGTCCCGGCCCTGCGGCCGGTTGGGGTGCCGCGCCACCCGGACCGTGTTCCAGGGGCTCAGCTGCTTGTACAGCTCGTCCATGGTCTGGCTGTGGCGGGCCAGCCTGTCGGCCAGCGCGTGCTCGGCCTCGGCCAGCTCGGCCGGGTGCGCCCCCGCGGCGGCGGCGTCCTCGCTCGTCAGGGCGTCGACGCGGCGCTTGAGCTGGGCGATCTCCTCGTCCAGGGCCCGCAGGGGCTGCTCGAAGTCCAGGGTGTAGTACGTGGCCATGAATCCTCCAGCATCGGCAAGCCGATTGTAGTGGCGGGCCGTACCGTGTGCCATGAGCGAGACCGCCAAGCCCGCCCCCGGAAGCACCAACCACACCGACGTCTGCCCGCTGCTGGTCATCGGCGGCGGGTCCATGGCCAGCGCCATCCTGTCGGGCGCGGCCGGGGCCGATCTGCTCGATGGCCCGTGCGTGGTCGCCGAGCCCGACGCCGAAACCCGGAGATCCATCGGCGCGCTCTCGCCCTCGATCGACGCGGTCGAGTCCATCGCCGACGCCTTCGACGCGTTGCCCTACGAGGACGCCACGGTCCTGCTGGCGGTCAAGCCCCAGATGCTCGCGACCGTCGCCCAGGAGATCGAGGCGTCCCTCGGCGGGGCGATGCTGGAGAACCGCTGCGTCATCAGCATCCTCGCCGGCGTGCCGATCGAGAAGCTCAAGGACACGCTGAAGGCCCGCATCGTCCGCGTCATGCCCAACCTTCCCATCTCCGTGGGCATGGGCGCCACGGCCATGAGCGGCGGTCCGGACGCCACCGGCGAGGATCTGGACCGTGCCCACCGCCTCTTCGGCGCGGCCAGCGTTGTCTATGACCTTCCCGA
Source organism: Phycisphaerales bacterium JB060 (assembly GCA_044440025.1). Lineage (GTDB taxonomy): Bacteria > Planctomycetota > Phycisphaerae > Phycisphaerales > UBA1924 > JAHCJI01. The sequence goes on along the minus strand of JBITAF010000102.1, from coordinate 6,407 downwards.
GTCGGCCATCGACGCCTTCACCGCCGCGGCGGGCAGCGGGCCCGCGTACGCGTTCCTGCTCGCCGAGGCGATGGCGATGGGCGCTATGGAAGCCGGCGGGGACACGGGCCTCAACGAAGAAGCCACGCGCGCCATCATCGCGCAGACCCTGAAGGGCGCCGCCGAGATGCTGGCCCGGCCGTGCAACGGCGAGCTGGCCGATCCCGCCGCATTACGCACCGCGGTGACCAGCAAGGGCGGCACGACGGCCGCCGCGCTGGACGTGCTCGAGGCCCGGGGCGTGAAGGACGCCGTGCGCGAGGCGGTGCTCGCGGCGGCGAAGCGGGCGGGCGAGTTGGCCCGGGGGGACTAGCCGATGACCGGGGGCGGTGGGGAACCATCAAGCGCCGGCAACGGGGCCTCGGCCGCCCACCGGCCACGCACGCTCCGCCCGCGTCCCTTGCGAAGGGCCAGCCACAAGCTTGCCGTTCTGGTGCGCACGCGCTTGTGGGCCCAGATCCTCGTGGCCATGGCGATGGGCGTCGCCGTGGGCACGCTGCTGACCCCGCGCGTGGGCATCGTTCCCACGCAGGAGCTGGCCGAGACCATCGGCGCCTGGCTTGCCCTGCCCGGGCTTATCTTCCTGCAACTGATCTCGATGATCGTGCTCCCGCTGGTCTTCAGCTCCATCGTCCTGGGCCTGGCCTCCAGCGAGAACGCCAGCGAGCTCAAGCGCGTGGGCCTGCGCGTGGCGCCCTACTTCATCATGACCACCGTGGCGGCCTGCGTGATCGGCCTTGGCGCCGGGGCGTTGTTGCGCCCGGGAGACTTCATCCCCGACCGCGTGCGCACGAGCGCCATCGAGGAAGCGAGGGCCCAGGACCGTGCTGCCGACGCCCAGGGGTCCGCGGCCGATACCGAAGGGAAGACGCCCGAGACCGAACCAACCCAACCCGACGCTTCCCAAGACACGCCCGCGGCGGAGACCCCGGACGCCGCCGTCCCCGAGCCGCCCACTTTTACCCGCCCCACGCTGGCCGAGGCGCCCAGCGCCCTGGTCAACCTCCTGCCCGCCTCGCCCACCGAGGCGGCGGTCAACCGCAACATGCTCCAGTGGGTCTTCTTCAGCCTGGTCGTGGGCGTGGCGCTCGTGCAGATGCCCGCCAGGGTGGCCCGCCCGGCCATCGACGTGCTCGGGGCGGTGCAGGAAGTGTGCATGACGGTCATCAAGTGGGCCATGCTCATCGCCCCCGCGGCGGTGTTCGGCCTGCTGGCCCAGGTCACGGTGCGCATCGGTCCCCAGGCCCTGCTTGCCATGTCGGCCTACATGGGCACGGTGCTGGCCGCCCTGCTGGCGGTCATGGCCATGTTCCTGCTGATCGCCTTCGTGCTTGGCGGGGTGGGTCCCGCGGCGCTGCTCTCCAAGTCCCGGGAGGTCCTGCTGCTGGCCTTTGCCACCAGCAGCAGCGCGGCGGTCATGCCGCTGTCGATCAGGGTCGCCGAGGAGAAGCTGGGCGTCCGCCCGGCCATCGCCCGCTTCCTGGTGCCCCTGGGCGCCACGGTCAACATGGCCGGCACGGCGGCCTACCAGTGCGTTGCGACGATGTTCCTTGTCCAGGTCTACGGCGTGGAGCTCACCGGGGCCCAGCTCGCTTTGGTTGTTGCCACGGCCGTTGGCGCCTCCATCGGGGCCCCGGCCAGCCCGGGCGTGGGGATTGTCATATTGGCCATGATCCTGGCCACGGTGAACGTGCCGCCGGGGGGCATCGCCCTGATCATCGGCGTCGACCGCCTGCTGGACATGGCCCGGACGTCGGTGAACGTCGCCGGCGACCTGGTGGCCTGCGTGGTGCTGGGCCGGCTCGTGGGCCCGGGCGGCCAGCCGGACACGCCCGGGGCCGAAGCCGCCGCCGGGGCGGCCGACGCGGGCGGTTCGTGATCGGGCATCGACGCTGGGCATAGGCTCGTGCCCGCCGCGATCCGCCGGCCCGGAGACTCCCCCATGCCGCCTCAAGCATTCTTTCTGGCCCGTGCGATGACCATCGCGGCCACCGTGTTCCTGGCCGCCTGCGGCGAGTCTCCCGCGCCGCAAACGCCAACCCTCGCGCCGGATACCGACACCACCCCCGCCCAGCCGCGCACCGAGCTGGCGGCGGTCGAGGCATTCAACGCCTATCGCCTCAACGCGTCGGTTGGCAACGGGCGGATCGCCCTCGATCACGTGCACCCGACCTACTTCGATGCCGTCCAGCGCCACATCGATCTGGCCCTGGACGCCGAGCGTGAGGAAGTCGAAGCCCTGCCCTTCGCCGACCGCTACGCCGTCTTCTCGATGCGCGTGCGGGTCGAACCGCAGACACTCCGCACGATCACGCCCAGGGCCTTCGCCGAGCTTGCGATCGATGAGGGCTGGATCGAGACCGAGATCATGGCCGCCGCCATGGTCGAGTCGGTCGAGCTGCTTCCCGAAGGTTCCAGCCGGCCAACGGGGGCCGAGATCACCGTGAGCCTGGGCGGACGCACGAACCCGAGCACGTTCCCGATGGTCTACGAAAACGGCGCATGGCTGGTGGACCTGGCCACGCTGATGCAGCGCGGCGCGGCTTCGGCCGAGAAGATGGCCGAGGTGCTCGGCGAGGACGCCGACGAGATGCTGGCCGTGGCGCTCTCGGCCAAGGCCGGCAAGGCCGAGATCGTGGACGTGTACGCGCCCATCGGGCGGGAGTGAGGAAGATGCCCCGTGCCCCGATGTCCGGCCGCCGCATCAAGCTCATCTGTATTGCCGTGTTCCAATTGCTCGTCGCGGGGTACCTGTGGCTCTACCTGCTCGCCACGGGAGCAAAGGTCAACCGGTACCGATCAACCGAAGCCGCCAGCGCGATCGTCGACGCGCTCCGGGCCCGGGGCGAGTTGGCCGTCCCGCAGGCCCGGGACGAAGCCTCCGAGCAGTTCTTCGTGATCGCCGACATCGTCATGGAGCCCATCGTCGACGGACGGGTCCCGCTCCTGTCGGCAACGGTTGCGCTGGCGAGCTTCGGTCTGCTCTTCCTCCTGCTCGCACTCCTCCCCGATCGCTGGCTCGAACGCCGGCGCTGGGGCGACCAGAACAATCCGCCCGAAGACTGACGCTCACGCCGCGCGCAACGGAACGTCCTGACGCAAGGCTCCCACCCGCGTCCCCACGCCTTCCAGGTGCAACTCGGCGTGCCCGCGCGTGGGGTTGCCGATCAGGAAATCCGCCAGGGCGCGTCGGCTTGTCGCCCCGGCCATCGGACCCGAGACCACCTCGATCTTGTAGGCCGCGTAGCGGCCGGCGCGCTTGGGGTTGCGGTCGATGAACGTCGTTCCGCGGGCCATGGCGATGGGCTCGTAGCTGCCGTGCCGGCCGATGCGGCGGCGGATCATGACGCGCACGCCCGGATCGCGCCCGAGCCCGGCGCAGCGCATGTCCAGGCGCACGCGGCCATCGGGAAGCACGCGCGCATGGCTGATCGCCGGGCGGACCACCCGGCCGCCGCGCGAGGGACGCGCGATGAGCTGCGGGTCCGCCCCGGTGCACACGAGTTCCTCGTCGCACGCGGCGATGTTCTCTTCCCTGGCGATGGCCTTGCGCGCAATCCCGCGGCCCAGGGCCTCGACGGCCACGCGCAGCTCTTCCATCGCCGAGCGCAGGCGCCGGCGTCGGGCGGCCTTCTGGTCGGCGGCGCGCTCCAGGTCTTCCAGGGCCGTGCTGGCGTCTTCGATGGCCCCGGCCAGGGCCTCGAGCCTGCCCGGCTCGACCTCCAGCTTCGATCGGTGGCGCGTCCAGGTGGCCAGGCGGTCCCGGGCGATGGCGATGCGGCGATGGTCGATGGTCGGTTCGGCGGTCATGGCGGATATCCCGATGTGCGGCCCCCGGCGGTCCGCCGGCGGGGCCTGGGCCTCGTCTTTGGGCCCCACGGCGGGGCCCTTGCCGTGGGTATCGGACGGGTTTGGGGCCGACTTTGGCCGTTCTGGGACGCTGGAGGAGGGTTTCTTGAGCGTCCAGGACGCGGTGGGCGCGGAGGGGGCGGGCGTGGGGGCCCAGGCGGGGGGCGCGGGCGGGCGGGTTGGCCCCTTGGGCCCCCGGGCGGGCCGTCCGGGCCCCGCTCAGCAGGCTTCGGGCCCCGATCAGAACGCTTCGGGCCCCCATCCGGGGTCGCCCAGCCCCTGGGCGAGCGCCACGGCCCGGGCGCGTGCCGCCCGCCGCTTCTGGTTCCTGGTTGGCGCGGCCGATTCGGGGATCGGCACCACCACGCGCGGGCTCATCCTGCCGTGGGACAGGTCCCGGCAGGGCACGACCTTGTACGCCGCCTCGGGGGCGCACTGGTGGGCCGTCTGGTCGAGGAAGATCGGCTCCCAGGTTGTCCCGAGGGGCCGGTAGCGTCCCTCGGGCCCCTCGCGGCGTCGCACCTGGACGTGCACACCGGGCGCCACGCCCAGGCCGGGGCACTCGATGGTCAGCTCGATGCAACCCCCGGGCCGCAGGGTTGCCCGGGCGATGGCGGCCACCAGCGGCGGGATGCCGGCGGGTCGGACCCTGGGGGCGTTGAGCCCCGCCCGGTGGCGGACCGAGGGGTCCTCGGTGGCGTCCGCGAAGGCCGCGATGGCCCGCCGGAGATCCCCCTCGACGCGCCAGAGGTCCGCCAGGGCCACCTTGAGGGCCTTCTGGGCCGCGGTCTGGGTGTGCCCCAGGCATTCCAGGTCCCACAGGGCGTCGTCGGCCACCTCGATGGCGTCGGCCAGGGGTTCCAGGTCGGTTCCCAGCAGCCCGATGGCCGAGGGCCGCTGGCTCCAACGCTCCCATCGGGCCCGGGCGGCGCCGATGCGGCGGGCGGCCGGGTGGCGGGCGTGCCTGGCGATCGCGCTGGAGGGTTCCATGCCGCCGCTCCGGACAGTTGGCCCCGATCGGTCCTCCGATGGGGCCCGGTTCGTGTCTTTGGGCCCCACGGCGGGGCGCTGCACTTGGGTATCGGACGGATTGGTGGGCGGCTTTGGTTGTTCCAAGACCGGAGCGGGGGGGTTCTTGAACGGGGTGGACGCGGCGGGCGCGGAGGGGGGAGGAACGGGGGCGAAGGGCCGATGCCGCACCCCTCCGACGAACCCCTCGCGTGAGCGAGGGGGCAGCGGCGCGGCGGATGATCTCGAATATGCCATGCCCCCCGGCTCACGCCGGGGGTTCGTCGGAGCATCGCCCGCGGCGCTCCGATCTTCCCGGCCGGAGGCCGACTCCTACGCCGCCACCGTGCCGAACCGCACAACCACCGCTTCCGCCGACGCCCCGACCTTGTCCCCACGCACCGGCGTCAATCGGTACGCCGACTCGCGCGTGCCCATCGGCAGCGTGTCATCCCTGAACTCGTTCGTGCCGGTCGAACCGATGTGCTCGAACCATCCAGAGTTGTCGAGCATGCGCTCGATCCGCGTAAAGGCCCGGGCGTGGGGGCGCGGGCGCGTTGCGTGCCAGGTGATGACGACGGCGCCGTCGTGGTCGACGTGTGTGCGCACATGTGTTGGCATCGGCGGTTTGGGCGTGGGGCGCGGGGCCTTCTCCTTGGGAAGCTCGGCCAGCACGAGGACGCCCGGATCATCGGCGCTCTTCGCCTTCGCGCGGATCACCGAGATCAGGCGACCGCCCGTGCGGCGCAGCTCGTACTCCAGCCGGCGCGCTTCTCTGGCCGCCGCGCGTGCCCTCGCCTGGCAGCGACGGTTCTCCGCCTCGGCCGCGCGTGCGGCGTCGAGCGCCTGGGCCAGCAGCGCGGCGTCCTGGTCGCGCAGGCCGATGTCCGCGGCCCGCTGGGTCCACTTGGATATTCGCGTGGCGAAGAAGGACAGCGCCCCCCTCCGCCCGCGCGGCACCGTCGGCATGGCGCACGGCCTCCTTTTGCCCCCCGGGGTTCGCCCTTGAGGGGGTGTTCTCTGGAGTTTCGGCCCGATGGCGGGGGCTCTTGACGCAAAATACCGGTCGTGGGTCAAAAAAGCCCGGTGTTGTGCGCCTTGAGCGCGCAACGCACGCCGTGCGCTGCGCGTTCGGGGGGCCCGGGATCGGTCCCAGGCCACCGATGTGCGCAACGCAAACCCTGCGCTGCGCGCGTGGCAAGCCGTGGACCGGGGTCCAAGACCCCACGCGCGCAACGCACGGCGTGCGCTGCGCGCTCCAGAAATGCACATGGCACGCGCCGCCATCGGCGCTCCGACTCCCTCCCCCGCCCCCGGCGGGGGAGGTGCCGAGTCCGCGAGGCGGAGGGGGGCGTTGGCGTTATGACGCATCGATACGCGAACGCACGCGTACGCGATGGAGGACCCCCCCCGCCCAACACGGGAATACACAGCCCACACACCCCCCCCGGGGGGGTGGAGGGGAAAAAGATGGGCACCCGGTTAAAGACACCCCCCAAAAAAAGAGCCGG
>JBITAF010000101.1:0-12471 GCA_044440025.1 Phycisphaerales bacterium JB060 | reverse complement strand
CCCCCTGGGCAGGGTGTGGCGTGAGCGGGTGGCTCACGAGGCCGGGCCGGACGGGCTTTTCGTCGGCAAGGGTTTCGATCGCGACGATGGGGACGTTCTCGAACTCGTAGGTCACGACATCGACGCCATCGGCAAACCGATCCAGGGCGACCTTGTCGTCGTAGTCGCCGTTGAACAACTCGCATATGTCCCCCGCGCAGGCGTCGGGGCTGGGGTCAAACGCCCGGACTCTGATGCCCAGGGGTGCCGCGGCCAGAGCCATCATGCGGGCGAGCTGGCCGCCACCGAGAATCCCGAGCCTCATGCGTCGGCACCGGTGCACGACTCGGTGGGCAACTTGGCCGACAGCACGGTGCTCGTCTGGCGCTGGCGGAACCGATCGATCGATCGGGCCACCTTGGGGTCGGACAACGCGACGATCTGGGCGGCCAGGATGCCGGCGTTGCGGGCGCCGGCCGTGCCAATGGCCAGCGTACCCACGGGAACACCGCCAGGCATCTGGGCGATCGAAAGCAGCGAGTCCAGGCCGTTGAGGGCCTTGCTCTGCACCGGTACGCCCAGGACGGGCAGTGGTGTCTTGCTGGCGCACATGCCCGGCAGGTGGGCGGCACCGCCTGCGCCGGCGATGATGACCTTCAGGCCCTGTTCCCGGGCGCCACTCGCGTACTCAAACAGCAGGTCGGGCGTGCGATGAGCCGAGACGACTTTGCATTCGAACGCCACGCCCAGATCCTCCAGGGCGGCGGCGGCGTGGGCCATCGTGTCCCAGTCGCTGGTGGAGCCCATGATGACGCCCACCAGCGGCTGGCCCGGCGGGGAATGCGGTGTTGGGGTGGCGGGTAGGGCCATCGCTCACGGTAGGTTGGCGGCGGCGTGCGGGGTGGGCTCTAGCTAGCCTGCGATCGCGATTGCCCGCTCGGCTTGCGGCGGGGGCTGGTGTCCTCGTCGTCTTCGGTCATGACCTCGCGCGAGGTCCGCCCGGCGAGCATGGAGGGGCGCGGGTCTCCGTCTTCGCCTGGCGAGCCCGTGGGGCAGTGGTGCAGGACGTGGGAGTCCGCGTCGTAGCAGCCCCGCATCTCGTCGTGGGCGGTGCCGTCCCACAAGGGGCTGCCAACGAAGTACGCGGCCCGCGCGATCAGGTGGCTGGCAATGGGCGCGGTGATGAACAGCATGCCGATGACCAACAACGCTTCCAGCACAACGTCCAGACTGACGAAGTGGGTCGCCACCGCCAGCACCATGCAGCCCACACCCAGGGTTCCGGCCTTGGTGGCGGCCTGCATGCGGCAGTAGACGTCGGGCATGCGCAGCAGGCCCACGGCAGCCAGGACGCTGAAGAACCCGCCGATGAGCACCAGGCCCACGGTCAGGCCATAGTTCAGCCAGGTTACCGCCTGGGTCATCCATTCGTTCACGGCCGGGCCCTCCGCTCGAGGTAGAGTGCGAACGCGGCGGTGCCCAGGAAGAGGATGAGCCCCATGACCAGGCACACGCTCAGTAGCACGGGCTTGCCGATGAGGATCGCGAAGATGGCAATGACCGCGACAGCGAACATGCCGAGCAGGTCGAGGGCTACGACGCGATCGGGGAGCGTAGGCCCGATCAGCAGCCGCACCAGGCAGCCAATCATGGCGATGGCGAGCATGCCCAGAACGATCAGCACGATGACCTCGATGAAGACCGGGCCGTCGTTGAGGGCCGGCGAGATGGCGACCGCGGGGAGTGCGTGGCTCATCGCGTCACCTCCAGCAGTCGGCGCTCGAAGCCATCCTTGATCTCGTGCCGCATCTCGTCGGGATTGGTAACGTGCATGAAATGGATGAACAGGATCGACTTGTCGGCCGAGACGTCAAGGCTCAGTGTGCCGGGGGTGAGCGTGATGAGATTGGCCAGGATCGTCAGCTCGGTGTCGGTGATGTCCTCTACCAGCGGCACGGCCAGCACGCCGGGCTTGAGCTTGCGCAGCGGGCTCAGGGTGTAGTAGGCCATCTTAATGTTGGCGATGACCAGCTCGACGAGTACGTAGAAGCAGAATCTCGCGATGCGGCCGACCTTGGAGTAGTACGAGCCCTGCATCTCGCGCGGGACGCACAGGCGCAGCGTCACAAAGGCGATAATAAAGCCCACGAGGAAGTTTGCCGGCGAGAATGGCCCGATGGCCATGGCCCACACCAATGCGAGCACGAGATTGAGAACGAGCGCGCCTATGGCTTGATCTCCTCGATAGTTCCGGCCGCCGGCGGGACGGTAGCCAGTTCACGCAGAGTGCCGTCGACGGCCCGCTGGTAGTGTTCACCCAGGACGGCTCGCTGGTAGCCCTCCGAGTCGAGCATCTGATCGCCGGCGCGTTCGGCCGTGGCGTACAGCGGCTCGATGAAGACGCCCAGCCCGAGGGTGGCCGCCGCCAGCGTGACGATTGGAGCGGCCATCAGACCGATCCGGACACGGTCGTCGCGGCTGGTCACCGCCGGTGGGTCGGGCATCGACTCGGGCGGCTCCTTCCAGAACGCTTCGGCCCAGATCTTGGTCATCGAGTAGAGCGTCAGGATGCCCACGCACAGCGACGCGGCGACGAGCGCGAACGCCCCTGCGGCCAGACCGCTCTTGATAAGCACGAACTTGCCCCAGAATCCCGTCGAGATCGGGATGCCCGCCAGCGACAGGGCCGAGACCATGAACAGAACGCCGGTCCACGGGTGGGACTTGATGAGCCCGCCCAGGTCCTTGAGCTCACTGGTGCCCGCGAGCCGCTGCACCAGCCCGCTGATGAGGAACAGGTTGCCCTTGACGATGCCGTGGTGCAGCAGAAACATGGCCGAGCCGGCCAGGGCGAGGGTGGCGGTCTCGCGGGCGGCGACGCTGTCTGGCTCGGCATGGGCCAGAGCGTAGAGGGCCACCGAGAGGCCCATAAGCATGTAGCCTATCTGGCTGACGCTGTGGAAGGCCAGGATCCGGCGGATCTCGAACTGGCACGCCGCGCCGAGTACGCCGGTGACCATGGTGAGCCCGCTGATCCACATGAGGATGGGCGCGGTGATATCCATCTGCTGGTCGAACAGCAGGGTAAAGGTCCGCATGATCGAGTAGACCCCCACCTTGGTGAGCAAGCCGGCAAAGAGCGCGGTGATGGCCACCGGCGGGGTGTGATAGCTGGCCGGAAGCCAGAAGAACAGCGGGAAGACCGCGGCCTTAATGCCAAAGGCCACGAGGAAGAGCATGCTCACGGCGGTGATGGCTCCGGGATTCTCCGCTCGGTCGAGCACGATGGAGAGGTGGGCCATGTTGAGCGTTCCGGTCATGCCGTACAGCAGTCCGATGGCGGCCAGGAAGATGCCGCTGGAGAGGAGGTTGAGGGTGACGTACTTGATGGCGGCCTCGAGCTGGCCGCGCTCGCCGCCCAGGGTGAGCAACACGAAGCTGGCCAGCAGCATGATCTCGAACCAGACGTACATATTGAAAATGTCGCCGGTGAGGAAAGCGCCAGAGCATGCGGCTAGCACGGCGTGCACCAAGGGGTGGTAGCCGAAGCTCTCGCGTTTGCGGTCGATGGCGCCCAGGCTGTAGACGGTGATGGCGACGGCAACGATGCCGGTGAGGCCAACGAGCAGGGCGCTGAGTGTGTCGGCGACGAGGCTGATGCCGAAGGGGGCGGCCCAGCCCGCGGCGTTGGTGGTGACGACCGTGCCGTCGCTGGTCGCGTAGAGCAGCGACCCCGAGGTCGCCAGCAGGCACAGGGCGCCGGTGATGCTGGCCACTCGCTGCCACACGCGGTCGTTCCACAGGGCGATGCACAGCACCGTGGTGGCAAGGGGGACCAGGATGGGCGCGATGATCGTCAGGTTCATCGGTCGGTCGTCCGCATCGCGTCCAGGTCGTCGGTGCCGACCTCCTGGTACGTCCGCTTCACGAGCACGATCGTGAACGCGAGGATGGCAAAGCTGATGACCACGGCGGTCAGGATCAGGGCGGGTGGCAATGGGTCGGTGTAATCACCCGAGAGTTGGTTCTGGTCGCCGGGGATAAGGGCGGGCTTGCCGCGCGTGAGCCCCCCGGCGGCAAAGATCAGCAGGTTCGCGCCGTGGCTGATCAACGCGAGCCCGATGATCAGCTTGACGAAGCTACGGCGGAGGATCATGTAGATGCCCGCGGCGTACAAAAAACCAACGGCGATGGCCAGCAGCAGTTCCATGGATCGATCCTCCTTTCTCTCAGCTCTCTTCGGCCAGCGTGAGCAGCATCAGCAGGCAGACGCCCAGCACGGTGAGATAGACCCCGATGTCGAACACCAGCGGGGTGCCGACCTTGAGTTCCCCAAAGCCGGTCAACTCGAAGCTCGCCCATATGCCGTACAGGAAGGGCTTGCCCTCGATGAGTCCGGGCAGGCCGCTGACCAGCGCCATGCCCAGGCCGACAGCGATGTAGGTAGTCAGGGGAACACGCAGCAGACGCTGCATTGCCGGCACGCCGAAGGCCATCGCGTACAGGACGAAGGCCGACGTGGCCAGCAGCCCGCCTACGAATCCACCACCGGGCTGGTTGTGGCCCCGCAGCAGCACCACGATGCTGAAGAGGATCAGCAGGGGCAGCATAAAACGCGTGGCGGTGCGGAGGATGATGGAGTTCATGCCATCCCTCCCTGGGCCGGCCGCTCCTGGCGAAGCTTCAGCAGCGTGTACACGCCCACGGCCGCCAGCCCGAGCACGGTGATCTCGCCCAGTGTGTCCAGGGCGCGGAAGTCCACGAGGATGATGTTGACCAGGTTGCGGCCATAGGCGGCGTGCTCGCCGGGTGCATTGGGCATGGCATGGTGGTTGTAGAACCAGGAGATACCATCGTCGGCGGTGATGGCGAACGACGAGGCCACGAAGGCGGCCATCATCAGGCCGAAGGCCGCGCCCACGCTGGCGTCGAGCAGCTTGCCCCTGCGCGTGCTGTAGACGGCAAACCGCGGCAGGTGGTACACCACCAGCACGAAGATGATGACCGTGAGTGTCTCGACGGCGAACTGGGTCATGGCCACGTCGGGCGCACCGAAGAGTACGAAGATGACCGCCGAGCAGTAGCCCACCACACCCAGCACCGCGATGGTCGACAGGCGGCCTCGCATCTGGGTGCTTGCGATGGCCGCCACGCAGATCATGCCCACAAGCACCGCCTCGAACAGCAGCTCCGTCCAGGGGATCTCGCCGAAGGGTGGCAGGGCATGCGACAACGACTCGATCAGCCCGCCCTTCCAGAGCAGCAGCCCGCCGCCAAGGGTGAGCGCGGTGAGTACCGTTACGTGAACGTACACGCGCAGGTACCCGCTCTGGAGCAGCCGCGTCTGCACGGTGGCCAGCGAGACCGGACCGACCACGCCGGCGAACAGCAGGTGGTAGAGCCGCTCGGGCCCGGCGGCGTTGGCCAGGTGGTCAAGCGGCCCGGTGATGGATCGCCAAGGCCGGCGGAGCCAGAAGAGCAATGCGCCGGCCACAAGCGCGATGCCGCTGAGCAGGAGGGCGGTGCTGGCGTGCGTGGCCATGTAGATGGCGTCGAGCTTAACCAGCTCGACCTCGTGTTCGCCGGCGATGGACGCCGTCGCGCCGTTGATGATCGGGTTGGCGAACAGGGCCGGAAGCAGACCACCCACCAGCGTCAGACCGGTCAGCACCACCGGGCCCAGCAGCATCGCCGGGGGCGCCTCGTGCGGCGGCTTGGGGTAGTCGCCCTCGGCGATCCGTTTCATCAGGAATGGCCGGATGCCAGCCTGGAAGCCCGCCACGGCCATGAACGCGCCGGCGATCGTCGAGATCGTGGGCCAGAGCCACGCGATCTCGTGCGGGCCGCCGTGGGCGTGCAGGCTGCCCTTGAGCAGCAGTTCCTTCGCGACGAAGCCCAGCAGTGGGACCATGCCGGCCATCGACAGACCCGAGATGATGGCCACGAGCGCGGTCACGGGCATCCTGCCGAAGAGCCCGCCCATCTGCTCGGTATCCTTGACGCCCGCCTCGTGGTCCACGATGCCGGCGACCAGGAACAAGGCGCCCTTGAACAGGGCGTGGGCGAAGATGTACGCCGCGGCCGCCTGCGGTGCACCCAGGCCGATGAGCATGACCATGATGCCCAGCGAGCTGACGGTGGTGTACGCGAGGACCTTCTTGTAGTAGGTCTGCCGGGTGGCCATGTAGGCGCCCAGCAGCATGGTGGCCCCGCCGAAGCACGAGAGCGTCCACTGCCAGGCCGGGTCTTCCAGAAAGGCCGGGTTGAGGCGTGCAACAAGGTACACGCCCGCTTTGACCATGGTCGACGAGTGCAGGTACGCGCTGACCGGCGAGGGGGCCTCCATCGCGTTGGGCAGCCAGAAGTGGAATGGGAACTGGGCGCTCTTGGTAAACGCGCCGCCCAGGACCAGGATCATCGCCGCCAGCGTCAGCGGGCTCTCGGCCAGGGCGTGGTGGTGCTCGATGATGCCCGAGACAGAGAACGTGCCGGCGATCTGCCCCAGCAGCACCATGCCCGCAAGCATCGACAGCCCGCCCAGCCCGGTGACGACCAGGGCCTGCAACGCGCTCTTTCGCGCCTTCTCGCGCTCATGGTCGAAGCCGATGAGCAGGTAGCTGGTGATGCTGGTCAGCTCCCAGAAGACGAACAGCAGGATCAGGTCGTCGGCCAGCACCAGGCCCAGCATCGCGCCCATGAAGCCCAGCAAATAGCCGAAGAACCGTCCCCGCTTGGGATGGCCCTCCAGGTAGCTGTTGGCGTACAGCACGATGGCCGTGCCCACGCCGGTGACCAGCAGAGCGAATAGCGTGCTGAGCGAATCGACGCGGAAGGAGAACTCGACCCCCAGCGACTCGGCCCAACTCCAGGCGACGCTGGTCGTCTCGCCCGAGGCTGTGGGGCTCATCTGGGTCAGGTAGTACCCAAAGGCCACCAGCGGCCCGATCGCCAGCACGTACCCAGTGGCCCGGCCCAGCACCCTGTGCAGCGTCGGGGCCACCAAGGCCAGGGCGAAGATGGCGAGCAGGGTGCCGACGATCACGGGCGGGGGCTCCAGCATGGCGAACCCGGATCAACGCGATCATCGGGGTCCAGGTGCGATAACACGGGCGGCATCGTATCCGAAGAGCCGGTGCAACTCGCATAGATGAATCGACCGTCTGCGGGGCCGACTTGATCGCTCCTGGGAGCTATGTCGGCTGGAGAACCCGAATAAAGCCAGAATGGCGCGGGGAGGGTTGCCCGGGGCTCAGGCGACCACTTCGGCGACGCTGTCGGCCACCAGGATCTCTGCCTGTGTCTTGGCCTTCACCTCGTCGACGGTCACGCCAGGGGCGATCTCGGTGAGCACGAACCGCCGCTTCTGGGGATCCATCTCGAGCACGCCCAGGTCGGTGATGACCATATTGATGCAGCGCTGGCCGGTGAGCGGCAGTGAGCACTCCTTGACGATCTTGGATTCGCCCTTCTTGTTGGTGTGCTCCATGGCCACGACGACCTTGCGGACGCCGGCGACCAGGTCCATCGCCCCGCCCATGCCCTTGACCATCTTGCCGGGGATCATCCAGTTGGCGATGTCGCCCTCCTGGCTGACCTCCATAGCGCCCAGGATGCACATGTCGATGTGGCCACCGCGGATCATGCCGAAGCTGTCGGCGCTGCTGAAGAAGCTGGCGCCCTTCCGGGCCGTCACGGTCTGCTTGCCGGCATTGATGAGGTCGGCGTCGACCTGGTCTTCGGTGGGGAATGGCCCGATGCCCAGCAGCCCGTTCTCGGATTGCAGCCACACGTCCATGCCCTCGGGGATGTGGTTTGCCACGAGCGTGGGCATGCCGATGCCCAGGTTGACGATGTAGCCGTCACGCAGTTCCTTGGCTGCACGCTTGGTGATCTGGTCTCGGGTCAGCATGGGCAAGTGTACCCCGGACCTGGCCGTCAGCGGCCGCGGGCGGCCGTTCGGGCCCGCATGCGGCCGACCCGGGACTTCATCGCCAGGAAGGCGCCCACGGCGGCCAGGGGGACGCCGGCGAACCCGACGACGGCCCAGCGGAGCATGGCCCTGGCCGCCTCCTGCTCGGGCTCGGCGGTGGTGGCCCGCTCGGCCAGCGGGTCGCTGTTCATGTCGTAGTAGATGCCCACCATGGTCTGCAGGGCCATCGCGATGCCCGTGATCATGAGCCCCAGCCCGATGAGCAGGAGCAAGCCGCCGATGCCGCGTTTCATGATTCGTCCCCCTTCGATGGGCCCGCGGCCAGCAGGCCGGCGACGCCCAGGATCACGATGGCCACGCCCACCAGGCTCGCGAGCGCACAGATCGACAGCGTCACGATCGCCAGCGGGCGGATCTCGTCGATGGGCAGCCGGGCCGCCCGGGCCGCCGTCACGCCCGCGGAGATCAGCCCCACAAGCCCCAGCATGAGCCAGGGCGTGCAGGCGATGAGCGCCCCGAGCTTGATGCGCTGGGTGTGCTTGCGTCGCTTCGGATCGATGTGGTGCTCAGACACGGCCCAGCCACTCCGTTTCCAGCTCGTCCAGCTCTGCCTTGAGTTCGTCGCGCTGCGCGGTGATCTCGGCGGCCCGGACGGCGTCCTTCCAGATGTCGGGATCGTCCAGCTTCGCGTCGATGCGTGAGACCTCGCCCTCGAGTTCCTGGATTCTTTGCTCGATCGCCTCGACGGGCATCCACGAGTACTTGCTCTTGGTCGCCTTGGGCTTGGGCGCCGGCGCGGGCGGCGGTGGGGGAGGCGGCGCGGCCCGCTTCACCGGCTCGGGGGCCGAGATCGACCGGGCCCCGCCCGCGAGCCACTCGCTCCAGCCACCGAGGTGCAGGCTGACGCCGCCCTTGCCGTCAAACACGATCAAATGGTCGCACACCGCGTCGATGAGCGTGCGGTCGTGGCTGACCACGATCAGGGTGCCATCGAACGTGCCCGACTTCTTCGTCTCGCCGCGCTCGAGCATCGCTTCGAGGCGCTCGGCGCTGGGGATGTCGAGGTGGTTCGTCGGCTCGTCGAGCACCAGCACGTTCCGCGCGCAGGCCAGGAGCGCCGCGAGGGCCGCGCGGGCCCGCTCGCCGCCGGACATATCGCCCAGCAGCGCCTCCTGCTGGTCGCCGGAGAACAGGAACGCGCCGGCCAGGTCGCGCGCCTCCTGCTCGCTGAGCGTCCTGGGCTTGTCGGGGCCCTCCTCGGTCTCGGCCAACCGGGCGACCACCCGCTGGATGTGGCGCGGCACGGTCGTCATCGGGTCCATGTCGCCGCGGCTCTGGCTGAAGTAGCCGACCTTCAGCCCCGCGCCGTGCTTGATCTGCCCGGCCGTGGGCTCGCGCTCGCCCAGCAGGCACTCGATGAGCGTGCTCTTGCCCGCGCCATTGGGCCCGACCACGCCCCAACGCTCGCCGCGGGAGATGGTGATGTCCAGGTCCTCGAAGAGGGTCAGCGTCGACCCGTCCTCGCGGGGGAACTCCATCGTCAGGCCGGTGGCCTTCACCACGATGTCGCCCGTGCGCGGCGCGGGCGGCACGCTGGGCTGGAAGACCGCCATCTCGACGGGCTTCTCCAGCGTCGATGTGTCGCGGGCCCGGTCCAGGCGGCTCTCGCGGCCCTTGGCCTGCTTGGATCGCTGGCCGGCCCGGTACTTGTCGATGAACGCCTGTTCTTGCTTGAACCTGGTCTGCTGGCGTTCCCACGCGTCCATCTGCGTGCGCAGCCGCTCGACGCGCAGCGTGCGGAACGCGGTGTATCCGCCGGGATAACTGATCACTCGCCCCCGCTCGAGCTCGACGATGCGCTGGGCCACGCGCGTCAGCACCGAGCGGTCGTGGGCGATGAGCACCACCGCGCCCTTGAACGTGTCGACGAGGAAATCCTCGAGCCAGATGCGGCCGTGCACGTCCAGGTGGTTGGTGGGCTCGTCCATCAGCAGCACATCGGGCTCGGTGAGCAGCGCCCGGGCCAGGGCCAGCCGTGCCCGCTGGCCGCCGCTGAGTTTCTCGACCGGCAGCGAGAACTGGGCGTCGGTGAATCCGAGCCCGTGCAGCACGCCGTCGATCAGGTGGTCGACGTTGTAGCCGCCCGAGGCCTGGATGCGTTCCTCGATGCGGGCCTGCTCGGCCATGGCCTTCTGGAGGTCCTCGCCCTTGGCGTCGGCCAGCTTGTGGAAGACCGCCTCGAGCTGGCGGTGCAGGTCGGCGAGCTCCTCGAACGCCCCCGCCGCGTGCTGGCGCAGGGTGACGCCGCGGTCGATCCTGGGATCCTGGGCCAGGTAGGCCACGCGGGCGCCGCGCTGGAGGCTGACCTCGCCCGCGTCGGGCTTCTGGACGGCGGCCATGATCTTGAGCAGGCTGCTCTTGCCCGTGCCGTTGGCGCCCACGATGGCCACGCGCTCGCGGGGCTCGACCGACAGCGAGCAGCCGCGGAGGATCGAATCATCGCCGTAGGAGAGGTCGAGATTGGCGACGGCGAGGACGGGCACGGGGAAATAGTAGAGCTTGCGGCCCGCGGGCCGGCCTCAGCCGGCCTTTTCCTGATCCTTGAGGAGCTCGTAGATCTCCTCGGGCGTGCCGGCGGCGTAGATGCGGTCGCGGAAGTCGTCCATGGTCATCAGGCGGCTGATGCGGGCGAGCGCCTGGATGTGGTCGCTGGTGCGGTCGGGCGGGCTGGCCAGCAGCACGACCAGGCGGACGGGCTGGCCATCGATGGCCTCGAACTCGATGGGGCTGGCGGGCTTGCCGATGGCCATGGCCAGGCCGCCCAGCCCCTCGCACTTGCCGTGGGGGATGGCCAGGCCGTGGCCGATCCCGGTGGTGCGGGTCTGCTCGCGGGCCCAGACGGCGTCCTTGAGGGCCCGCGCGTTGTGGACGCGGTCCAGGTCGGCCAGCAGGTCGACCATCTCGTCGATGACCCCGCGTTTGTCGGTGGCTTCCAGGGGCGCTCTCACGCACTCGGGCGTCAGGATGTCCAGCAACTTCATGGGTGTCCCGCTCCGCCGCTCGTCCGCTCGTCCGCTCGTCATCGCCCGCCGGCCTCACGCGGCCGCGGACAGTTGATCGTGGGGCCACTGTAGACCCCCTGCCGCCCGCCTATCGGGTCCCCGCTGGAGTCT
This sequence comes from Phycisphaerales bacterium JB060, assembly GCA_044440025.1. GTDB lineage: Bacteria > Planctomycetota > Phycisphaerae > Phycisphaerales > UBA1924 > JAHCJI01. The sequence goes on along the minus strand of JBITAF010000101.1, from coordinate 1,389 downwards.
GGGCGGGCCCGGCGACCAGCAACGCGGCGTATCCGCCGTCGTGGTAGGCCGTTGGCGGCTCGCCGGGAAGCCCAGCCGGAAGCGTCGAGGTCTCCTTGAGGATCTCGAACCCCGCCGACTCGCGGGCCCACGCGGTGATCTGCTGGTTCTCCTCCTCGTCCATGCTGCACGTGGCGTACACGACGTGCCCGCCGGGGGCGAGCATCGCGCGGCTCTGGGCGAGCAGATCGCGCTGGATGCCCGTCAGGCGCTCGAGCTGCCCGGCGGCCTTCTCGCTGCCCAGGCGGTAGCGCGCCTCGGGCCGGCGCGGCAGCACGCCCGAGTTGGAACAGGGAACATCCAAGAGCACCAGGTCGGCCTTGCCCGCGGCCTCGTAGCGCACGTCCTCGATGTCCAAGACCTTCGTCAAGTCATCCTTGGCGAACACGCGGCGCAGGCCCTTGGCCCGGGCGTCGTTGGTGTCGCAGGCCAGGATGGTCGCCTCGGGGAACATCGCGCGCAACTGGCGGGTCTTGGTGCCCAGCCCCGCGCACAGGTCGACGATCAGGCCGGGCTTGAGGTCCAAATCGTCGAGCACGTCCAGCGCCGCGGCCGAGGTGGCGTCCTGCACCCAGATGTCCTTGCGTCCCCGCAGCATGTCGCGCGGGCTGGCGCCGGGGGGGCCCAGCACGCTCAGGCCCTCGCGCTCGTGCGGCTCGAGCGTGTGGCCCTCGCGCAGCGTCACCGACCAGTCGTCGGGGTCCTCGGTATCGCTGGCGGCGTGGGCGTGGTTGATGACCACCGGCGGCTGCACCAGCGTGTGCAGGGCCTGCTCGACGGCCCCTGCCTCGCCCAGACGGCCATGCCAGCGCTCCACGAGCCAGCGCGGCACGCCCAGGGCGGCCTCGAGCCACGGCAGCGTCTCGGTGGGGAAGACGTCCTTGGTCAGTTGGATTGCCCGGCCATCGTGCAGCGGCAGGCGGTCGGCCTTGCCGACATGCTCGGTCGCCGGCCCGTCGATGACCACCGGCCAGCCCTCCTCCCCCCGGGCCACCGTCTCGGCCACGCGTCGCAGCAGGGCGTTGACCAGCCCCGTCGCCTTGGGCTTGCCGGCGTTGCGGGTCCAGTTGACGGCCTCGTTGATGGCCGCGTGCGGCGGGATGCGGTCCAGTAAGAGCAACTGGGCGGCCCCGGCCAGGAGCGCCGCCCGCACGGTGCTGTCCAGCTCGTGCAGCGGCCGCGCCCTGGGGCCGGTCAGGTGGGGGGCGATGACGGCCTCCAGCGTGATCCATCGGCGCATGACGGCGTCGTAGATGGGGTGGGCCAGGGCGGCCTCGCGCACGGCCCCGGGGCCATTGAGCTCGCCGGTGTCCAGGGGATCGAGCCCCAGGTCGGGGTAGCGGTGGGCTT
>JBITAF010000100.1:0-57574 GCA_044440025.1 Phycisphaerales bacterium JB060 | reverse complement strand
GTTGGTTCCAATGACGATCCGGGCGAGGGGCGAGCACGAGGTATGTGAAATCATGCTCGTTGAGATGGCCCGCGTCGTATGCAAGGCAAAAGTCTTCGATCGATGGGCCGTCGGTGGAATCAGGGACCAACAGGTCGAGTGCCCGCATCTCCAGGGCAGCCAGGCGCGCCTTCAGGTCAAGTTGGTTTGCTGCCTCGTACGAAAACGTGGTCAGCTCGTTCGCAAAGCTGATGGCTCCCGCCAGCGGGGTCGTTCTCCGAGTGCTGTACGGCATCTTGATGGTCTGGATCTCGCCCTTCTCGATGAACTTCGCCAGGCGATCTTCAACCCGCTGCACGAGGTGGCCCAGTTGCTCGTCGCTCGGGCTCAAGAGCGGGAGCCAGCCAACGAGGCAGTTGAACGGCTGATGGGCGCGCCAATGCGTCGAATTGAAAGCCTTGCTCACCATGGCGTTGTACCACTTCTCGCCTTCCATCGCCCAGGCGCGTAGCAGCTCAAGGCCGTCGTCGTCGCGCAGTGCCGCTGGACGACTCTCTACCCACTCCAGCCAGAGTTCTTTCAGCGGCAAACGGTCGAGATTTTCGTTTGGGTTGGCACCGAAGCGGGGGCTGATGCGGCGCGGGCCGGGGAAGTAGTCGCCGATACGCTCGCGCCGGCCGCGCTCTCGCGTCTCGTAGTAGTCCGGGTCGGCCACGATCTCCGTGTCGGCGTGCTCCTTGAACAGCTCGGCCAGCGACTCAAGACACGCCCGTGCGGCCTTCGTGTCCTTCGCCACACCCACGAACCTCGGCTCGATCGCCTTCGCCCGGCTGCCAGCCGGCAAGAGCCCGAAGCAGTCCGCGGCGCTGGGCTCGTCCGTAGCCTTGGCCACCAGCCGCGCCGCAGCGTCCTTGGTCTCGCTATTCGACAGCGCCTCCTCGTGCGCCCTGATCAACGCCCGGGCCTCGTCCGCCCTGGTGTCTTTCTCGATGAGCGTCGCGCAGAGTTCCAAGCCCGCCGCCCGACGCTTGGCCTGCTTGTCGCCCAAGAGCTGCTCGGCGACGGCCAGCCGATGGTCCGCCTTCAGCTTCGCCAGCCGCTCGATGGCGCCCTTGCGGAAGGTGGCGGCGACACGGTGGAGGTTCTTGACCAAGAGGTCGACCTCGGCCGCTTCGACGGCGACCTTCTTGTGCTTGAGACACTTGAACGCCTCGCTGTGGACCTCCTTTCGGGCATCGGCCGTCATGCGCACCAGGAAGTCGATGGCTTCGGGCTTGAGTGAGCCCTTCGGCGGGTTCTTCGGCTTGGGCTCGTACGACGCGCGACGACCAACCAAGTCGCGCATGAACATCGCACAATCCCACGATTCAAGGCTCTCGGCGTACGGCAGCATGCGCCTCGGGTCGGGGCCGGCGATCGCCGCCAGGGCCCGTGCGGGCGTGCGTCTCTCGTTGGTGAACTCATGCCAGGGCCAGAGGAGTGCGCCCAGTTCGGTCTCCTTCTTGGGCATCTCCTCGTAATAGCGCCCCATCGCCTCGAAGAGCTTCTCGTCGAACTTCTCGAACACAGTGACCGCCAGCCGTTCGGCCCACAGCATCCGGATGTGGCCACAGGTTTCCTTGCCGGCCAACATGTGCTCGCGGATCAGTCCGGTCAGCTCGGGCTGGAGGTTCGCCCGGTCCAGGATCAGCCAGGCCGCGAAGCGATGCTCTGGGTCCGCGCTCTGTTCGATGACCGCCTCGCCCAACCGCATTGCGTCCTCGGCATCCACGAACGCCGCCGCCCACAGGGCAAAGTAACATTCTTGCGGCGTGCCCTCGGTGACCAATCGCTCGCGCTCGGCCTGGTCGTCCAGGCACCTGGCTACGGTCGTCAGCCCCTCATTCACCGGCTTCACGCTGCCGCCGGCCCACGCCGTGCCAAACCACACGTCGAACGACCGCACGACCGAGCTGAAGCGGGCCAGGTCGTGCTCGAGCACGAGACCGATGAAGTATCGGAACGCGTCCGGGTGCGCCTCGTCGACGCGCTCGAGGATCGACTGGCGCAGCCCCTCCTGGCGCTGGGCGGCTAGCAGCATGTCGCCGATGGCCTTCCAGTCTTCGGGGTTCGTGCTGTTCAGCAGGGCGATGATGGTGTGATCGCCGAAGCGGGCGGTCTCGTGCCGGCCGGCGACGGTGTCGAGCAGGACCTCTCGCACCCCGTCGGCATCGGGGCCGCCAGCATTCAGCGTGGCGGCGAGCAGCCGGCCGAGCGGCTTGTGCCAGATGTGGTCGTACCGATCGAGTAGCAGGGCCGCGTTCTCGGCGATCCATCGCGGTGTCGGGTCGAGCCCGTTCAGGCAGTCGACCAGCCGCGTGAAGATCTCGGCCCGCTGGAACAGCAGCGTGCTCGCCCGCGACGGCGTCCGGAACGGCGGCGACCCATAGTCCGAGCCATAAGGCCGACGCGTGGCATCGTGCCACAGTTGCTCGAGCGATGGCCCGAGGTGCGAGAAGACACCCTCGAAGAATCGCGGGCGAGACGTGTCTCTCAGGGCACCGAGCACCTCGCCGGCCGCCTTCGTTCGATTGTTGTCGTGGCCGTATTCCCACGGGTTCTTCTTGAACGACCCGAGCGCGCGCTGCAGGTCGCTTCGCCGCTTGTCGCCCGCGGGCGCGAGCGCGTCCAGCCGCTTGTCCACCCACTTCTTGTCACGGAGCTTGTTGATCTGCTCCCGGGCGTCGTCGCTCTGGGCCATGCCGGCTCTCCCCACTCGTGCTTCGGATTCGCTATCTCGTCATGCCCCGGCCAGGAACGCCAGCCTGACGAACACGAGGCGGCTGTTCGGTGACAGGTATACCGGCTCGTCCAGGCTGCGTTTCTCCACCTCGTCGATGATCACCAGGTACATCCCGTCCTCGAACGCCCGCAACGCCGCCCCGACCGCCTCCTCGGCGTCGGCTTCCTTCGGATCTTCCTTTGCAGCGGGGTCGATCTTGCCCTTTGCGCGATCTTCATCGATCTGAGCCGCGCTCAGCACGCGATCGAACCGGCGGGCCTGCTGGCGGGCGTTGAAGAGCTTGACCTGCTCGCGCACGACGTGCTCGATCAGGTCCCGCAGCGTCATCGACCCGTCGTCGCGGGTCCCCTCGGGCGGAGGCACGTCGAAGCCGGTGGCCTCGCGCTGGCGGCTGCCGAGCGTGCGTGTGGTGACGTTCAAGGCCATGGCGGGCGAGTGTAGTTGCCCCGGCCAAGGGGGTGGAGGGTGCCGGCTCCGACCCCTTATGGGCAACCCGCTTCGAAGGCCGTCTGGTAGGCCAGGAAATCGAAGATCGTCAGCACGCCGTCGTTATCGATGTCGGCGGCCGGGTCGCCCGCGGCGAACAGGTTCTGCAACTCCAGGAAGTCGTAGACGTCCGCGACGCAGTCGCCGGTCAGGTCCAGGGCGCAGCGCTCGCCCGGCAGCCAGCGGACCAGGTAGCTGGGCCCACCCGAGAAGTCGCGGAAGCCACCGCCTACCAAGAGCGCCGGGCCCGAGCCATCGTCGAAGACAAAGAACTCCCAGGCCGAGTCGTTGATGCCCGGCTGCATCGGGTGCAGCACACCATCTCGAGCGACGCCAACGCCCGAACTGTCCGTGATCCTGTTGCCCCCGACGAACAGCGACGGTCCGCGGCCGTCGTCGAAGACCTCGAGATCCAGGGGCTGGAGGATCCGCCGATCGTCGTCGATGACGGCGCTCCAGCGCGTGCCGTCCCACTGCGCAAGATGCCCGGCGATGATGTCGTCGTTCTGTTCGATCGCAAACCGCCCGCCGGCCAGCAGCACGCGGCGGCCCTGCCAGTCGGCCACCTCCAAGGGCCAGAACTCCTGGGCGAGCACCTCCTGCCCCGGCCCGGCCGGCACCAACCACGCGTCGCCGTCGAAGCGAGCGATGCCGCCACCGAGCTCTTCGCCCAGAAAGAGGAAGCGGCCCGAGGCGAACAGCTCGCCCCGGTACGTCGCCAGCGTGTACACCGAGTCGCCGCGCGGCCCATTCTCGCCAACGGGCGACCAACTCACGCCATCCCACACGCGGACGCCGGCGATGGGGCGGAAGGTGATCGGATCGGAGAAGTCGCCGCCGGCCACGAGCCGCTCGCCGCTACCGAAGTCGTGCGGCTGGATGTCGATGACCTTGGCCAGAAGCCCGTCGCCCAGCGGCGACCATGCCCGGCCGTCCCACCGGGCGATGCCGTTGGCCTCCATGCCGGCAACGCGCGTGAACTGCCCGCCAACGTAGAGCGCCTCGCCCGTGCCGTCGTCCCACACCTCCAGCGTGATGCCGCGGCCGTCGGGCTCGAGCCCGGGCGCATCCAGCCCCGGCAGCGGCTCCCAGCGGTCGCCATTGAGCCTGGCAAACCCCACCGCACGCACCTCGCCGTGCACCGGGTCGAGGATGGTCTCGAAGTTCCCCGCGACGTAGAGCATCGGCCCATCGCCCGCGTCGAAGACCACCATCTCGCTGATGCGGTTGCCCCCGGCGGTGGGGAAGCCGCCGGCCAGGCCGCCCACCATCGGCTGCCACTGGCCTCACTCGGTTGGGGGCTGGGTCTGGGCGATCGTCGCGTGCGCGAGGGTGAGGCCGCCGATGGCGACCAGGGCGTGGATCGTGCGATACTGCATGGCGGCGTGCTCCTTCAGGAGCACAGGCTACCAGAAACCGCCCCGCGATGCAAGGGCTTTTCGATCAGCTTCCGGGCGTGGGGCTGGGCCCGCGATAGACTGCCGCCATGGACCTGCACGCCGTTCCTATTCCCTCTGTCGCCAGCCTGCTGTTCTGGATCGAATCTCGCTGCCGAGCACCGCTCGGCCCTGACACGGTGTCGTTTCTCGTGCGGCATGTACCCAGCATCAGCCTGCCGACCACCGCGATGGACGATCTGGCCAAGACCCGTGGCTACAGCGATATCGATGTCCATGACGCATGGGCGCAGTTCGAGTTCCTGCGGACGCGAGCTGTCGCGCAGGGAGTGGAGATGGGCAGCGCCTTCCCCTCCCCACAGGCCCAACTCGCCAAGGATCTGGTCGCCCTCGAACGGATCCTGACCGAGATCGACCCGCGTCACCTTCTTGCTCCAGCACAGCCGTCACGGGGGATTACTCCGCAGCAGGCCCAAGAGGTCTGTGCGTCGGTCGAGGGTCACGCGCTCCGGTTCATCGAGCGCCTTGCGAAAGAGTTCGATCGACAGCGTCCCCTGAGCGAGATCCTGCTCGGGTTTGTCGACATCGAGGGCGACGACTTCTCGCCGCTCGAGCCCAACGCCCACATGCTCGCGTGGCTCGGCGAACGCCCGTTCCAGTTGATCCATCAGCGGCTGGAGGCCGGCCTACAGGAGCAAGCTCCCGGGTGTACGCTCGTGCACATCCGCTGCGAGGGCGAGCCGTATTACTTGACGGGCTTCCGCGAGGATGGTCCGGAATCCGTGTTAATGCGGATGGGCGTTGCCTGCCGCGCTTCATTGAGCGCGAGCCTCGGTGATGGGCAGGAGCAGGATCTCGACCTGGTCCTGATGGTCGTCGGTGTCGACCTCGACAGTGACCCCCGCGTGTCCGTGGGCATGGACCATCCCGAAGTGTGGAATGACATCCAATCCGCGCTGACCGAGAGGATTTATGGAGTCGACGGCTGATCGTTCCCGACCGCTCGGCCCCCGCAAGCCGTGGCCGCCCCTGCCGTCTTGGCCTCCACCTGCGACTCTGCCCCAGCCTCGGCGCTCACCGCGGGCACCGCCACCTTCTTCGCACTGGCAATCGACCCGAACGGGAAGATCTTCTCGCTCGACCACTCGCCCACCGTCCCATTGGTCCGCTTCGCCCGCACCTGGTAGCGGATGGCCCGCAGCCCGCTGGGCACGTCGTTATCGACGACCTTCCGCCTGGGCGTCACGTCCACCGGCTCCCAGGGCGCATCGCGGCCGTCGAGCCACTCGCACTGGCGGCGGACCTCGTACATCAGGTTGCCCCGGCCCTTGTCGACGATCTCGAACGTCAGCTCGAGCTGGCCGTTGTCCTTGGGCTTGATCTTCAGCCCCGTGGGTGCTGCGGGCTTGGGCAGCGGGCCCTTCTTCTTGGGCTGGTCGATGGCCGCCCGCGTGTAGACGCCCGGGTCGCGCATCGCCCGGGCCATCCCGTCGATGATCGTGCTCAGGCCGCCGAAGGTCCGCCGCAGGTCGCCCATGGCGGACTTCTTGGCGGCCATGGCCTGGGTGAGCTGGGCTTGCAGCGCCAGGACGCGGGCGTGGGCGGCCGCGGCCTTCTCGTAATCGTCCTTGAGCCGCTGGACATGGGCGTCCGTCAGGCCGAAGGAAGAGGGGTCGGCCTTGTCCCACTGGCCCAGCATGGCGTGGATCTGGCTCAGGAACTCGCCCTGGGGCTTCGCGGCGCGGCGGTTCTTCATGGTCGGGCTTCCCTCGTGGGGGGCATCGGTTCTCGGTCAACGTCCGAGAGGACCATCGGCCGGTTCTGGGCCCGGCTTCAGTCGGTCTTGGGGCCCAGCGGGATCGCCCGCGGGCCACCGGGCGCCCGCCTCCGGCCACCGGGCAACGCCCCCCGGCCACCGGGCGCCCCTCCCCGGCCACCGGGCAACGCCCCCGGGCGCCCCTGCGACCCGCCCGGGTCACCGTGCCCCCTCCCAAAGAGAACGTGTCCCGCCCCCCGGGGCAGCTTCTCCCCGGCCCGGGGCACGGTCATCCGCGCGCAGGACCTCGAAGGGAGCCCTTCCGTGCTTGACCTGAGGCTCTCCGGGCTTGATCGGAGGCCTTCCGGCCTTGATCGGAAGCTCTCCAGGCTTGTCCCGAGGCCTCCCGGGCCTGATCGGAGGCTTTCCGGTCTTGACCCGAGGCCCTTCGGACCTGATCGGAAGCTCTCCCGGCTTGATCGGAGGCTTCCCGGGCTTGATCTGAGCCCTTCCGGAGGCCGCCGGCAACGCTCCGCTGGCCACCCAGGCCGCGCCGGACACCCGGCGAGCGGCCTCCCCGGTCACAGGAAGGCGGGCCCGCCCGCGAGGCGACCAGATTACCCGCAGCCCGCGTCGAACGCGTTCTGGAACGCCAGGAAGTCGAAGATCGTCAGCTCGCCGTCGCCGTCGAAGTCGGCGATGGGGTCGCCGGCGTCGAAGAGGTTCTGGTAGGCGAGGAAGTCGAAGATGGTCAGCTGGCCATCGCCGTCCAGGTCGGCGGGGCAGGGCGGCGAATGCCTGCACGCATTGAGCAGCACATTGACGCTGCCGGGAATCTCCTGCACGGCCACGACGTCGGTGCGGCCATCCCCGTCGGCGTCCAGCGTGGCAAGGTCATCGATGAGGCTGCCAGCGAAATAGAACTCGGCGGGATCGAACGAGCCATCGCCGCGCCCGCGGAGCACGCTGATGGACTCCCAGCCCCAGTTCGCGTTCAAGACGTCGGTGTGACCATCCCCGGTTACGTCGGCGAACACGGGCGTCGAGTGCGCGTTGTCGCGATAGAAGCCGGCGAAGGCGAATGTCCCGTCGCCAGCGCCCAGCGCGATGGTGACGCCGTCGTCGAAGCGGTGGGCGATGGCCAGATCCATGTCGCCATCGCCATCGATGTCGTGGCTGTTGACCCCCGTCGCCCGCACGCCCAGCGGAGAAGCCACCGGCGGCGCAACCGTGCCGTCGCCCAACCCCGCAAGAGTAAACAGGCCCTCGGGCGTGCCGCCGATGTTCGCCGCGACGATGACGTCAATAAGCCCGTCTCCGGTCGCGTCGGTAAGCGTGAGCGGGCCGGCGTGCCCTCCCGAGTCGCTTACGATCGGCGCCGCGAAGCTGAGGTCGCCCATCCCCGGATACACCAGCACCCGCGACGCCGACGAATCGATGGCCACCAGGTCCGGGATGCCATCGCCGGTCAGCTCTCCCAGCCGGGGGAACAGAGTCGAGGGAACCTCCGGGATGCTCTCGACTGGGCCGAAGGAGCCATCGCCCCCGCCCGCCACCACGTACCACCCCGAATTGGAGCGAAACAGCACGTCGAGGTCGCCATCCAGGTCCAGGTCGGCCAGCATGATCACGTTGGTGCCGCGCCCGCTGTAGAGCCGGATCGGGTCCTCGAATCCGCCCACGCCATCGCCGAACATGAGCTGCGCTCGTCCGCCCGATGGATTGCCCGAATCGGCCACCGCGAGGTCGGTGATCCCATCGCCGTTGACGTCCCCCGTGGCGATGTCGGTCGGCGAGGTGCCCGCGGGCGTCGAGGCCAGCACGGACGGCCAGCTTCCGTCCGGCCCGCACAACTCGACCGTGAACCAACTCAGGGTGGCGATGGCCAGATCGCTCCAGCCATCGCCGTTCAGGTCCCCCGCGAAGAAGTTCGCCGCGCGCCAGGATCGTGGCCCGCGGTGCACTTCCTCGAAGGCGCGGGTGCCCACGGCGCGAAGAACGATCAAGCCGTTGTTGTGGGTGTAGAACACCTCGGCGACGCCGCCGTCGCGGCCCAGCCGGGCGATGCCGTGGGCCGCGCCCAGGTCGAGGCTCAGCGTCTCGAAACCGCCCAGCCCGTCCCCATACAGCAGCGCGGCGCCGGCGTCGCCGCGGTGGGCCGCCAGCAGGTCCAGGGCGCCGTCGCCGTCGGCGTCGCCCATGTCAAGGCTCGTCAGAGAGTTCGGAAGGTCGATCGAGACCGGCGCTTCCAGGGCGCCATCGGCCCGGCCCTGGAACAGCAGCAACGCGTGCTCGACTGCGTGTCCGACGACCACGTCGTCGAGTCCGTCGGCGTTGAAGTCGCCCGCGACCACCGCGAAGGGATCCTGCAGCGTGCCGTAGTGCTCGGGCGCATCGAACACCCCGTCGCCGCGGTTGCGCGCGATGGCCAGCACGTCGCCCGGAGAAGAGAGTTCTCCGAAGATGGTGATGGCCAGGTCGAGGTCGCCATCGCCATCGAAGTCACCCGCGGCCAGGCCCTCGGGTTGACGCCGGTTGGGCTGGGAATGGATCAGATCGAACCCGCCGTCGCCCCGTCCCTTGAACACGTGCATACTGAACAGATCGGTGCCGGCCAGATCAACCACGCCATCCCCGTCGAAGTCGGCGGCGATGATCTCGGTGACGTGGGCGCCAGGAAGCAGGAACTGTCCGGGCCGCAGGCGACCGTCACTCCTGGTGAGAATCACGTGAAAGCCCGGGCCGCTCCCGATGCCCGGCACCGCGAAATCGATCGTGCCATCGCCGTTGAAATCGGCGCTGGGGAACACCGTGGGTCGAAAGTCCGACTCGGGCGAGCCGGTGTAGACGCGCTGGTGCGCGAAGGCTGGGCCATCGCAAGGCTGCGCCACCGCCCGCTCAACGCCCCACACCACGCCCAACAGGCCCACCATCACCAGCGCCAGAAACCCACGACCCAATTTAACGCCCATACCCAAACCTCCCGCACCCGGGCGACGGGTCCAGGATCACCCCGCCCCAGCACCACGCGCATCCGCCCAATATACCCGATGGCGCGAGAATCCGCTACCGATTCTGGCGGGGTTCTCGCGGTTTTGTCAGGAGATGCCGAGGAACTGGGCAGGCGAGGAAGACCGAGCCGTGCAGGAGGGCCCGTCCTCACCCCACCAGGCAGGGGTTCCCTCGAACACCGTCCGGCCACCATGCGAGGTCATCCACGGACCGAAGCCCGAAGGCCGCGGCCCCGCCGGCGAGGCGTCAAAACAAACCCGGCCCCGCCGGCAAGGCGACCGGTCTACCCACACCCCGCATCGAACGCGTTCTGGAACGCCAGGAAGTCGAAGATCGTCAGCGAGCCGTCACCATCGAAATCGGCCGCGACGTCGCCCGCGTCGAAGAGGTTCTGGTAGGCGAGGAAGTCGAAGAGGGTCAGCGAGCCGTCGCCGTCGATGTCGGCGCGGCAGGGTTCGGCGACGCATCCCCAGCGGGCGAGGAAGCCAGAGACCCGATCGCCAGCGCGCGTGAACCTGCCTCCAGCAAACAAGGCCGGACCCGAGCCATCGTCGAAGCTGGCCAGCGACTCGACCTGCTCGTTGGTCCCAGTCCCGATCGGAGACCACGCCACGCCGTCCCATCGAGCGATGTTGTTGACTTCGACGCCACCGGCGGTCGCGAAGCGGCCCCCGACGATGAGGGCCCGGCTCGACCCCTCGCCGACGGCACGCAAGGTCAGGCCCGTGCCGAAGATCCCCTCGCCAAGCGGCGTCCAGGCGGCGCCGTCCCAGCGGGCGATCCCGCTGGCCGGCACGCCGCCAGCGCTGGCGAAGTTGCCCGCGGCGTACAGGGCCGGACCCGTGCCATCGTCAAACACCTCGAGCGCGTAGGCCCAGTAGCTCACGCCGCCGCCCAGCGGTGTCCATGCGGCGCCGTCCCAGCGGGCGACGTATCTCGTGCCGGGATCGCCGCCGGCGGCGGTGAAACGACCGGCTGCGTACAGGGCCGGACCCGAGCCATCGTCGAAGACGGCCAGGTCGAAGACGATCGCGCTCAGCCCTAGGCCGAGGGGCTCCCAGGCCGTGCCGTCCCAGCGCGCGATCCGTTCAACGCGCACGCTGCCGGCCCTCGAAAAATCTCCCGCGGCGTACAGGGCCGGGCCCCTGCCGTCGTCGAAGACCTCCATGGCGTACACCGCGTAAGACTCTCGGGTGAGTCCGGCGCCCAGGGGCGACCAGGCAGCGCCATCCCACCGAGCGATGGAGTTTGCGGGGACGGACCCCGCGCCGCTGAAGCCCCCGGCAACGTAGAGCGAGGGGCCACCCCCGTCGTCGAAGACTTTCATGTCGAACACGCCCCCGTCGATGCCAAGCCCCAATGCCGACCATGCCGATCCGTCCCACCGAGCAATGCCGCTCGCATCCAGGCCGGCGGCGTCGGTCAATCGTCCACCGGCGTACAGCGCTGCCCCCGACCCGTCGTCGAATACGGCGAGGGCCTGAACCGCGCTGTCCAGGCCTGTTCCAATGGGTGCCCACGCCGTGCCGTCCCAGCGGGCGATGCGCAGGGCCCTGGTCTCGCCAGCAGCGGAGAACTGGCCCGCGGCGTAGATGGCCGGGCCCGAGCCATCATCGAAGGTGACCAGGTCGTTCACCCTCGCGTTCATGCCAGATCCCACGGCCGACCACGCCGAACCATCCCAGCGGGCCAAACCAGTGGCCTCCACACCGCCAGCGGTGGTGAAGTCGCCCCCGGCGTATAACGCCGGGCCGCTGCCATCGTCCAAGACGGTCAGTTCCCAGACCCAGTTTTCCATGCCCGTTCCCACCGGCGACCACGCCGAGCCGTCCCAGCGGGCGATGTAGTTCACTTCAACCCCGCCGGCGAGCGGGAACAGGCCGGCGGCGTACAAGGCCGGCCCGGTGCCATCGTCGAAGACCGCCAGGGACTGGACGGTGCGGTTGGCGCCAGTGCCCAGTGCCGACCAGGCCGAGCCGTCCCAACGAGCCACGTTGCTCGCCGGCTCGCCGCTGGCGCTGTCGAACGATCCTCCCGCGTACAGCGCGGGCCCGGTGCCGTCATCGAATACGGCAAGTGCCTTTACGGTGCCGTTGCCCAGCGGAGGAGGAGGAGACACGCCGTAATCGAGCGGGGTCCACGCCGAGCCGTCCCAGCGGGCCACGTTGTTCACTCTCTCGGTGCCGGCCGTCCCGAACGATCCTCCCGCATACAGGGCTGGCCCCGAGCCATCATCGAAGACCGTCAGCGCCTGAACGGAGGGCAGTGAGCCCAGACCCATCCCCAGACCAACCCGCGACCACGCCGAGCCGTCCCAACGTGCGATGCGATTGGCCGACTCGCCGCCAGCGACGGTGAACTGGCCCCCGGCGTACAGGGCCGGGCCCGTCCCGTCGTCGAAGACCGCGAGCGCATAGACCGTGGCTCCGCCTCCGAACGGAGAATCCATCCCAGAGCCCAGCGGGGACCAGGCCGAGCCGTCCCAGCGGGCAACGTCGATGGCCGCCATACCACCCGCCTCGTTGAAATCACCCGCGACGTACAGGGCCGGGCCGGTGCCGTCATCGAACACCGCCGTGGCGTGGATGCGACCGTCCACGCCGTTCACCCCGAACACCCCCTCGGCCCACTCTGGCTCACACGGCTGCCCAACCGCCCGCTGCCCAACCCAGAGCACCGCAAGCAGCCCCAAGACCACCGGCACCACACCCCCACGCATCGATCCTGCTCGCATCACCCAGCCCTCCCGGCCCCGAAGCACCGGGCCGGGATCACTCCCCAACCGGCACGCCGTGCAGACGATCAATATACCCGATCGCGGGCGGATCCGGAAACGAATTCTCAGCATTTCCCGCGATAGACGGTGCTACTCACACCCCGCATCGAACGCGTTCTGGAACGCCAGGAAGTCGAAGATCGTCAACTCGCCGTCCCCGTCGAAGTCGGCGATGGGGTCGCCCGCGTCGAAGAGGTTCTGGTAGGCGAGGAAGTCGAAGATGGTGAGGCTGCCATCGCCGTCGAGGTCGGCCGGGCAGGGCTGAGCGATGCAGCCCCATCGGGCGATATGGCCCGACGTCACCCCCCCGGCGGCGGTAAACGCGCCCCCGGCGTACAGGGCCGGGCCCGTGCCGTCGTCAAAGGTCGTGAGCGCGAGGACATCGCGGTTCATGCCCGTGCCGAGTCCTGACCACGCCAGGCCATCCCACTTGGCGATGTAATCAAAATCTCCGAAGATCGCGCGGAACTCGCCGCCAGCGTACAAGGCTGGTCCCGTGCCGTCGTCGAAGACCGCCATCGTGCGGATCGGACGACTGAAGCCCGGGCCGACGGGCTCCCACGTCACCCCGTCCCAGCGGGCCATGCCGGGTGCGCTGACCCCGCCAGCGGCCGTGAACTCGCCCGCCGCATAGAGAGCCGGGCCCGAACCATCGTCGTAGACCGCGAGCGCTTGCACCCGACCGTTCAGGCTCCCACCCACGGGTGCCCATGCCGAGCCGTCCCAGCGGGCGATGTTGTTGGGCGCTCCAGGGACAAGGATCGAGAAGCCGCCAGCGGCAAAAAGGGCTGGGCCGGCGCCTTCGTCGTAGACCACCAGCGAACTCACGAATCCCGTCAGCCCGGCACCAACTGGAGCCCACTCTGTGCCATTCCAGCGTGCGACGGCGCTCGCGGGCACGCCGCCGGCGGTCGTGAAGTTCCCTCCAGCGTACAACGCCGGGCCAGAACCGTCATCGAACGACACCAGATCGGAGACGGTCTGGTCGATCCCCGCACCCAAGGGCGTCCATCCATCGCCATTCCACCGTGCGATGTTCCTGGCCGCGACGGTTCCGATGGTGGTGAACCGCCCGGCGGCAAACAGCCCCGAGCCCGAGCCGTCGTCAAAAGAAACAAGCGCGTTGACCTGTTCATCGGCGCCGTCGTCCAGCGGTGTCCATCCCGATCCGTCCCATCGCGCGAAGCCGCGGGCGGCCGCGCGGCCGGCCGTCGTGAAGTCGCCCATGGCGTACAGCGCTTCGCCCGAGCCGTCGTCGTGTACCGCCAGCGCCCGGACCGAGTCGTTGAGTCCTTCGCCCGGGGGCGACCACGCCGTGCCGTTCCAGCCGGCGATGCCACGGGCCCCGACATCGCCGGCGGCCGAGAAGTCGCCACCAGCGAACAAGACCGGGCCATCGCCGTCGTCAAACGTGGCAAGAGCACGCACGTAGTCGTTGAGCCCTGTGTCCACGTGGTTCCACGCCGTCCCGTCCCATCGGGCAATGCTGTTAAAGCGTGTGCCCCCCGAAAGCCCCAGCGAGCCTGCCGCGTACAGCGCCGGACCCGACCCGTCATCGAACACCGCCAGGGTGCGGACGGTGGAATCGAAGCCGTCGCCGACGCGCGACCATGTCGAGCCGTCCCAGCGCGCGATGCGATTGGCCGGGGTGCCGCCAGCAACGCGGAACTGCCCGCCCGCATACAGGGCTGGACCCGTTCCATCGTCGAACACCGCCAGGGCGTAGACGGTGCTGTCGGTGACCGTTCCAACGGGCGACCACGCCGAGCCGTCCCAACGCGCCACGCGATACGTCGTTGTCCCGCCGGCCACGATGAATCGCCCTGCGGCATAGAGGGCCGGCCCGGAGCCATCGTCGAAGACCTCCAGGTCAAAGACTTGGTCGGTGCCAAGTCCGAGCCCCGAACCCAATGGCGTCCACGCCGACCCGTCCCACCGCGCGATGCTGGTGCATGCCTCGCCGCCAGCGGTCGTGAACACGCCAGCGACATACAACGCCGGCCCCGTGCCATCGTCAAAGACCTCCAGGGCGAACACCTCGGGTCGCGAGAATCGGCCGCCGATGCCCTCGCCAAGCGAGGTCCATGCCGCGCCGTCCCAGCGCGCGATCCGATTGACCGCGATTCCATCGGCCGTGGTAAAGGCGCCTCCGACATAGAGGGCCTCTCCCGTTCCGTCGTCGAACACGGTCATGGCGTTGACTGCATTGTTCAGTCCCAGGCCGAGCGCAGACGTCCGCCATGCCGACCCATCCCACACGGCAAGATTGCGAGCGGGTTGGCCACCAGCCAAGGTAAACTGGCCCCCAACGTACAGGGCGGTTCCATCGCCATCATCGAAGGTCGCCAGGGCGCGCACAGTGAAGTCCACGCCGCGAACCCCGAACAGCCCCTCGGCCCACTCCGCCTCGCACGGCTGGGCCATCGCCGGCAGCGTGAGCACCAGCGTCGCCAACCACACCACGGCCCACCACGCCCGAGGCGCTCTCCGTCCCACGCTGAGTTCACGCTCGACCACCGCCAATCCTCCTGTTGCAAGGGCCGGCGGTCGCCAACCCCGCACAGCATACCCCAAGCCCGCGGCATCGCGCCACGAACAGGCGCGAAGATCCGCCGGACCCGGTCCGAGAACGGCAGGCCGTTACAACTGCCGCTACGGGCACCCCGCGTCGAACGCGTTCTGGAACGCGAGGAAGTCGAAGATCGTCAGCTCACCATCGCCGTCGAAGTCGGCGATGCAGGGCTGGCGGATGGCGACCAGGGCCGGGTCGCTCGTGACGCTGCCCGCGTCGTTGGTGACCACCACGTCGTACAGATCGGTCTCGCCAGCCGTGGCGCCGTTGATGACCAGTTCGGGCGTGTCTACGCCGCTGTAGGGAGCGCCCCCGACCAACGGCTGGCCGTTGCGGCGCCATTGGAAGGTCGGCTCGCTGGTGCCGATGTCCACGACGACCGACAACTCGACCGTCGAGCCCGCGTCGGCGATCTGGCTCGCGATCGGCTGCACGGTGATGGAGGGCGGCGTGGGGAAGGCGCCCGAGAGGTTGGCCACCCAGAAGCGGTCCTGGCCATCGAGCGTTCCTTTACCGGCCAGGATCGTCCCGCCGTATGACACCGCATGGACGGTTTCGAGCGTCCAGCCGGTGAGGTCCACGCCAGCATCGGCGAGATAGTCCTCGGCGGGGATGGGGGTGGTGGGGTCGGTCCAGACGGTGGCGATGCGAGAGGCGTCCGGGAAGACGCAATAGCCGACGATCAGCGACGCGTCGAAGGTCGACTCGCCGAAGATGGCCCGCACGGCGCCGTCGAGCATGGTGGCGGGTTGCACGCCCGCACCATCGACCCACACGCAGGGGTTGGTCTGCCCGGCGTCGTACGAGGCGGCGCTGTCCCAGCTCTCGCCGAAGGCCATCGACCCATCGCCGCTGATGTTGCGCGCCAGCGCGTAGCTGTCGCCGGGGAGTGTTCCCACGTCTTCCATGCCATCGGCTTCGGTCCAGATGAACGCCCGGCCGCGCGAGGTAGTCGACCCGCTCGAGAGCCCGACGACGACACCGCCATCGGCGCTGACGCCGTAAGCGGCGGACCATCCGCCGGCGAGCGTGCCGAGATAGTTCACACCGGCATCAGCGCGCCAGCGGAATGCGGTATTCTCGATGCCGAAGCCATAACCGTATCCGACAGCACCCGCCCCGTCGCCAAAGGCTCGGATGGCATCGCGAACGCGAAGCACATCCATGCCGCCGCCGGCCCCTGGTATGCGCATTGGTTCGGGTACCACGCCCTCGATCCACCGCACGCCACTGGTGCCCGAAACCGAACCGCCCGAATGGCCGACCACGATCCGGCCATCCGTGCTCAGGCCCGCCACGCGAGACGACTGGCCAGCACCCGAACTGAGATGCTCCAGTTCAACCACCCCTCCCGCCGACGTCCACTTGAAGCTGCGTTCCAATCCGTCGGCATCGCGAGCCGTGCCGGCGGCGGTCGTGCCATCGCCGCTGAGGCGGAGGCGGGTGAGGGTGTCGTAGCCATCGATGGGCTCGATGGCGGTGATCTCCTGTGCCAGCGTGGCTCCGGCCAGGCCAAGGATCGCCACCGCCGTTCCAAGACGTATCTCTGCGTGCATCTCGTGCTCCCTATGTACGACCCCGCACCCACGAGTAGCGGAGTCGGGTCGTTGGTTCACGAGTTGATGCGTGCGGGGCGGCTGGTTGCGACACGGATTCGAGAAAAAACTCGGAGCGAGTCCTACTGCATGCCTTCCAGCCGCTGCAGCACGTTGTCGTAGTGCTCGGCGTAGGTGCCCTGCTCGACGAAGTTGATCCAGCCCCGCCGCTCGCGCTGGCGGTACATCTCTCGGGCTCGGCGCATCCCCTCGAGTGCCAGGGCGGGCAGGTGCGCATGATCGCCGGTGGCCTCGGGTGACCGTGGGAAGTGCTCGAGCACCTGCTGGGCCATCTGGACACGAACGACCTCGGCGTGCCGCACCACCATCACGTGGTCGGGCAGCAGGGCCGCGGCGGCGTCGGCGTCCTCGATGGCCTCGCGTGCCACGGCCTCGAACGCGTCCCAATGCCCCTGCCCGGCGTGCAGCCGGAACAGGATCGTGCGGGCCCTGGACAGGGCGAACCGGGCCCGGGGATGGCCGGTCGCCGCGAACGATTCGGCGGCCGCCAGCGCGTCCTGGGCCACTGCGAACGCATCGGGGTGCTGGGCCTCCCAGTTGGCGTACGCCAGCCAGTGCTCGGCCTGCACCAACTGGAACTGCGCGAGGGGGTTCTCCGGCGCCAGCTCGATCGCCCGGCGGGCATCGGAAACGGCCCGTTCGGATTGGTCGATCACGGGCTGGCCCGGTCCTGTCGCGTCGTACACCCGCCTGGAATAGTTCCAACGCATCTCGCTGCGCCACCGCCAGTACCGATCGTCCCCGGCCTGCGCGGGCTCCAGGTCGACCATGCGTTGCAGCAGCGCCCGGTAGGCCACCTCCCGCCGCGGTCCCATGTCCAGGTCGTAGCCGGGCATGGAGTCCCGGTAGTGCCGGAACTCCACGTAGCAGCGCAGCATCAGCGCGGCCGGGGTCGCCCGGTCCTCCAGCCGATCGAGCATCGCCATCGCCGCGGCCAACGGCTCGTGCGAGCCGTCCTGGTCGCCCACCTCCCACACCAACAGCTCGGACAATCTCGCGTACGCCTCGGCCAGTTCCAGCAGCAGCGCGTCGCCCGCGATCGGGTCGCTGGCCAGCCGCGACAGCGTCGCCAGGGCGTGGTCGATCAGCTCGCGGCGAGCGGCCATCGAGCCGGGGAGCATCGACAGCTCGTCGGTGAGATCGAAGATCACCCAGCGGGCGAACGATCTCGTGTCCTCGAACCTGGCCTCGGCCCGATCACGAGCCGCCGCCACCTCGCGCTGGCTGACGCCGTATACCACGCCGGCCACCAGCATCGCCGCGAGCATCATGGCCGATGCCGCCAGCGGTAGCCAGTTGCGTCGGGCGAACAGCAGGGTGCGCCTCGCCCAACCGGGCGGGCGAAGCCGCAGCGGTCTGCCCTCCAGGGCGCGGTCGATGTCGTCGGCCAGAGCTTGGGCGCTCTCGTGGCGCTGCTCGGGTTCCGGGGCCGCGGCGCAGATCGCCACCGTCAAAAGTTGGTCGTGTGCCGAAAGACCGCGCGGAACCATCGGATGCGCCGCGAGTTTGCGCTCGAGGGCCTCGGCCTGGCTGAGCCCGGCGATATCCACCATCGCGCGCCCGGTGAGCAACTCGTACAGCACCAGCCCGAGCGCGTACACGTCGCAGCGCAGGTCGACCGTGCGCGTGGCGGGGGTGAACTGCTCGGGGGCCATGTAGTGGGGGGTGCCGACGATGCCGCCCTGGGTGGTCATGGTGGCATGGGGGCTGTCGGGTTCGTTGAGCCGCAGCAGCCGCGCGACGCCAAGGTCCAGGAGAATGGGGCGATCGGCGCGATCGACGACGATATTGGCCGGCTTGATATCGCGATGCACACCCCCGCGCAGGTGGGCGTAATGGGTGGCCCGCGCGACGAACGCCACGGCGTGGGCGATCTCGATGGACGTTCGAGAGGCCGCCCATTCTCGCAATGACTCGCCCTCGACCAGTTGCATCGCGATGGCTTGGAGGCGATCGCCCGATTCGGTGTGAACATGGCCCGCGGTGAGCAGTCGCGCGATGCCGGGGTTCTCGAGCCGGGCCAAGGCCGCGGCCTCGGCGCGAAAGCGGCGCCGCGTTTCGGACGAGGCCACGCTCTCGCGCAGCACTTTCATCGCGCACCGCCCGCCGCCAGTCAGGCCAACACGGTAGACCTCCGCAAACCGACGCTGGTCATGGTCGCTCAGCAGGGCCTCGACCGTACCCGGGCCGGCGGGTGTTCCGATCGACTGACCGATTTCCAGGAGCTGGGGCGAGCCGCCAATGGTGCCCTCGGGGTCGATCAACGCTTGTGCGTCGAGCAGCGGCACGAGCGTGGCGTCCTGGCTTGCCGACAACAGTTGTCGGGCCCGGGTGATCGCCTCGGCGTCCTGCGACTCATGCTCGCGTAAGAAGCCCGCCACGTCTCCGCTCTCGATGGCGGCGTCGAACCATCGCCTCGCACGGGTGGCAATGTTCTCCTCGGCGTTCGATGCGGCGCGTTCCATATCTCCCGATGCGTGTTCTCCTACGGAGGGCGACATGATTACACGTTCTGTCCCGCTTCTTCGCGGGACAGGGCCTCGGCCAGCCACGCGCGTGCGTAGAGCCAGTCGCGCTCCACGGTCCGTGTGCTGAGCCCCTCGGCTTCGGCGATGACCGACGAAGAGAGGCCCCCAAACAGCCGAAGGCCGGCCACACGTGCCGCTCGCTCGCAGTTCGGCGAGCCCTCGCCAGCGAGTTCGTGCAGCAGCCGCTCGATTCCAAGCAGATGGGAGGCGTCGACTGGCGTCGGGTCGGGCTGTGTATCGACATCCTGGGCATGATCGACGGGCGCCTGCTCGTGGCGGCGCTGGCGTTTGCGGGCCAGGTCAATCAAGACCTGCCTGGCCGAACGGGCCACCGCCCCGAGGAAGTGGGCGCGGCTTTCCCACGGCCCGCTGCGCTCGAGCCTGAGCCAGACGTCTTGGGCAAGGCACGTCAGGCCCGGCCGTTCCACCCACGCGTCGGCCGACCCGCCCAGCCCGCCGGCCTCCCGCAACAGGATGGCGGCCACACGCTCGCGGATCGCTTCCATTCGCACACGCTCGGCACGTTCGGGGTCGAGCCCGTTGCGGTTGAACTGGTCGGTCAATCCTTCGGGTGTGCCTGTGCCGCTTCCCACGCATTCATCCCCAGGACCAAGGTGTTGGCCATCCCACCAAACCGGAACGTATGTTCACCCTGCGTGGAATATTCTACATACTGTGCTGAGCGGCTTACACAGGCCGCCCAAGGACCCGGCACAGACCGACGTGCCCTACTCGCACCCCGCATCGAACGCGTTCTGGAACGCCAGGAAGTCGAACAGCGTTAGCGCGCCGTCGCCGTCGAAGTCGGCGGCCGGGTCGCCGGCGTCGAAGGCGTTCTGGAAAGCGAGGAAGTCGAAGAGCGTGAGCTCGCCATCGCCGTCGAGGTCGGCGCGGCAGGGTTCGGCGATGCAGCCCCAGCGGGCGAGGTGGCCGGAGACCTTGCCATCAGCGATCGTGAAGTCTCCGCCCGCAAAGAGCGCGAGACCTCGACCATCATCGAAAGTAGCCAGAGCGTCGACAGACGCGTTCAGGCCCAAGCCCAACGGCGCCCAATCCACGCCGTCCCAGCGCGCGATGCTGTTGGCTGGCTCGCCGCCCGCGAGCCGGAACGTGCCTCCGGCGTACAGAGCCGGGCCGGCGCCATCATCGAAGACCGCCAGGGCACGGGTCGTGAGCCCCAATCCAAGGCCCAGTGGCGTCCACGAGGCGCCGTCCCATCGGGCGATGCGGTTGACGGCCACGCCGCTGGCAAAATAGAAGTCTCCCGCGACATACAGGGCGGGCCCGGTACCATCATCGAAGACGGTCATGGCGCGAGGCTTGTGTTCAAGCCCGTCGCCAAGCGGGGTCCATGCCGCGCCGTCCCATCGGGCGATGTGGTTGGCGCCCACGCTCCCCGCGGTGGTGAAGTCTCCCCCCGCGTAGAGGGCGGCGCCGCTTCCGTCGTCGAAGACCGCCAGGGCCCAGACTTCGTTGAAGAGTCCCGCACCAAGTGGCGTCCACGCAGCGCCATCCCACCGTGCGATACGGTTGGCCGCCTCTCCGCCAGCAGTGGTAAAGAGCCCGCCGGCGTACAGGGCCGGACCCGTGCCATCGTCAAATACCGCCAGCGCGCGAACCCTGTTGTTCACACCCAACCCCAGTGGCGTCCAGGTCGTGCCATCCCATCGAGCGATGCTGTCGGCCGGGGCCCCACCAGCGGTCGCGAAATCGCCCGCGGCGTACAGGCCCGGACCGGTCCCATCGTCGAAGACCTGCAACGCGCGGACCGTGCCGCGGATCCCATCGCCCAGGGGGGTCCATTGCGAACCATTCCATCGCGCGATGCGGTTGGCCTCCCCGCCCCCGGCGGTCGTAAAAATGCCACCCGCGTAGAGGTCCGGGCCGTTCCCGTCGTCGAACACAGACAGAGCCAGGATCGAGTCGCCGATTCCCGCACCCAGTGGCGCCCATGCCACGCCGTCCCACCGGGCGATGTTGTTGACCGAGACGCGGCCGGCGGTGGTGAACTCGCCCCCCGCATACAGCGATGCGCCCGTCCCGTCATCAAAGCTTGCCAGCGCCCGAACTTCCAGATATCCCACGCCCTCTTCCAATGGCGTCCACATCTCGCCATCCCAGCGAGCCATCCGGATCGCTTCGGTGCCACCGGCGGTGCTGAAACGGCCCCCGGCGTAGAGTGCCTGGCCCGTGCCATCGTTGAACACCGCCAGGGCGAGAACCCACGCATCCATCCCGGTGCCCAGCGGCGTCCACTCGTCGCCGTCCCATCGTGCGATGCGCCGGGCATCCGCGCTGCCGGCTGTCGTAAACACGCCCCCGGCGTAGAGCGCAGGACTCGATCCGTCGTCGAACACCGCTAGGGCAGTCACCGGGTCGTTCGTTCCCTCGCCCAGCGGCATCCACGTCGCGCCGTCCCATCGCGCGATGTGAGCGGCCGCCCCTCGGCCCGCTGCCGTGAACGTGCCCCCGGCAAACAGGGCCGGGCCCGAACCGTCATCGAACTCCGTCAAGGCATAGACCGTGTTGTTCACACCCGTGCCCAGTGGCGTCCACATCGCGCCGTCCCATCGTGCGATGTGGTCGGTCTGCTCGCCACCGGCGGTGGTGAAGGACCCGCCCGCATACAGGGCCGGGCCCGACCCGTCGTCATACACCGTCAGGGTGTGCACCGGGCGATTCATCCCCTCGCCCAACCGTGTCCATGCCGTGCCATCCCACCGGGCGATGTACGGGATCCTCTCGCTTCCGGCTTCGAGGAACGTGCCCCCGGCATATAGGGCCGGGCCGGCCCCGTCGTCGTAGACCGCCAGAGCAAGAACCGAGCCATCCAACCCCGTTCCGAATGGCGTCCACTCCATGCCGTTCCAGCGTGCAATGTGGCCAGCCGCCTTTCCGCCGGCTGTGGTGAAGCGTCCACCGGCATAGAGGGCGGGACCTGATCCATCGTCAAAGACCACCTGCGCGAGGATTGTGTCGTCGACGCCTTCGAGATCAAAAACTCCCTCCGCCCACTCCGGCTCACAAGGCTGCGCTACAGCATGGTGCCGGCCCCAGTGCACAGCCAGCAGGCCCACCATCACAACAGCCAGAAACCCACGGCCCAACCCAACGCCCATAACACAACCTCCCGCACCCGGACATCAGGGCCATGAGCATCCCCGCCCCAGCACCACGCGCTATCGCTCAATGTACCCAATCTCACGAGAACTCGCTACCAGTTCTGGCAGGGTTCCCACAGATTGTCGAAGAATGCTGAGAAAATAGGTAGGCAAGCGCCCGATGGCAGGCTCGCGTGCGGGGTTCGGTGCTCGGGTCCGCGCGGCAAGCCGTAGAGCGAGTCTCGCATCAGCACCCCGCGTCGAACGCGTTCTGGAACGCCAGGAAGTCGAAGATCGTCAGCTCACCGTCACCATCAAAGTCTGCCGAAAGATCACCCGCGTCGAACAGATTCTGGAACGCCAGGAAGTCGAAGATGGTCAGCTCGCCGTCGCCGTCGATGTCGGCGCGGCAGGGACCCGAGACGGGCAAGCCGGTGATGAGGAAGGCGCGGCGATCGCCGTCGCGCGTGCCCACGCCGGCGATGGTCGAGCCGTCGGCGCTCATCGCGCGGGCGGTCAGCAGCGTCCAGCCGCTGACGTCGACGCCCAGGTCGGCCAGGTAGTCGGCCAGGAACACCGTGCCCACGTCGGCGCGCCAGTACATCGCGCGATTAGCCGGGATGCCCAGCGCGCCCACCGCGGTCGATCCATCGGCGCTGATGGCCTCGATGGTCGTGCGCGTGGCGCCGCTGAGCAGGGGCAGGGCCACGAAGCCGTCCGCCTGCGTCCACAGGTGCGCGCGTTGCAGACCATCGATGAACGCGTTGGCGGCGATGACCGAGCCGTCCGCCGAGGCGGCCACGGCGGTGCCGCCGGTGGCCGTCGCCGGCAGGCCCAGCGAGACCATGCCATCCGCCCGCGTCCAGCGGAACGGCTGCTCGCCGCTGACACCCACGACGATCCGGCCGTCGGCGCTGATGGCCCGCGCGGCCGAATCGATCGCGCCCGGCAGCACGCCGAGGCTCTCGGCGCCGCCATCGGGCGTCCACAGGAAGGCCCGCCCGTCGCCGCCGCCCACCGCGCTGCCCACGACCGAAGAGCCGTCGCCGCTGATGGCGTCGCCCCAGGTGCGCGCCAGCCCCGCGGGCGGGGGGAGCATCTCCAGGCCACCCGCGGGCGTCCAGCGATAGCCGTAGGCGGTCACGCCGTCGTCCTCGATCGCAAGCCCGGCGATCGCCTGGCCATCGGCGCTCATCGCGTCGGCCGTGGTCCAGACGAATGCCTGGTCCGGGTCGATGAGATCGAAGCCGCCCGAAGCGGTCCAGCGGTAGGCCGACGGCCCCGGGCCCACCATGCACGAGCCGCCGACGATCGCGCCGTCGCTGCTGATCGAGGAAGCCTCGCAGTCCTGGGCGCCCGGGGGCAGGCCCAGGTCGATCAGGGCCGGCTGGGCGTGGGCCACGGGGCCGGTGATAGCGATGCCGGCGACGAACATAGACGTGACTCGGTGCATGGTGTGCCTCCCCGGTTTCGCGGCCCGGACGAATCCCAAGCTGATCCCGCGTTCTATACCACGTTCAGCGCACTGGGGTTTCGATTCGGCGAAGGCAGCGGACCGCGAACCGGTTCTGGGACGCCAGGGAGCCCAAGATCGCCTTCAGCGGCCACGTTCCTGCTCGCCCGCCCCGTGGTACACCCCATGCAGCACGCTCAACCCCCGCGCGAAGCAGCCGTCGCCGCACACCGGGGCGTAGCGGGCGAAGGGGCTCGGCGTGTGCTCGTGCAGGCTCGCCAAACCGAAGA
This sequence comes from Phycisphaerales bacterium JB060, assembly GCA_044440025.1. GTDB lineage: Bacteria > Planctomycetota > Phycisphaerae > Phycisphaerales > UBA1924 > JAHCJI01. The sequence continues at coordinate 33,826 of JBITAF010000100.1, read as the reverse complement.
GCGCGGGCGATGACAGGCAGGCGTTGCCTTCGGGCCGCTGATACACCGTGCGGCCTTCCTTGATGGTCTCGAGCACCTTCAGGCCCGCGAGGTCTTCCTCGGGCGTTTGCAATGGATCGCCCGAGAGGATCACGAAATCGGCCAGCTTGCCCACCTCGATGCTGCCCTTGCGGTCTTCCTCGAAGTGCTGCCACGCGGGCCACAGGGTCATGGCCCTGAGGGCGGTCTCGACCGGTACGCGGTGCACCGGGCCGATGATGTCGCCGCTGCGCGAGCGCCGTGTGACGGTCGCCGAGAGCACCCGCATCGAGTCGGGCAGGGCAACCGGTGCATCGTGGTGCGTGCCGAACATCATGCCGCGCTCCATCAGCCAGCCGGTGGGGGAGATGTCGTCGGCGCGCTGCGGCCCCAGCACCGAGTCGCGGTGCCAGTCGCCCCAATAGAAGGTGTGCATCGGGAACAGCGAGGGGAAGATGCCAAGCTCGTCGAGGCGCGCGACCTGGTCCTTGCGCAGCGTCTGGCCGTGGATGAGCACCGGGCGGTTGTCGACATCGGGGTGCCCGGCCTGCGCCTCGGCGACCGTCTCGAGGAACAGATCGATCGCCGCGTCGCCGTTGGCGTGCACGAGGATCTGCCAGCCGTTGGCGTACGCCTTCTCGACCGCTGCTTTCGCGACGTCCTCGCGCACGGCGGGGTAGCCCGCGTAATCGGCATCGCGACCATCGGGCGGCACGAAGTAGGGCTCGGTCAGCCAGGCCGTCTTGCCCTGGGGTGAGCCGTCGATGGTCAGCTTGACGCCGCCGATGCGGAAGTTGTTCTCGTAGTTATGCGTGATGTTCGGCCGGTCGACCGCCAGCACGTCGGGGTAGGCTACCAGGTCAACGGGCAACTCGCCTCTGGCCGCCACGCGCGCCATGGCGTCGAGCGCCGGCTGCATGGCCCGGCCCTCCTGCACCGTCGTGTAGCCATAGGACGCCGCCAGCTCGATGCCGCGGACGACCAGGTAATCGTTGACATCGTCGTCGAAGCGTTCGCTCAGCTTGGAGAGTACGGCGAAGAACGCGTACTCCTCGCACACGCCGTTGGGCTCACGCGAGCCGGCGCGCCGCCGGAACACGCCACCCTGAGGATCCTCGGTCTCGGCCGTCACGCCCGCGAGTTCGAGGGCCTTGCTGTTCGCAACGCCCAGGTGCCCGCTCTGGTGGATGATGATGATCGGCACGTCGGTCGAGACGGCGTCGAGTTCGTCGCGCGTGGGGTGGCGACCCTCGGCGAGCTGGGCATCGTCGTAGCCGAAGCCGGCGATCCAGCCCACGCGCTCGATGGCCTGGGCATTCGCTTCGGCCCAGTCGCGCAGCAACGCCTGCAACGTCGCGATGTCGGCGCCCAGCCCGTCGGGCGGTGGCAGCAGGTTGGCCGTCGTCGCCTGGATGCCCAGCACGTAGCCATGCCCGTGCGAATCGACGAAGCCCGGCAAGAGCGCCCGGTCGCCCAACTCGACCAAGCGGGTGTCCTGCCCGGCCAACCGCATGACCTCGTCGGCGTCGCCCACGGCCACGATCCGCCCATCGCGCACGGCGACGGCCTCGGCCAATGGGCGATCTTGGTCCATCGTGATGATCGCGCCGCCGCGGTAGATGGCATCGGCTGGGGGCGTCTCGGCCTGCACCGCCGCCAACGCACAACCAAAGAAGCCCTGCAGGATCGCAATCCCGAGAACCCGGAAACCACCGGAATGCATCACGCCCCCCTTTAGCCGCGGCTGCGGCTGTGGCATCATGCTATGGGTGAGTCGATGACGCGTAAAGGCACAGCGTCCGGCGTTCGGGTTGCGAGCAGGCGGGTCGCGGCTACGGGCGCTTCGAGCCCGGCCGGCCGCTGATCGGTCCTGGCACGCGTCGGGCCACCGGCTCGGCCAGCAACGCCTTGGTCAGCCCGAAGCACGCCAATATCAGCACCACCGTGAACGGCAGGGCCGCCGCGATGGAGGCCGATTGCAACGCCAGCAGGCCGCCCGAGAGCAGCAGAACGCCGGCGGCCACGCCCTCGCTGATGGCCCAGAACAGCCGCGTGCCCACGGGCGGATCGGGGTTGCCGCCGCTGGCGATGATGTCGATGACCATCGAGGCCGAGTCGCTGCTGGTGACGAAGAACAGCACGATGCACAGCGTCGCCACGCCCGCGGCCAGCATCGCGATCCACTTGGCCTCGAACATCGAGTCGAGCAGCACGAACAGCGCCGTGGAGGTCGTGTCGACGGTCGCCGAGCCGTCCTCGGTAACCACCGTGACGTCCGGGTCGGCGACGTACTCGAGCGTCGTCAGCGGCCGGGTGATGACCGTGTCCGACCCCTCGACCGTGACGGGGAAGGTGGGAAGGGCCAGGGCAGCCGCGTCTGCGTCAACGTCGGCCTGCACGTCGGCCTGAGCGAGGGTGGCCAGGCGCTCGTGGGCCGTGTGCTGGCGAAGCGTCGCTCCGCCGAAGGCGCTCAGCCACACGATGCCCACCAGCGTGGGCACCAGCACGACGCCCAGCACGAACTGGCGGATGGTCCTGCCTCGGCTGATGCGAGCGATGAACAGGCCCACGAAGGGCGACCAACTGATCCACCACGCCCAGTAGAAGACCGTCCAGCCGTTGAGCCATGTCGAGCCCTCGCCTCCGCCCGCGCCGGTGCGAAGGGCGTTGAACGGCAGCAGTTGCAGGTAGGCCCCGGTGTTTTCCACCGTGCTGGCCAGGAAGGCCACCACCCCGCCGCCCACGACGACGGTGATCAGCAGCAGGAAGGCCAGCACGAGATTGACTTCGCTCAAACGCCGGATGCCCGCGCTCAGCCCCAGCACGACCGAGACCGTCGCGATAGCGGTGATGATGGCGATGAGCATGACCTGCGTGCCGGCGCCCTGCTGCACGCCGAAGAGGTAGCCAAGCCCGGCGTTGACCTGCTGGGCGCCCAGCCCCAGGCTGGTGGCCACGCCCGTGAGTGTTGCCACAATGGCCAGCACGTCTACCGCGTCGCCCAGGGGGCCCCACACGCGTTCGCCGAAGATCGGATACAGAAAGCTGCGAAAGCTCAGTGGCATCTTCTTGCGAAAGCCGAAGTACGCCAGCCCGAGCCCCACGGCGGCATACAGCGCCCAGGGGTGCAGCCCCCAGTGGAAGATCGTCACCGCCATCGACACGCGCGCGGGGTTGAGCCCCTGCGCAACGCCGGGGGGCGGGTCTGCAAAGTGATACGCCGGCTCGGCCACGGCCCAAAAGACCAGGCCGATGCCCATGCCCGCGCTGAAGAGCATGGCGAACCAGCTCAGCACGCCGAACTCGGGCTTCTCATCGTCACCACCGAGCTTGATCGACCCCAGCCGGCTGAGCGCCAGCCACGCGACGAAGGCGAGCAGCGCCGTCATCGTGGCAACGTAGAGCCAGCCGAATCGCGTGCCGATCCAGTCCTTGATGCCCCCGAAAAAGACGCCCACGTCCTCGCCGGGGATCAGCAGCGTGGCGACAACCAGCGCGATGACGATCGACGCGGCCACTGGGAACACCACCGGATGCATCGTGAAATGCGGGCCCAACGAGATGCTGGGCATGCTGTCCGCCGGCGTGTCAACGGCCTCGATCTGGTCGTTCATGCCCGACTCACGCCTTCTCGAAGTGGAACACGCCCCAAGCCAGGTGGCCGGCCTTTCCGCCCTCGATCCAGTGCCGGAGGCCGGACTTCATCTTCTCGATGTACTCGGCCGAGACGCGGCCCTTGAGCTTCGGAGCCAGTTCCTCGGTCGTCTCGAGCACACGGGTGTAGTGACGCACAAGTTGGTCGGTCTTGTCGTCGAAGCCGTGATCCTTCCAGCCAAGACGCTTCGCCTGATCCTTGTAGAAACCCGGCGAGCCCAAGTCGCTGAGGTGGATGCGAGCCAGGATTGGGTCGAGCACGCCTTCGGGGCAGTCGTCGCTGCGCATGGGATCGGTGAAGACGAAGCGCCCGCCCTTCTTGAGCACGCGGTCGACCTCACGCAGCACCTTTGGCCGATCGCCCGAGTGCAGCATCGCGTCCTGCGACCACACGATGTCGGCCGAGGCGGCCTCCATCGGAATCTCCTCGAAGCTGCCGTCGATGACCTCGATCTGCCGCTCCATGCCGGCCTCAGCAGTCAACTCGCGATTGCGATCGTTCTCGGCCTCGCTCAGGTTCAGGCACACGGCTTTGCAGTTGAAACGCTCCACCAGCCGCCGGGCCGCCCCGCCATAGCCGGCGCCGATGTCCAGCACGGTCGCGCCATCGCCACCATCGCGTAGATGCGACGCGATGCGGTCGGCGATGTAGTCCACGGTGCGGCGGCTGGCGTCGGCGATGGGCTCCTTCTCGCCCTTGTACAGGCCGATGTGGATATCTTGCCCACCCCAGACCTCGGCGTAGAACGTATCGGCATCCGAACTGTTGTAGTAGTCGCGCGCCGTCTGGGTGGCCTTCTGCGTGCTGGTGCTGGTCATTTGGTCAGGTCCTCCGGCGAGCCCTCGTCCGGCTCGAGCGAGTCGTACCGCTTTTCGGCCACGTGCACGAAGAAGTCCGGGTCCTCCTCCTTGTACGACTCCTTGAAGTCGCCGAAGGTATTGATGCGTTGGAAGCCCACATCGGTCAGCAGCTTTCGCGTGTAGTCCTTCCGCAGCGGGAACATGTTCAGGTGATACTCGGACCCATCGGGGAAGGCGTACCGAAAGCGGCAGAGCCCCTCGTCCACGTGCTCGGGCTCGGCGGTCACCTGGTCGCCGCAGTAGTAGAACTTGTGAGCGCCGCCTGAACTCCCGCTGGCGCCGCGATCGATGATCGCGTCGTAGTTACGCTGATCGAGGATGAGCACGCCGTCGTGCACCAGGGCGGAGTAGAACTCGGCCAACGCCTTACGCCGGTCGCGCTCGCTGAACAGGTGTGTGAACGAGTTGCCCAGGCAGATCACCGCGTCGAAGCGGCCCATCACGTCGCGGTTCAGCCACCGCCAGTCGGCGTGCCGAGTCCGCAGCACGTGTCCGCGCCGGCGGCCATTCTCGAAGGCCTTGGCCAGCATGTTCGGGCTGCCGTCCACGGTCACCACGTCGAAGCCCGCCTCAATGAGCCGGATGGAGTGGAAGCCCGTGCCCGCCGCCACGTCCAGCACGCGGTGCACGCCGCGGCGCCGCAGTTCTTCAATAAAGAAGGAGCCCTCGCTCTTGGCACGCTCGTCCCAGTCGATGAGCTCGTCCCACTTCTCGACAAATCCGTGGACGTATTCCTCAACGTACTTATCAGTCTTTCGGACAACAGTGGGATTCGTGCCGTAGTCCTGGGGCAGATCCTTTGACATGAGATCCTGCAAGCTCTGCTTCATCAGGGCCTCCTCTTGGCTAACAGGCGAGCATCGGCATCGGCGTCGAGGCGGTGCGTCGCGGTCGTAGGCGCACCAACAGCACAGCGATCGAGCAGCGATTGCCGTGCGGGCGCACAACGAAGTGATGTGCGGGACACTAGGCACCCATCGACCGGATCCCAAGCGCAAGGCGGTAAAAAGTCAGAAAGACGCAAGAATGAGCGGATTCTCACACATCCGTTGCAACACCGCGAAGTGAAAGACCGCTGGCGGACTCCACGCGCACCGGCACGATCCGGCCAATAAGCGATCGTGCGTGCGCAGAATCGTTCGCATCGAAGTGGATGATCAGGTCGCCATCGCTGCGCCCGGTGATCTGCACGGGCCCTTCGCCATGTTCGGCCTCGTCCACCACCGGAGCCGTCGCCACGGCCGACCCGCCGATGGTCACCTCGATCGTCCGCGGCTTGCGCGCAGCGTTGGTCAGGCCAGATGCCTTGAGTTGCTTCTGGCTTAATCCCTCGACCAGTACGTCGAACGTCTGTCCCACCTGCTCGTTACCGATCGCCTCGCCGATGCGCGCCTGCACGCTCAGCAGGTGATTGTTCCGCTCACGCTTGATCGTCTCGGGCACGTCATCGGGGATCTTGTCGTACGCCACCGTGCCGGGCCGGGGCGAGTACTTGAAGATGAAGCAGTTCTTGTACCGGCTCTTCTCGAGCAACTCGACCGTGCCCCGGTAGTCCTGGTCGGTCTCGCCGGGGAAACCGACAATGATGTCGCCGCTGAGCATGAGCGGCCGGCCAATCTCAGGCTGGTGCAGGTACTGGCGGGCACGGTCGAGAAACTCCAGGTACTCGCCCACCGTGTACCCACGGTTCATCCGCTTGAGCATTGCGTCGCTGCCGCTCTGGGCGGGCACGTGCAGGTAGCGACAGATCCGCGCGCTCTCGCGCATCACCTCGAGCACGTCGTTGCCGAAGTCGCGCGGGTAGCTGGTTACAAAACGCAAACGCTTGATACCAGGCACATGCTCGTGGATCTGGTGCAGCAGGTCGGCGAACGTCGTCACGCTGGTGCCCGCAAACGCGTCGCGGTGGTGGCTGCCCTTATAGGTTCGCCCCTTCTGCGGCTGTACAACGCCGCCCAGCGCCACCGAGGCTCCGTGCTCGAAGCGGTAGTGGTTCACCGTCTGGCCCAGCAGCGTCACTTCGACCACGCCCGCGTCGGCCAGCCGCTTGCACTCCTCGATGATGTGCTCGGGCGGACGGTGGATCTCAGCCCCGCGCGTGAAGGGCACCACGCAGTACGTGCAGAACTTGTTGCACCCACGCGTGATCCGAACGTACGCACTGCGGTGGCTGCCGTCGGGATCCACCGGCGAGATCGTCCGCGAGAGGTCGAGCAACTCCAGCCGATCTTCCGCGGCGCCGAGCGTCTGGCTGCGCCGGCTCGTGTTGCCCTGCAACGCCGACTGGCTGGCTGATTGATCGGCATGCAGCGACGCCCGCGTCCGCACGGCGTTGTCCAGCAACTCGGGAAGCTTGTCCAACTCCCCGGGCCCGCACATGATGTCGACCACCGGCATCCGCTTCATCAGGTCAGCACCGTCGCGCTCGGCCATGCAGCCCAGTACGCCCACAACCAGCCCGGGCCTGTCCTTCTTGGTCTTCTTGAGCTCTCCCAGGCGACTCCAGACCTTCTGCTCGGCCTGCTCGCGCACCGAACAGGTGTTGTATAGCAGCACATCGGCCTGGTCGGCCTCGCGCGTCATGGCGTAGCCAAGCTGAGCCAAGCGGCCGGCCACCAGCTCGCTGTCCAGCTCGTTCATCTGGCATCCGAAGGTTTCGAGGTATACGCGGGGCATAGGCGATCATCGTACGCGTCCCGAACTACCATCGGGCCGCATGATCAAGCTGGCCAGCGCCATCATCAACCGCATCCGCCGCATGGCACTGGCTGACAAAGCGCTCATCCTCTTCGGGGCCGCTCTGGTGCTCATTATCATGATCGCCTTGGGCGTCGCGTGGCTCCGTATGAGCGCCCTGGTCACCAGCGGCGAGCTCCAGCTCAGCCGCCAACTGGTCGATAGCTGGAGGGCGGCAAGCCCGGGTGCCTGGCCGACCCCCGGCCAGACCACCGACCGACTGGGAATCCAGGCAACCTGGCATACCGTCGAGTCCGCACGCGCCCAGGCCAACGACGACCCCTTCCTTCGCCGCGCGCTCGACCGCTTCCTACGGGAGAACAACCCCCGGTCCGAGCTGCGGGACCACGCTTGGAAGTACCAGTGGCGAATCCTGACACGAACCGAACGAACGGAGCGGTACGCCAGGGCAATCCGCGCCCCCGCCATCCCGTCTACAGTGCCCGACCAGCCCGCCGCTCCCGGCCAACTCGAGGGCATGATCACGCTCGAACGCCCGGCCGAGGGCGCTGCATGGCTCATGGCTGTCAACGCCATCTACCTGCTGAATGCCGGAGCAGCCGTCCTGGCAGTGGCGGTGGGGCTCTTCTATATCCTCCTCCACCGGATCATCCTCAAGCCCGTCGAGGTCCTCCGCCGGGCCGCCGACAGGGTGCGAGAGGGCGACTTGGCCCATCGTGTCGAGGTTGGCACCCGCGATGAGTTCGAGGAGCTCGCAAGCGCCTTCAACGGCATGCTCATCGCCCTCCAGGCCAACGAGCAGCGACTTCGAGCGGCCGGCAGCGCCCTCGAAAGCCGTGTCAGCCAGTTGGCCGAGGCAAACAAGATCCTCTTCGATGCCAACCGCCTCAAGAGCGACTTTCTCGCCAATGTCAGCCACGAACTGCGAACGCCGCTGAACTCAATCAACGGCTTCGCCGAACTCCTGCTCGAGATCGCCCAGTCGAGCGAGCAGGGCGCCGGCGAGACGCCCGAGCAAAGAGCCAAACGCCTGCGATACCTGCAATACATCCACACAGCCGGCCGGGACCTGCTCGAGATGATCAACGGCCTGCTCGAGATGGCCAAGCTCGAGGCTGGCCGCTTCGAGCTCAACGTTCAGGCCGTCAGTGTCCCCGCGCTCTGCGAGACCCTCCTGGGGCTGGTCGACCCGCTCGCCCAGCGGCGTGGCATCGAACTGGTTTTTCACGTCGATCCAGACCTGCCGCTCGTGGAGACCGACCCGAAAAAGCTCCAGCAGGTCGTCTTCAACTTTCTGTCCAATGCCGTCAAGTTTACCGGCGCTCCTGGTTCGACCGGCCCCATGCGCGTCGAGTTGCGAGCCGAACGGCTGGCCGACGCCGGCACGGGCGACCGAGTCCGCATCAGCGTCATAGACAACGGCCCTGGCATCTCTCCCGAGGACCAGGAGCGCGTCTTTGAGAAGTTCACCCAGGTCGATGCCAGCCGCACCAGAGAACACGCCGGGACCGGGCTGGGCTTGGCCATCGCCCGGGAGCTCGCGGGCGTGCTCCAGTGCGAGATCCAGCTCGTCTCTGATGCAGGTCGCGGCTCCATGTTCAGCGTCATCATCCCGCTGAGGCTCGACCTCCAGATCGTCGAAGAGCGACGAGCCGAGGCCCAGTTCAGAGACCGCCTGGCCGGCAGGCGGGATTGGTCTGGCGCTACGCCCAGTGCCCATACCGACACGCCTGACTCAGAACCCACCGGCTAGCGGACGCCGCCCCCTCGCAGCACCGCGTTCTCGAAGTGACGGACCGATGCCCGTGGCGGCCGCCAACGCCTGGCGTGGAACTCCACGGCGACTACATCCACACGCCGGGGCCGTGCTTCCCAGCCGTTGGACCGAACCAGGTGCTCCAGGATGCGCGCCAGCTTGCGGCGTTTGACCAGCGTCACAGACGCCTCAGGCGGGAGCATGCCCGGGCGATGCCGCCGCGCCTTGACTTCCACGATCACCACACAGCCGTCGGGCCCCTCACACAGCAGGTCGGCCTCGCCGAACGTGGTGTTCAGGTTCCGGCCGAGCACCCGGAACCCGCGGCCGCGCAGGTACCTGGCCGCCACCCGCTCGCCCATGGGTCCCAGCTTGTCTCGGCGGCCTATCCGCATCGCGTCCCATCACTGGTCGGGGTAGTACCAGCGGGTCGCGACCGTGAGCAGCTCATCACGCATCGCCGCGCGATCCTGCAAGCCGGCCTGCTGGAACAGCCGCGCCATCTCGCGCTGGTAGGCCTCCTCCAGTCGCTGGTTATACAACTCGAGCCGGAGCTCGCTCTGCGCCTCGGCCCATGTCTTGTAACCAATGGAGATGTCGTTGAGATAGATCCAGTGCGTGAATCGGTCGCTCTCGATGGGACCAGCCCACTCGCCGGGGGTTAGCCCGCGCAGCGCCTCGTCCAGGTCCGGATCGCTCGGAAAGAACGTCGCATCGGCGAACTCGCCCGTGAAGCTCATCGCCGGCCACAACCCGCCATCACTCCGTCGCGACGTGTTGGCCTCATCGGTGGCCACCTCGGCGAAAGGCTCGCCACGCGAGAGCCGCCGCGACACACGGGCGGCCGCCTCGGCATCGTCCCTTGGCACACGGATCTCTCGGAATGTCATGCTTGAGGGCTTGCGGTCGCTGCCATACCTCTGCAGGTACGCTCGCTCCACGTCGCTCCGCGTCACCACCACGCTCCGACGCAGGTCGTCGCTGAACCGGCTGATCAGCTGGCGGTTCCGGACCTCTTGCAGGTATTCGCTGAGCGTCTGGCCGGTCCCTAAGTTGCGCACGGCACGGGTGATGCTGCCGCCCGACTGTCGCTCCAGGTCCTCCCGCGCGAGCCCGAGAAAGTTTCGCAGGCTTGATCGCTGCGCGGGCGTGAAGCTTGCCAGCCCCTCGGCAATGACCAACTCGTTGGTGATGAAGATCTCCAACTGCTCGTTGATGATTGCCCCGGCTTGGCTCCGCCACACCGGCAGCGGCACCAACTCGGCCCTCGTCCCCCCGCCGGACAGGTCAACATCCTCATACGCCAAGGCCCTTAATCGCTGGGCCAATGGATCCAGAAACTCGGCCGCGAAGATTGGCTTGTTGTTTACCTCGCCAACCTTTACGTCCAGAAGCACCACCCCAGGCCGTGTCCGTTCGGGGGGTGAAACCTCCGGTTGGGGGCCAACCAAGGGCAGGGCCGCGGCGTCAACGGGCGCGGGAACGAGCACCGCATCCGTGGCCGCAAAGTCGCCCGCATCAAGCGGCTGGGGTCGGCCCAGATCCCGAACGCCCATGCTGCCAGATCCAGGGTTGCCCTCGCTTTCGCCCTCGGGCAGGGCGGCAAAATCCGCAGGCTCCAGGCCCCCGCCAGGGCCCGGCTGGCCGGCGCACCCGACCAAGCCCAGCATGACAACCGCCGCCAAACTGCGCAAAGTCCCGCACATGCTGCGAAAACAGGGGGTAAACTGTGCCTTTCCGCCTACGCTCACGGGAGAGGGTATTCTCGCCCGGGGGCTCGCGCCCACGGGTAGCCGAAAGCGAACGAAGGAGGCAACGTGGCCGACCAGGAAAACGAGTCCAAGCTGATCATCGATTCCGACTGGAAGAGCCAGGCCGAGGCCGAGCGTCAGAAGCTCTCTGAGCAGGCGCAGCAGAAGGCTCAAGAGTCCTCCGAGCGTGAACTGCCGCCCGCGGACATCCTGGGAGTTGTGCAGATCCTCGCCACCCAGGCCCTGCTATACATGGGCGCTTTCCCCGATCCACAGACCGGCCGGGCAATGGTCGCGATGGATCTGGCCAAGTTTCATGTCGACCTGCTGAGCACCCTTGAGGAGAAGACCAAGGGCAACCTGACCGAGGAAGAGGCCGAGACCGTCAAGCAGACCGCCCACGAGTTGCGTCTGCAGTTCGTCGAGGTCAACAAGGCCGTCGACAAGGCCATCGCCGAGGGACGAGCCCAGCAGGTTGACATTGGCCAGGATGGTCCTACGGGCACCGGTGGCCCGGGCATCTCCGCCCCTTAGCACGCTTCCCATCGGTAGCCGAGACATGGTTCATGCAGGGTTTCCGCTGAACCGATAACAGTTGGAATGTCGCGCTTCACCAGACCTTGATCAGGAGCCCACGAGTGGCAAGTGGATCAGACACCGCGCCCAGTCCTTCACCGACAAAGACCCAGGTGCATTTCATCCTGCGTCGCCTTCACTCTCTGACGGGCATCCTGCCCATCGGTGTGTTCCTCATCGGGCACCTCATCACCAACTCATCGCTCGCTTGGGGCCGTTTCGCGCTCCGCGGCGAGGGTGATGGCCTTTCTGTGGCCGAGGGCGGCGTTCGCTATTTCCAGCACGAGGTCGAGTGGATTAACACGCAAATCCCGCATCTTCTGCTGCTCGAGATCACCCTTTGGGTGTCCATCGCGTTCCACAGCATCCTGGGCGTGTACTACGCCACGACTGGCAAGTCCAACATCCAGCGGTACAGCTACCAGGACAACTGGCGGTACACCCTTCAGCGACTCACCGGCTACGTTGGCATCCTGTTCATCGTGTACCACGTCGCCACGCTCCGTTGGGGGTGGGCCTGGCTCGTGCCCCAAGGCACAGCATGGAGCCACAGCTTCTCGGCCTCGACGCTCGCCGCTGCTCTCCAGGGCTCTCCGGAAGGGTTTACGCTGCCAGGCGTGATGGTCTCGGTACTGTATATGGTCGGGGTCACCGCCTTGGTATTCCACTTTGCCAACGGTCTCTGGACCGCCGCCATCACCTGGGGCATCACAACCTCCGAGAAGGCCATGCGGCGGTGGGGTGTGGCGTGCGCCGCGATAGGCGCGGGACTCATGTTGGCCGGCTGGTCGTCGCTGTTCGCCGCCATGACGATGGACTACGACCAAGCCCATGAGGTCGAGCGGCGCATGTACATCGAAGACCATGGCGAGGCGGCCTATGAGGCCTACATCCTCGAGAAGGGCGTTCCTAAGCCCCAACGAGGAGATGGACCAACCCCTGCCGGCGAGCCCCCGGCCGGCACAGACGTGCGATAAGGTGTTCCCGGGCTGCCCCCAGGATTTCACACATTTCAGCGGCGTTTGAAAATGCATCGATTCCCTGTGATATAGTCACTCAGGCAAAGCCGACACCAAATGGCCCGGAGGCCCCACAGTGCAGCAGCAGCAACGCGTGATCGTCGTCGGTGGGGGGTTGGCAGGCTTGGCCGCCACGGTTCGCATCGCCGAGGCCGGCATCCCGGTCGACCTCTTCAGCATGGTGCCTGTCAAACGTAGCCACAGCGTGTGCGCCCAAGGCGGCATCAACGCCTGCAACGAGATCGCACGCCAGCAGGGGTATAGCGAGTACCAGCACTTCGACGAGACCATCTACGGCGGCGACTACCTGGCCGACCAGGGGCCCGTGCTCGAGATGGCCAACTTTGCCCCCAAGGTCATCGACCTGCTCGACCGCATGGGCGTGCCCTTCAACCGCACCAACGAGGGCCAGCGTGACCTGCGTCTCTTCGGTGGCTCGCTCTTCAGGCGTACCCACTTCGCCGGCGCCACGACGGGCCAGCAACTCCTATACGCCCTCGACGAGCAAACCCGTCGGTATGAGGCCTCGGGACTGGTCAAGAAGTACGAGTTCTGGGAGTTCCTCTGGCCGGTCATCGAGGGCGAGGTTCATGGCCTCGATGGTGACGGCCGCTGCGTGGGCATCGTGGCCCAGGACATGCGGACGATGCAGATCCGCTCGTTCCGCGGGGCGGCCACCATCATGGCCACCGGCGGCTGCGGGCTGGTCTTCGGCAAGAGCACCAACAGCATCATCTGCACGGGCGGTGCGGCCAGCCGGTGTTATCAGGCCGGCGCGTTGTACGGCAACGGCGAGATGATCCAGGTTCACCCGACGGCCATCCCTGGGGCCGACAAGTGCCGCCTCATGAGTGAGAGCGCCCGCGGCGAGGGTGGTCGCGTGTGGGTGCCGCGTAAGAAGGGCGATGATCGCAAGCCGGCCGACATCCCCGAGAGCGAGCGCTGGTACTTCCTCGAGGAGCGGTACCCCAAGTACGGCAACCTCGTGCCGCGTGACATCGCGACGCGCGAGATCTTCGACGTGTGCGTTAACGACGGGATGGGCATCGGCGGCCAGAACCAGGTCTACCTCGACCTGACCCACAAGGATCCCGAGTACCTCACTCGCAAACTCGGCGGCATCATGGAGATCTACGAAAAGTTCGCCGGCGAGGATCCGCGCTTCAACCCCATGCGCATCTTCCCGGCGGTGCACTACTCCATGGGCGGCATGTGGACCCAGTTCACGCCCGGCACTTACGAGCCCGACACTCCCCACGGCGAGCACAAGCCCGGCATGGTGGCGCCGATCGACACCACGCCCGGCCGGGGCATGATGCTCGGTGCGCCCAACAACATGATGACCAACGTCGACGGGCTCTACGCCTTCGGTGAGGTGAACTTTGCCTACCACGGCGCCACCCGCCTGGGCGCCAACGCTCTGCTGAGCTGCATCTTCGACGGCCTGTACTGCGGCCAGGGCGTGGCCAACTTCGTGAAGGAGGGCTCGCCCGCCGAGCGACCGATCGAGGACGTCGACCAGCGTGTGTTCGATGCCATAGTCGATCAGGAGCAGGCCAAGGTCGATCACCTGCTCGACACGGTCGAAGGCACGCAGGGCGAGGACGACACGAACCCCTACCTCATCGGCAAGGAGATGGGCGAGGTTATGGAGGCCACGTGCACGGTGGTCAAGACGGCCGATCGCCTGAACAAGACGCTCGACACGCTGGCCTCGCTACGCGAGCGTTTCAGCCGGGCCCGCCTGCCCGACGCGTCGGCCTGGACCAACCAGTCGCTCAGCTACAGCCGGTCTGTAGGCGATATGCTCGTGCTGGCCGAGATGATCGCCAAGTGCAGCCTGCTCCGTGAGGAGAGCCGCGGCTCGCACTACCGCACGGACTACCCCGACCGCGACGACGAGCGATTCCTGAAGACCACCATTGCCGGGTTCATTCCCGGCAACCGCGGCGCCGAGCAGCACCAGATCAGCTACCGGGACGTGCAGACGGACCTGGTCAAGCCCCGTGCACGTACCTACGGCAAGGTCGAGGAGGATTCCCCAGCCAAGAACGGGCCCTCGACGGCCGATGATCCCAAGGCCAACCGTCGCGTGGCCAACCCCGATGCCGAACCGGATATCAACGGCGCGAAGCCGGCATCCACGACAGGCAGTTGATTCGACCGAGAGACCAAGGAAGCGAGCAACGCATGATCGCCACCCCGCAGAGCACTAAGAACAAGGCCGTGCGCATCCGCATCAAGCGGAGCGAGGGCCCGGGTAAGGCCTCGTATTGGGAGAGCTTCGATGTACCCCGCGAGCCGGGAGCGAACATCATCTCGTGCCTGCAGTGGATCGCGGCCCACCCGACAACAGTCGACGGAAAGAAGACCACCCCGGTGGTGTGGGACTCGGGCTGTCTCGAGGAGGTCTGCGGCGCCTGCACCATGGTGGTCAATGGCAAGGTCCGCCAGAGTTGCACGGCCCTCATCGAGAACATCGCTCCCAACGATGGCGACGAGGTCACGCTCGAGCCGATGAGCAAGTTTCCAGTCATCCGTGATCTGTGGGTCGATCGCGAACGGATGTTCAAGGCGTTGCATCGCGTCAAGGCATGGGTGCCCATTGACGGGACGTACGACCTCGGGGCGGGCCCCAAAGAGAGTCCCGATAAACAGAGCACACGCTATAAGCTCTCCACGTGCATGTCGTGCGGCTGCTGCCTGGAAGCATGCCCGCAGTATCAACTCGAGGAAGATCCCGAGGAATGGCCCACCAGCTTTATCGGCGCCCACGCGATCAGTCAGGCGCGGTTGTTCAACGAGCATGAGACCGGCAAGCAGCTCAAGGCCGAACGGCTAGACGCCCTCATGGGCCCCGGCGGCGTTTCGGACTGCGGCAACGCCCAGAACTGCGTGAAGGTGTGCCCGAAAGAGATCCCGCTCACCGAATCCATCGGTGCCATGGGCAGAGCCGTCACGATGCACGCCATCACCTCGTGGTTCCGGCGGTAGATTGAGCAAGTTCCGGACACGCCCGGAATAATCGGCCAGCGGGCGGGCTCGTACCCTGCCCCATGCGTAATCAACCCACCACGACGTTCTCACTGGCCGTGCTCTCGCTGGGCGCGGCCGCGTTCGTATTGACCGGCTGCGAGCAGGAGGCGAACGAACCAACCGCCGCCGCCGCCACCGGCACGCCGCAGGAGCAGCCCACCGACGCCTCGACCACCCTTGCCAGCGAGCTGGACGCCCGAAAGGCCAGCTTCAACGAGCGGGCCGACGATGAGATCAAGACGCTGTACGCCGAGGGCCTGCAGGCGGTGGTCGATGCGGGTGTGGTGGAGGACGCAAAGAACGTGGGCGACCAGGCCCCCGGCTTCACGCTCGAGAATCAGCAGGGTGAGGAGGTGTCGCTGTCGGACCTGCTGGAAGATGGCCCGGTCGTGCTGCTGTGGTACCGCGGCGGGTGGTGCCCCTATTGCAACCTCACGCTGGCGGCCTATCAGCATCACCTGGATGAGATCCGCGACCTGGGCGCCACGCTCGTGGCGCTCACCCCCGAGTTGCCCGATAAGTCGCTTTCGACCGCCGAGAAGAACGAGCTTGATTTCCAGGTGCTCAGCGACGTGGGCAACGCCGTCGCGCGTGAATACGGCGTGGTCTTCGACCTGACCGAGGGCGTGCAGGCAAACTACGAGAAGAACTTCGGGCTCAGCGACTTCAACGGCGACGACTCGGGCGAGCTGCCCCTGGCGGCGACGTACGTGATCGATCGCAACGCCCAGATCCGCTGGGCGTTTCTGGACGCCGATTACCGGAATCGGGCCGAGCCGGCCGACGTGATGAGGGCGCTGGAGGAGATTCGCGGCGAGTCAAGCGGTGGATAACACCACAACACCGGCGGCGCACCCCGCGGCACCTGCAGAATCGTCCGGGTTGATATCGCCCCGCCGCAGCTGATGCCAGCCGTCGCGGAATCGTGCCGACGTGGAGTAGATGAACACTTCTCTTCGGATGCAGCGGGGTTCGACCGCCACGGTCGGCCAAGACTCGACAGCCGTCTCGGGCCTTGCGTGGGTGGTCGGCGTGTGCGCCGTCGTGCTAACCGCGTGGCTGCTCGGGGCGGCGTGGCTTACTTGGACTATGCTGGGTGTGCCGGCGGGGTTGTGGATTATCGGAATGGTTCTCGGCGGACGGTGGCTGCTGGGTCGGATGGCAGGTGAAGTCCCATTCGCTTCGATCTCCACACCGGCCATTCACTCCGAGGAGTTCCAGAACGTCTCTGACGATGGGGGTGAACAAACTTCGACGACGAAAGCCCAGCAGACGCTGGAACTGCCCAGCATGGTGCCCCTGCCGCGACAGGCTCTTGCCACTGTCTCCGACGGAGCGTTGACGATCATCCGTTCCTGCTCAGACGGTCAGCTGCCGGCCTGGCTGGAGCGGATGAGGACGTCCGGTGGTACGCCCGGGGCGTCGCTCTCTCGGCCGTTGCGCATTGGCGTGCAACTTCCCGATGAGCACTTCCGCGCTCTTGAGCGGGCCCCCGGTGCTCTCTCGCTCTCACTGGCACGCTTCCACGACTCAGGCGATCCGGCGGTATGGCGTCGGCTCGGGTTCGACGCGATGATCGAGCAACACACGCCCGATGGCCCTCTGGTGATCCGGGTTGCCGAGTCACCCGATGACCCTGCCGCCTGGCACGACTGGGCTTCGGCGCTGCCGTTGAGCTACTCGTCCCTATTCCCCTTGCGGATCGATGCTGCCACGGTCACGTTGTCGACGTTCGACTGGGCCGACCAGGGTGCGATCCCGGTGCTGCGTTCGTTGCTTGAGGCAGCGGCCCTGCTGGGACGATACCCCAGCAGGTTGGACTTTGGCGATCGCCTGCGCGGCCGACCGGCCCTCGGACTCATGCTGGGCTCGCCAGTGGTCTCCGATCCGGCGCTGGACCGCGTGTTCCGGCAGATGGCCTCGGTGCTGGGTGACCGCCGGCCCGATCAGGTGGGCCAGGCCGAGTTCGCGGCCATGCGGACGCTGGCCGGTTACCTGGCCTGGACCGGTTGCGGTTTGCTCCCAGAGGATCGTGTGAATGCCGCCCGCGTGATCAACCGTTTGGGACCTGCCGAGGGTGAGACCTGCCTGCGGGCGTGCGTGGCGGCGTTTGCCGGTGGTCAAGAGGTGCTGGGCTTTGACCTGATGCTGACTGGTCACGAGCGATTGTCGATCGAGCGCCCCGAGCCGCTGGTCGATCCGATGGAGTACCTTCTCTCGGATATCGCCTACAACCGCGGCGGGGCCGAGACGCTGGGCAAACTTGCCGCGGGCCTGGCGTACGCGACGGCGTTAATCGATCGGCCTCGGGTGGCGTACGTGCTCGATGATGTGTGCGATGAGGTGATGACCGCCGAGTGGCTTACTGTGAATCCGGACGTGCGTGACCAGGTGTTGGCAATGATCGAAGCGCTTTCGACCGTACGATCGATCGCGGCGTAATGGGCGTCAGCCCTCCACGTCCAGGTGCTTGATATCTTCCTCGACCGGGGCGTGCTCGTGCGGCTCTGCTTCGGAACGGTCGGTGGTGCTCTGTTTTGGCTGGATGGCCTCGGTGCTCAGCACGATACGGTCGCCGGTCTGCGTGCCGTGCTTCACGCGGCGCTGCTTGTCGGTCTGCTTTGAGTCCGTTTG
Organism: Phycisphaerales bacterium JB060; assembly: GCA_044440025.1. Taxonomy (GTDB): domain Bacteria; phylum Planctomycetota; class Phycisphaerae; order Phycisphaerales; family UBA1924; genus JAHCJI01. Next base: position 15,824 of record JBITAF010000100.1, on the reverse strand, counting down.
GACCTTGCTGGCCCGTTCGGTCGCTGAGGCCTGTGAAGCCAGAGCGGCAGCTGCGCTGGTCGGGGCAACGCTCATACCTTCAATATCGGATACCGTGCCGGATTTTCAACAGGCGAATCCGGATGAAATCCGAACATTCTGCGGGCCACCCGTTACACTCCGACGATGTTGGCGCCACAATCCACGTAAATGTTCTCACCGGTCACACCGGCGCTGAGGTTACTGGCAAGGTAGACCGCGGTGTTCCCCACGTCGCCACCCTCCACGTTGCGCTTCAATGGCGACCGGTCCAGATTCTGCTCGCTGATCTTGTCGGCCCCGCCCACGGCGCTGGAGGCCAGCGTTCGGAGGTAGCCGCCCGAGATGGTGTTGACGCGGATGCCCTGGGCGCCCATATCGCCGGCCATGTATCGGGCGGTGGCCTCCAGCGTCGCCTTGGCGACACCCATGACGTTGTAGCCGGGCACGACCTTTTCGGACCCGTAGTAGCTCATGGCCATCACCGAGCCTCCCTCCTTGGCCAGCAAGTCGCGGCAGCGCCGGCCCAGGCCCAGCAGCGTGTACGCCGAGATGTCCACGGCGCTCAGGAACGCCTGCCGGGGCGTATCTACGAATTTGCCGGGGGCCAGATACTCGCGATCGGCGAAGGCGATGGAATGCACGAGCACGTGCATGGCCTCGTGGCGAGCCTCGAAGGCCTTGATGGCCAGATCGATATCGTCGTCGCTGCCGGCGTCCATGGGCACGATGAGCGGGTCGCTGCCGCCCTGACCGGGCAGGGCCTTCACGGCCCGCTCGGTGCGGCGCTGGTTCTTCTCTCCGGGCAGGCATGTGTAGGCGCACGTTGCGCCGTGGTCGATGAGGGCCTTGGCGATGTGCCAGGCGTACGAGCGTTCGTTCGCGATGCCCACGATCAGGGCGACCTTGCCGTCCAACAAACCCATGCTGCCTCCCGGGCGTCTGTGCCCGCATGCTGATTCGGGAAGGTCCAGTGTAAGCCGTGCGGACGGAGTGGGTTCGCGATACGATCGGGCGTGACTGAGAACACCAAAGCCGATTCGCCCGCCGACGCCTCGCCCGCCGATTGGTACAAGGAACTGGTTTCCCCGGGGCTGACCCGGCGGTTGCTGGAGATCTGCCGCGACGAGGACCTGGGTCCAGATCATCAGGACCCCACGGCCACCCTGATGGTGGACGCGACCGAGCGGAGCGAGGCTTGGGTCGTGGCTCGCGAGCCGGGCATCATCTGTGGTCTGGAAGCGGTGGGAGACGTGCTGGACGTGCTGGCCCCGACCACGCTCTTCCGGAACCTGGTCAAGGACGGCGAGACAATCGAGGCCGGCCAGCGGCTGGGAGCCCTCCTGGGCCCGCGTCGCGAGATCCTCGCGGCCGAACGGACGCTGCTGAACCTGCTGGGACGGCTGAGCGGCGTGGCGTTGCAGACGTCGCGCTACGTGAACGCCGTGGGGGACGCGCTCGCGCAGGTGGTCGACACTCGCAAGACCACGCCTGGGCTTCGTCAGCTGGAGAAGTACGCCGTTCGGTGCGGCGGCGGGCACAGCCACCGCATGGGGTTGCACGACGCCGTGCTCATCAAGGACAACCACCTTGTGGGCATGACGCCCGAGCAGGCGGCCAAGAAGGTTGCGGGCATCGCCGGGGATGCCCGGGAACGCTTCGCGCCGACGTTCGTGGAGGCCGAGGTCGACACGCTCGAGCAACTCGCCGCGATGCTGGAGCTCGAAGGTGGCGTCCTGGACATCATCCTTCTGGACAACATGAGCGTGGAAGAGATCACCAAGGCCGTCGAGATGCGCAACGCGAAGGGCCGCCAGCCTCTGCTGGAAGCCTCGGGGGGCATCGAGCTCCCGGCCGTGGGCGAGGTGGCGCGGACCGGTGTCGATCGCATCGCCATCGGTGCGCTCACCCATCACGCGGTGTGGCTCGATATCGGATTGGATGCGGGAGTGCCGGCGTGAGGCAGGAGGCGTGGAACTCGCTTGCAGCGCCGATCGGTTCGTTCGATCGCGTGGTCGTGCTCGACCAGACACCCTCGACCCAGGGCGATGCCAGGGTGCTGGCCGACGGTTCGCCGGGACTGGTGGTCGTCGCCAAGCGGCAGGTCAGCGGCCGTGGTCGGCAGGGGCGCACGTGGGACGACGGCGGCGGGGCCTCCCTTTCGATGAGCCTGGTGGTGCGTTCCGGCCTGCCCGCGGCGGGCCTGTCGCTGGCGGTGGGCCTGGGGGTCATCGAGGGCTGCGAGGCCCTCGGCGCGGCCGGGCTGGGGCTGAAATGGCCCAACGATGTCGTGGAACGCACCGAAGGCGAACCCGGCCGGAAGCTGGCCGGCGTGCTCATCGAGTCGTTCGGCGGGCTCGCGGTGGTGGGGGTGGGGGTGAACGTCTACGAGCGACCCCGGGAATGGGAGGGTGGCCTGGAGAAGACCGCCGTGAGCCTCGAACAGTTCGGCGTCCGGGCCGATCGACCGAGCGCCGCCCGCGCGGTGCTGGAGGGCATCTCGCGGTGGCTCGACGCCCAGCCGCGGGCCATCGGTGATCGCTGGCTGGAACTTGGAACCCTGCGGGGTGAGCGGTGCGTGTTCCGGGTGGATGGCAGGCAGGTCGCCGGGCGGGTCGTTGGCTTGGACCGGCAATGGCGGCTGGAGCTGGAAACCGATGGCGGTGGTCGCGTGCGTATCGACGCGGCGCACGCCCACCTCGAAGAACCGAGGCCGGTTGGGAGTTAGGCTCTCGCTATGATCACCAGTCCGGAAGGCGTTGAGAATGAGAACGCGATTGTCCGCTTGCGCGTGGATGGCATGAGCTGTGCAGGATGCGTGGCGGGTGTCGAACGGGCGCTCACCAAGACCCCGGGCGTGCGCAGCGCCATGGTGAGCCTGGCGGGCGGGTCGGCCCTGGTCCGTGGCGAATCGCTCGACCCCCAGGCCCTGGCCGCGAACGTGCGCGAGGCGGGGTTCGAGGCCTCGCCGGCGTCGACGGGCGATGCGGCGGCGGACCTGGCCCGGCGGCTGGGCGCCGACGATGTGAAGCAGGCCGACGCCTGGCGCTGGCGTGTGATCCTGGGCGTGGTGCTCTGGCTGCCGATGGAACTGGCCCATTGGTTCGGCCATCCGCTGGGCCTACACATGACCGGGGGCGCCGGGCTAGCCGTAGCCCTCGCGGTGGGTACGATCGCCCAGATCTTCATCGGGTCGGCGTTCTACCGCTCGGCGATCGCCGCGGCCCGGCGCAAGACCACGAACATGGATACGCTCGTGTCGCTGGGCAGCGCCTCGGCGTACACGCTCTCGCTGGTGCACGCCATCATCACGTTCACCGGCGGCGGGGAGCGGCCGACGTACTTCATCGAGGCGACCGGCCTGCTGACGCTCATCTCGCTTGGCCACTGGCTCGAACGGCGGGCCCGGCGGGGCACCACCAAGGCATTGCGCGAGCTGGCGGCGATGCAGCCGACCGAGGCGATCGTGCTTGCCGACGAGAACGACGCCACCGGGACGGTCGTGCCCGCCGGCGAGGTGCTGCCGGGCGACCTGGTGCTGGTGCGCGCCGGTGACAGGTGCCCGGTGGACGGCGAGCTTGTCGGGCCGGCGTCGCTGGACGAATCGGCCGTAACGGGCGAATCGGTGCCGGCCGACAAGGCCGCGGGCGACCCGGTGATGGCCGGCTCGGTGGCGGTGGGCACGCCCGCTATCGTGCGCGCGACGACCGACGGCGCGAGCGGCACGCTGGGGCGCATGGTGGCGCTTGTGGCCGACGCCCTGGCCAGCAAGGCCGACGTGCAGCGGCTGGCCGACAAGGTCTCGTCGATCTTTGTGCCGCTGTCGATCTCGATCGCGCTGGTCAGCTTCGTGGCGTGGCTGCTGGTGCCCGGCGGGGGCATCTCCAAGGCCGTCGTGACCGCCGCCACGGTGCTGGTGATCTCATGCCCGTGCGCGCTTGGGCTGGCCACGCCCCTCGCGGTCATGGTGGGGACGGGCGCTGCGGGGCGTCGGGGTATCCTGGTGCGTTCGGCCAGTGCGCTGGAACGAGCGGCCGTGGCGAAGGTCGCGCTGCTCGACAAGACCGGCACCATCACCAGCGGCCACCCGGTGGTGCGCGACGAAACCGGCGAAGAGCTCCTGCACCCCGCCGCGATGCTCGCGTGCCGATCCAGCCACCCGCTGTCCAAGGCCATCGTCCGGGCCGCCGAAGATCGGGGCGTGGCCTACCAGCCGGCCCAGAACGCCGAGGAAGTGCCCGGCCGGGGCATGGTGGGCGAGATCGATGGGCAGCGGGCGATGCTGGTTTCGGTGGCCGCAGCTCGCGGCGAGGGCCACGCACTCGACGACGTCTCGCTCGATGAGGGACCAACTTCGGTCGTGATCTTGGACAACAAACTGGTCGGCGTCGTGCGCTTCCGCGAAGAGCTGCGTGCGGGGGCCGACCAGTTCGTGAGGGAGCTGGAGGCGCTTGGCATCGAGCCGCGCGTGCTGACCGGCGACCGGGAGGGCCCCGCGCACAAGCTGGCCGACCGCATTGGGCTGGATCGGGATCGGGTGTACGCGGGCCTGTCGCCCCAGCACAAGGTTGACCGTGTGCGCGAGGCGGCCGAGCGGGACACCGTGATGATGGTTGGCGACGGCATCAACGATGCGCCTGCGATGGCGGCGGCGTCGTCGTCCGGCGGCATCGGTGTAGCCATCGACGCGGGCAGCAACGTTGCGCTCGAGGCCGCCGACGCGATCATCCCCGGCGACCGACCGCTGGCGGTTGTCGACCTGGTGCGCATCGGCCGGGCGACGCACCGCGGCATCCGCCAGAATCTGTTCCTGGCGTTCCTGTACAATGTAATCGCGATTCCCGCGGCGGCGTTCGGCCTGCTGGGTGAGCATGGCCCGGTCGTGGCGGCGGGTGCGATGGCGGTGAGCGACTTCCTGGTTATCGGCAACGCCATTCGCATCCGAATGGTTATCGATAAGCGCGTGGGGGCCCCGGCTGGCGATGAACGCCAGCACACGAGGAACTGAGCATCGACGTGGACGTCGGCCACGCCGATGGACCGCGCCGTCGCGAATGCGCGATGCCGAAGGATGGGTTCGCAGGTCAATAGGTCTTGCGAATGCGGGCCGCGGGGATTTCGAGCTGATCGCGGTACTTGGCGACGGTTCGGCGTGCGATCTCGATGCCGCGCTTCTTGAGCTCGCGGACGATGGCCTCGTCGCTGAGCGGCATGGCCTTGTTCTCGTTGTCCACCACGTCCTGCATGGCGGCCTTGATGGCGGCCCAGCTCACGTCGTCGCCCGCGTCGTTCTGCGTGCCGCCGGAGAAGAACCGCCGCAGCGGCACCACGCCGCGGGGCGTCTGGAGGTACTTGTCCGACACCGCGCGCGAGACCGTGGCGACGTGGATGCCAAGCTGCTCGGCCACCTGCGTCATGGGCAGCGGGCGCAGGCTCTCGGGGCCGTAGTCGAAGAAATCGCGCTGGGCATCGATGACGGCGTGGATGACGCGGAGCAGCGTGTCGCGCCGCTGGCCGATGGCATCGACGAGCCACTGCGCGTTGCTCAGGTTCTTGCGGACGAAGTCGCGGCCCTGCTTGTCGAGTTCGCGGGTGCGGACCATCTCGGAGTAGTCGCGATTGATGCGCAGGTTCATCAGGCTGCGGTCGTTGAGGTACGCAACGTAGCGATCGTTGTCCTCGTCATACTCGACGATGGCGTCGGGGATGATCGGCTCGCTGCGATCGGGCGCTAGCCGCTTTCCCGGCGCCAGGCTCAGCCGCCGCAGGAGCTGGACACCGATCTTGATCTCGTCCATCGTCAGCGTCGTGGCCTCGGCGATTCGCGGCAGTCTGTTGTTCATCAGGTCGTCGAGGTGGTCGGTCACCAGCCAGCGGGCGCTCTCGATGGCGTCGTCGGTTGCGTCGTCCTCGTTGAAGTCCGGGTCGTGCTGGACGGCGTCGAGCTGGAGCAGCAGGCACTCGCGGGCGTCGCGTGCGCCCACGCCGGTGGGCTCGAGCACGAGCTGGATCTCCTCGAGCACCCAGGGGAGCTGCTCGAGGAGCTTGTCGCGATCGCCGGCCAGCTCGGCCAGCGGCTCGGGGGCCTGCTGGGCGATGTCCTCCAGCGGCGTGCGGAGGTAGCCGTCCTCGTCGATGAATGAGATGAGGTAGGAGCCCATCGCACGCAGCTCGGCGTCCATCTCGGCCAGGGCCCACTGGTCGCGGAGTTGCTCGCTCACCGACGCCTGGCGGGCGGGCGCGGCGGCCATGGCGTCCATCTTGCCGTCGCGCTCGCCCGATGAAACGCGGCTGGACGAGCCCGGCTCGAGGTTCTGGCGGCTCGGGCCGTCGAATGCGTTGTCGGCCGCATCGGGCTGATCGTTCTGGAAGCTGTCCAGCCGGGCGAAGTCGTCCTGGGCGTTGCCCGTGTTCTCGATCGTCAGCTCGCGATCGGGCCGATCGGTCTCGTCCTTGGGCTTGGCCTTCTCCGCCTGGCCCTCGACGATCTCCAGGGCCATGTTGCTCTCGAGCTCTTCCTCAATGCGCTGCTCGAGGTCGGCCAGGGGCATCTGGAGGATCTCCATCGACTGGATGACCCTGGGCGACAGCTTCATCTGCTGCCCGAGACGCATGTGCTGGCTGGTGTCGAACCTCACGCGGCGAGTCTAGCGCGGCGGGCAGGGGGTCAGCCGGAAGCTCAGGGCTTGCGGGCGGCGATGTCCAGGCTGGTCACGTACTGGCTCATCTTCGCGCCCTCGGGCAGCGACGCGATGATCTTCTGGTACAACGGATCCTGCCAGGTGGTCATGGCCTCGACGTACTCGGGCTTGCTGGTCAGCTCGATGTCGGTCAAACCCGCGGCTTCCATGTCGGCGCGGATGGTCTCGACAAGGTCGGCCCCGGCGACGCACCCCACCAGGGCTTCCACGTCGGCGACCACCGCCTCGGGCAGCGGCTGGAGCAGGGCCAGGTCGCTCACGGCCACGCGCCCGCCGGGCTTGAGCACGCGGGCGACCTCGCGCCACACCTGCGCCTTGTTGACCGAAAGGTTGACCACGCAGTTGCTGAGCACCACGTCGACGCTGCCGTCGGCGATGGGCAGGTGCTCGATCTCGCCCAGGCGGAACTCGACGTTGTCAAGCCCGCTCTGGCGGCGGTAGCTGTCGATGTTCTTGCGGGCCTTGGACAGCATGTCGGGCGTCATGTCGACGCCGATGACCCGGCCGGTTTCGCCCACGCGCGGGCCTGCCAGGAAGCAGTCCATCCCGCCGCCCGCGCCCAGGTCGATCACGACCTCGCCGGGCTTGAGGGCGGCGATGGCGGTGGGGTTGCCGCACGACAGACCCATGTTCGCGCCTTGCGGCAAGGCCGAGAGGTCATCCTGGGCATATCCGACCGCGCTGGCGACCTGGTCGGCGGTGAGGGTGGTGGGGCCGCAGCAGCCGCCACCCCCGCAGCAGGCGGCGTCGCTGGTCTGGACGCCCACCCATTGGCCGTCCTGGGCGATTTTGGTGTAGCCCTTCAGGACGTTCTCGCGGGTGGTGTTGGGATCGGTTGTGGTCATGGAGTGTCTCCTTGGGCAACTGGTGTGGTGGGCGAGTACAGGCGCTGGCCGAGCCAGAGCGAGACCCAGACGAGGCCAATGAGCACGGGGACCTCGACCAGCGGGCCGACGACGGTTGCAAAAGCAACGTCCGAGCCCAGGCCGAAGACTGAGATGGCGACGGCGATGGCCAACTCAAAGTTGTTGCCGCTGGCGGTGAACGCGAGCGTGGCGGCGCGGGGGTAGTCGGCCCCGACGCGCTTGGCCATGAAGAAGCTGACCAGGAACATCACGACGAAGTAGATCGTTAACGGAATCGCGATGCGAACGATGTCCAGCGGCAACTCGACGATACGCTGGCCCTGGAGCGAGAACATCAGCACAATCGTGGCCAGCAGCGCCATGAGCGTCATGGGCGCGATGCGGGGGATGAACACACCGCTGTACCACGCCTCTCCCTTGATGGATCGAAGCACCAGCCGTGTGAGCATGCCGGCAAAGAACGGGATGCCCAGGTAAATCAGGACGCTCTGGAACACCGCTGTCATCGTGACGTCCACGATGGCGCCTTCAAGACCCATCAATGGTGGTAGGAAGGTGATGAACAACCATGCGTACACACCGAAGAAGAGCACCTGAAAGATGCTGTTGAAGGCTACTAAACCGGCCGCGTAGTCGCTGCTGCCGCGTGCCAGATCGTTCCACACCAGCACCATGGCGATGCACCGTGCCAGGCCCACGAGTATGAGACCGGTCATGTACTCGGGCTGATCTCGCAGAAAGAGGATCGCCAGCACGAACATGAGAGACGGGCCAATGATCCAGTTCTGGATCAGCGAGAGCGCAAGGATCTTCCAGTCCTTGAAGACCTCGGGCAGCTTCTCGTAGCGAACCTTCGCCAGGGGCGGGTACATCATCAGGATGAGCCCGATGCCGATGGGGATGTTGGTCGTGCCAAGAGTCATCGCGTCGAGCGCCTCGGGCACGCCGCCGGCGAAGCGGCCGATGAGCACACCGACCGCCATGGCCAGGAAGATCCACAGCGTGAGGAATCGGTCGAGCACGCCCAGACTCTTGCGCTGCCCCGTGATGCACGGGCTATTGGACACTACCGCTTGTCCTTGCGCGGGAACAGGCCGGGGATGGTCTTGATGTAATCACGGATCTCATCACGGACGCGGCGGTAGTGTCGCAGAGCGTCTTCCTCATCGGTCGCGCCGGCGGCGAGACGAGGTGGATCGTCGAAGCCATGGTGCACCACCCGCGTCTCGCCCGTGAAGACCGGGCACTGCTCGTAGGCGGCTCCACAAACGGTGATGATCAGGTCGAGCGTGTCGGGCTCGCACTGGGCGATTGACTTGCTCTGGTGCTCCGAGATGTCGATGCCGACCTCGGACATCGCCTTCACGGCCAGCGGATTCAGGCCCTGTGGATCGGTGCCGGCACTGCAGGGCTCGATCGAATCGCTTAGCAGGTGCCTGGCCCAGCCCTCGGCCATCTGGCTCCGGCACGAGTTTCCAGTGCACAGGAACATCACGCGTGGGGGAATGTAGCGGGCCATATCAGCCCTCCTTGCAGCAGTCACTGCCGCAGCAGTTGGTTGGGGCGGGAGCACAGTCGTCGATGGCGTCGGCCAGGGCCCGGAACGTTTCGCCCAGGTGCTCGCACCGGGGGGTGTACCACACCGTGCGGCCTTCTTTCTGGGCTTCCAGCACGCCCGCTCGGGCGAGCAGCGAGAGATGCCGGGCGACCACCGAGAAGTCCACGTCGCAGCACTCGGCAACCTCACTCACCGAACAGGCCCGCTTGCACTTGAGCAGGCAGCGGAGCAGCAGGACACGCGTGGGATCGCCCAGGGCCTTGAAGAACGCCGGATCGAGCAGCGAGTCGACGGCGGACTTGCGCTGGGCGGCATGCCGGGGAGAAGCTGGGTTACGAACTTGGGATACTGACGCCATAGTGCAAATATAGCGCCGGCCCGATCGGCGTCAAGTGATCGCTGTGTTTCAGTGGTTGCCGTCGGTCACGCGGAGCACTTCCTGGATGGTCGAGAGGCCGTGACGGACCTTACTCATGCCGTCCATGCGCAGCGAGACCATGCCGCGCTCCAAGCACATACGCCGAAACTCGCTGACGTTGGGGTTGCCCGCGACAACGTCCCGCAGCCGATCATCGACCGAGAGTAACTCATAGATGCCTACACGGCCCGAGTAGCCCGTGCCGCGGCACTTGTCGCAGCCCTTGGCAGTCCAGATCTTGTCGGTTGCCATGCCTTGCATCTCGAGGTACTCGGCCATCTCCTCGCTTGGTCGCTCCTCGGCTTTGCAGTGTTTGCACAGGCGGCGGAGCAGGCGCTGGGCCAGCACGCCGTTGACGGCGGCGCCAACGAGGAACGGCTCGAGCCCGATGTTGACCAGGCGTGTGATGCTCGAAGGCGCATCGTTCGTGTGCAGCGTGCTCAGCACCAGGTGGCCGGTGAGGGCGGCCTGCACCGCCGTCATGGCGGTCTCCATGTCTCGGATCTCGCCCAGCATGATCACGTCGGGGTCCTGACGCAGCAGCGCCTTGAGCGCTTTGCCGAAGGACATACCGATCTTCTCGTGCGTCTGTGTCTGGGTGACACCATCGAGGTGGTACTCAACCGGGTCTTCCACGGTGGAGATGTTCAGCTTGTTCTTGTCAAGCGTTCGCAGCGAGGCATACAGGGTGGTCGTCTTACCCGAGCCGGTCGGGCCGGTCACAAGCGTGATGCCGTGTGGCGCCGTGACAAGCTTGCGCCAAACCTGCAGCGCATCGTCGCTGAATCCAAGATCCTCAAGCTGCACGTTAATGCTCTTGGTATCGAGGATACGCATGACGGTCTTCTCGCCATACGTGTTGGGCAGCGTCGACATACGCAGATCGAGCTTGCGACCCGCGACCGAGCATCGGATGCGACCGTCCTGGGGGATGCGCCGCTCGGAGATGTCCAGATTGGCCATGATCTTCAGGCGGCTGGTGATGGCCGCCGACATCGAGGCCGGCGGGTTCATCGCCTCGAACAGCACGCCGTCGATACGGAAGCGAACTTTCAGCTTTCTGTCGGCCGGCTCGATGTGGATATCGCTGGCCCCATCCTTGATGGCCTGCTGGATGATGTAGTTCACGTAGCGGATGACCGGGCTTTCCCCGGCCTTTTGCTCCAGGTCGACTTCCTGGCTCTCGCTCTTCTCGACCTGGACATCCTGCTCATCGACCTGGTCGAGGATCTCATTCAGGTCAACGTCTTCGGGCTCCTCGGCGTGCTCGCCCATGCCGGCGACCTCGAGGCCGCCGCGGATGTCGAAGGCGGTGACCACCACGATCTTGACGCCAACAACACCCAGCATCTCGCGGAGTTCATCGAACAGGAACACGTCGTCCGGCCGCACCACGCCGATCACCGCCCGCTGACCCTCGCTGCGCAACGGTAGCACCAAGTGGTCTCGGCAATAGTCGCCACCCAAACGTTGCAGCATCGCACCATCGAAGCCGCCGTCCAGACCCGCGTCCAGATCGATCCGCTCGAAGGGAAGGCCGGCGTTCTCTGCTACGCACTGCTGCACGGCGATCTCGTTCGCCCCCCGCTCGAGTAGCACCTCGACCAGCCGGCGGCCGGGCGTTTGCTTCACGATCGCCTGGGCCTGGGACATGTCCTCGGCCGTCACGGCGCCGCTAGCCACCAGCCGTTCGGCCAGTTCCGTGGTGTCGTACTCGTCTCCCATCGACGCGGTGTCGGGTGCGAACACGTCGCTGATGGCCTTGCCCACCCGGGCATCGGGCGCGCCCTGGGGCTTCTGCTTGACCGCCGGGTCGTTCTCGACCGACGAGCGGCCAGACTCGCCCTGATGGGCTGGCATGGATGGCAGGGGGCTGAAGGCCTGCTCGGATTCGTCGATCCGGTGCCGGCTTCCCTTACCCTTGCGCTTGCCCTGATCCTCGGGCTTGCCCGAGTCGGTCAACTCGCTGAGGATGTCATCGATGTTGTATTTACTCATCTAAGTCTGCATCCCCGGCGGCTGCGTTACCGCTGGTCCGTCATCTCGATCGTGCGCATCAGCGTCTTGGCGCGGAATGTCACCGACCGTCCCGAGATAGATACGATCTCAAGCACGCCATCGATCCGCTCGCCCACGCGATACACCTTGCCGTTGATCTTGGCCAGTGGGTTGGTTTCGCTGTTGAGTACCATCTCGATGCGCATTGAGTCGAGAATCTTCTCGGCCTGCACCAGCGTCTGATCGCGTACCTGCGCTCGCTCGACCGGGATGACCGGTGCTTCCTGTTCGGGTGCGCGTTCGAGACGGAACGGATTGTCCTGGATCTCATCCAGTGGGATCTGCGGCGGCGGCCCTGCCTGCGACAGCGAGCGAAGAATTCTTTCCTCACCCTCGTAGTGACGGGCCTGGGTCTGCTCGATGGTGTATCGCATCTCCACTGGCCGGAGAAGCTTGGCCGGCGCAATGCCCTTATGGTGCATCCAGTAGATCACGCCGCCGGCCACGACGAGCACCCCGGCTACCACAGCCATCTGAATCGGCAAGCGCTTGCGAGGCTCACCAACGAGCACGTCGGAGGCCTTGGCGTCCTCGCCCGCGTGATCGCTCGACATCAACGGATCGGTGTTCATCAAGCCTCCTCATCCTGGAAGTAGATGCTCAGGGTGAACTCGGCCACCATGTGACCATCGACCTTGTCCGAGCGGCGTACCGTCATCTCGGGCAGGCGGGTGATCCGGTCAAGTCGCTCCAGTTCCAGAAGGAACTTGTAGAAGCCGCGGAAGTCGCCCACCATCTCGATCTTCAGCGGCTGCTCCATATAGAGCGACGCCTTCACGGGCTTCTCGGCCACGATCTCGGGTGGCTGGAGCCCCGCCTGAGCGGCCAGATCCGAGATCTGCCGGACCACGTCAGAAAGCTCCTTGTTCGTCGGCAGCCTGGCCTCGATCGACTCGATCCGCTCGGCGATCTGGTTTGTGGCCGCCTCGAGCGTGCCCCGCCGCGCGCTCTCCTGCTGGAGCTTCTCGAGCTTCTCCCGACGCAGTGAGATCTCCTCACGGGCACGCTCGATCTGTGTATTCTGCGGGCGAAACACGAACCAATAGCTCGCGAGCGGGACCGCGAACAACACAAGGAGAAGCACGAATTCTCGGATGCCGAACTTCATATCAAGGGCCCTCTGCGGTATCGGGTTCGATCACAATCGTCTCTTCGCCCTGGGCGTCTTCTTCGGTCGCCTCGGCAGGCGGCTCGCTGTTGTTCGCCAGGGCATCGGGTGAGGTTGGCGGCTCAATCCCTCGAGCGTCGGCGCGGGGATCGATCTCTGCGCTGATCTGGAACTTGCGCAGCTCCCGATCCTTTATCTTCTGGCTCTCGGCGTAGTGCAGTTCCACACGACGGAGGAGCGGCGAGAGCTTCAAGCCATCCAGGTAGTCGGCGATCTCGCTGTTGTCGGCCGTCACGCCAGTCAGCGTCAGCGTGTACTCGTAGCGGGGCGGGAGGATCGCCGCGGTGTCAGCCTCGTCGGCGCTGGCGCCGGTCTTGGTGCCCCCCAGCGAGCCGGCCTTGCGCCCGCGAACGCTGGTGCGTCGCTGCTGGGTGTCGGATACCTTAGCCGTTGAGGCCTCGGCCACGCGGCGGCCTTTGAGCTCCACTGTCAGCAGCGTCATTTCCTCGGGCATCCGCGTGACCAGCTCTGCCATGAGGATGCTGCGCGGCACAGGCTCGATGAGCGCCGTCACGATCTCGGCTTTCTGGAGCATCTGCTCCTTCTGCTCCTCGAGCTTGATCAGCAGCTCGATCTCGGGCTCGGCGGCCGTGTATTGAATGGCGATCGCCTCTCGCTCCTCGTGCACCGATTTCCAGTTGCGGTTGGTGACGAAGAATGCCGCCACCACGGTGCCCATGACGGCGCAGAACAGCGTGAGGCCAATAATATTGGCACGCCCTTCCGCCTTGCGCTGGACGTAGTCCTCGGGCAGGAATCCCCCGCCCAGTGCCCCGCCCTGCTGGTTGTTATCACTCGATGGTCCGAGCATGAGGATCCTCCGTAGCTGTCCTGTTCAAAGATCGGTTGGGCGAAGGCACAGGCCCAGCGACACCGCCCATCCGGGCTGGCTTCCACTGAGGTCCGTGCCGATGCAGGGCTCATTTCCGGTCCGCGTAACCCGTGCGAGAGGGTCTGCCACCTGGGCCGGCAGGTTCAGCCGGCGGGCGATGTGCGTGCATAAAGCCATCTGGCGAGACTCGCCGCCGAGGAAGACCACCCGCTCGATCTTGCGCTGCGGGCACAGTCCGTTGTAATACCGGACGCACATCTGAACCTCGTCTGTGAGGATCTCCAGCGGCTCGGTCAGGTCTGTGCCGGTACGGGACATCGTCTCGTCCAGCGTTTCCATGCCCACGGCGCTCTCGTCCAGGGCCGCCATCACGGCACTGCCGCCGTTCTCCTCGCTGCTGGGTGTCGCCCGTGACCGCTTCAGGGCGGCTTCCAGCATCGCCAGGCCCGAACCGCCCACCGCCGTGTCGACGCTCGCGTCCTTCGATGCGGCCGGGACCGTGACAGCCTCGGGCACCAACGTTCGCAGGTTGAGACGGACCGACCGAGCCATCTCCAAGTCAATGTTCTGCTCGCGTGCGATCGTCTCGTCGAGGTGCTTGCCGCCGATCTCCACAAACTTGGCGAACGCCAGCCGCTCTCCATCGCCAACAAGCACCCGCGACCCACCCGCGCCCAACTCCAGATAGAGCGTGGGCTTGTCCTCGTGGCCTTCCAGGTGCCGCGTGCAGGCGTGCATGGCCGTGATGATCGCCTGGAAGTCGCTGTGCATCGCCACCGGCTCGAGCTTGGCCGCCTTCAACGCGCGCATCAATCGCTGGATGACGTCGCGCCCGGCACCCATGCAGATGACCTCGCCGCGGCTGCCCGAACTCGTACTCTCCACGGGCACCCAGCGGTAGACCAGCGCGTTGGGATCGCATCCCATCGTCGATTGGATCTTGGCTCTCACCAGCGTGTTCAGCGGGACGCCATCGGTCTTGACAATCTTCAGGTGCTTGCAGAAGGACATGGCGCTGGGCATAGAGCACACGGCCCGCTTGCCCTTGAACCCGCCCGCCTTGACCAACTTGGGCAACGCTTCGATCTGGAACGCCAGGCGGGCCTGGGCATCCCGGCGGAGCCGGCTTGGCATTTCCAGTGCCGCAGCCGCCACCAGGTGCGGGCTCTGCCCCGTAGTGATCTGCAGCACCTTCAACTCAGCCGTGCCGAACTCGAACGCGATGGGCGACACCGATCCGCCTATCAGGCGCGTCGAGCCGATCGCCGAGAGTGTTTTCAGAGAGATGCCCAAAACGGCCCCCTGACCTGCCCGTCATTGCTACGCGCAGCACGGCCACGCGATTCCTCAGTTCAGAACAGGGAATCGGCCTATCGGGGGCGACAGTTCAGGTCTTCGGCCCAGTTTCGCGAACGATCCGATTGACACCGCCGGCAAGATCCGTCCAATCGGTCACCGGCCTTGGTTATCAGCCCTCAAATGCGCGGCGTATCCCTTCGGCGACCTCGCCCACCCGCCGCAGTGCCGGCCCGATCGCCCACACCTGCCGTTCGCGATCACCGGTGGTATTGCTGACAACCCGTATTTCCAGGAATGGCACGCCCAGGCGGCTGGCGACCTGGCCCGCTGCGGCACCCTCCATCGCCTCGGCCACCGCCCACGTCCGCTCGATGACCGTGCGAGCCAGCGCGTCGGAGCCCGAGCATGTCGAGACCGTGGCTACCGGGGCCGTCACCGACGCCAGCGGGCTCAAAATTTGAAGGAGGTCCGAATCGGCTCGGACACCCCAGTCATCGAATGGCCCCAAGGGAAAACCCATGGACGCACACCCAATGAATGACCCATCAGGTAGTTCCAACCCCTCATCAGCGTAGATTGATCGGCTGGCGGCAATGGTTTCCCCCATCGCGACCGGGCGAGCAATCGGCAGCAGACCACAGATGCCGAGATTCACGACAGCGCGGAATGACCGCGACCCCAGTGCAAGAGCCACGGCCCCCGCGGCGTTGGCCTTGCCGACGCCAGTGACCAAGAGGTGGACATTGGAGGTAACCCGGGCCGGTTGCCAGTCGTCCGGTGCGTCTGACGCCGTGCCCAAGCCGGCAAGCACAGCCGCCGCCTCGATCCGCGCGGCCAACACGAGTACCAGAGCCATCCCAGCGGGGTTCGGTACGGATGGCAGGGGCGCAGGAGTCTGGCCGGTCG